>JAOBWH010000126.1 GCA_025463265.1 Ilumatobacteraceae bacterium
ACCGTGCGGGCGAACGTGGCGATGTCGGGCCCCGTGAGCGTGGCCTTCGTGGGCGACACGGCCCGGCTGGAGCGCCGCGCCGAGCTGGTGGTGCAGGGATGATGGTCCTCACGCACGTGCCCCCTGGGAAGCGGGACCACGATCACGGCCGCGGCCGTCCGCAGGAGCGGGCCGCCGCGCTGGTCGAGCTGGCCTTCACGCTTCCGATCCTGATCCTGTCCATCTTCGGGTTCGTCGACCTCGGGATGGCCGCCTTCCAGTCCAGCCAGGCCTCGTCGGCGGCAGCGGACGGTGCCCGCGTCGGCATCCTCCGCCACGAGCAGGCCGATGTGGTCAACAGCCCCGACCGGGTGGCGATCGAAGCGGCCGTGAGGGAGGAGCTGGTGGGCCAGGAGGTCGATGCGATCACGGTCGCGTGCGTCGATCCCACCGGCGCCACCGTGACCTGCGCCCTGGCGGACCCCGAGGTGGATCGGCTGAAGGTGACGGTGGCGTGGATGTTCCGCCCCATCTCGCCGATGGGCCACGCCATCCCCGCCAAGATCCTCACGGGCCGGGCGACCATGGGCCTCATCGACCAGCCGGAGGGCCTGACCACGACCACGACCGCACCGGCCACCACCACGACCACCCTGGCGGGGACGACGACGACGACCACCACGGCGCCGCCGACCACCACGACGATCCCGCCGGTCGGGTGCGTCATCACCGGGCTGACGTCGAGCCCGTCGAGCACCGGGGTGAAGAACAACCGGACGCTGGATGACGACCTGGCCCTGACCCTGACCACCAACGCGAACCCCGGGTGCACGCTGCTGACCGTGCGGATCGTCACCGACGGCGTGGTGGAGGAGGTGGTGGCGTTCAACAAGGTCACCGCGACGAGGTGGACGGCCACGGTCGACAAGAACGGCTTCCGGTGGACGACCGGATCGAAGGTGGGCACCGTGTACGCCGGACCGACGGCGCTGACCACCCACCCCCTGGTGACGCTGACATGACCCTCCGCCTGAGCCACCACGCCACCGGAGGCGCCGACGCCGGCGATGCCGGCCGACGGTCCGAGCGCGGGGCCATCTTGATCTTCATGGCGCTGAGCATGACCGCCATCTTGATGGTGGCCTCCATCGTCATCGACGGGAGCCAGGCGTACTCGCAGCGCCGGAGCATGCAGAACGCGGCCGACCTCTCGGCCCTGGCCGGGGCCCGGGCGCTGGACGCGGTCAAGTACGCCGGAGCGAACTGGTCCACGGTGGACGCGGCCACGCGGGACCTGGGAGAGGACAACAAGGCGGAGTCGGTCGACTGCACCGTCATCACCAACGTCGGGACCGCCATCGGTGGCTGCCAGCAGTGGTGGGCCGTGATCTCCCCGATCGCGGCCGGGGTGCGGGTGAAGGCGACCGATGTCCGCACCACGACCTTCGCCAAGCTCACCGGTCAGGAGACCGTGACCGCCTCGGCCACCAGCTCGGCCACGATCCAGACGCTGATCGGGACCGGGACGCCCTTCGTCATCTGCGGAAACGCCCAGGTCGGGGGTTACCCGATCCTGAACCGGGACAACACGATCAACGCCACCACGGCCACGGCGATGGGCACGGTCGAGCTCCAGTCCGCGCAGGTGCCCACCTGCGGCGCCGGCTCGGCCTTCAAGGGCAAGATCGCCGACCAGGACTTCACGGTCCCGGGCTGGCTGCACGCTGACAACGGCAACGGCTACGAGCAGGACATCAACGCGCAGGTCGTGGGGGGCACCCCCTGCCCGACCGGCGGCCCGTTCGACGACTGCGACATGCTCGTGCCGATCGCCGACCAGGGACTGGGCAACGGCAACGACATCCAGATGCACGCGGTGGCCTGGGCGGTGTTCCACATCACCGGCAGCGGCCGGACCAACCCGAAGTACTACGGCACCTTCCGGTCCGGCGCCGCCTACGTCAGCGGCGGGCGCACCAACGTCGCCCTGCCCGCCAACAACGCCACGCCCCGGGTCATCCGCATCATCCAGTGACCGGCGGTGCCCCGACCTGACCCGGTCGAGGGTTCAGGTGGTCGGCAGCGGTGCGGGCGCCCGCTCGGGCAGCCCGATCGGGGGGAGGACGCCGCCGGCGATCTCGACCTGGCTGCGCGTCCGCTTGGCTCGGTAGGCGGCCTCGTCGGCCCGGGCGAGGATCGACAGCGGCGAGTCATCGATCCCGGTGTGCATGGCGATGCCGATGCTCACCGCGAGGTGGGTGAGGACGGGCGCGGCACCGCCGACGATGAACGGCTCGGCGATGCGCAGCGTCACCCGGCGAGCCAGCGCGGCCGCACCGGCGACGTCGGCGACGCTCTCGGCCACGACGACGAACTCGTCGCCGCCGAGGCGGGCGCAGACGTCGCCGGTGCGAGCTTCGTCCTGGAGGCGGCGGGCCACCTCGCAGAGCACCTCGTCGCCGGCCTGGTGGCCGAAGTTGTCGTTCACGGCCTTGAAGCCGTCGAGGTCGAGGTAGAGCACGGCCAGCGGCGCCTCGGTCCGGCTCGCCCGGGCGAGGGCGTGGCCGAGGACCTCGAGGGCCCCCGCCCGGTTGGCCAGCGAGGTGAGCGCGTCGTGGGTGGCCCGGTGGGTGAGCTGTGCCTGGAGCTCGTTGCGCTGCGCGATGGACTTCGACAGGAGCTGGATCCAGTGCTCCATGGCCTCCCCGAGGGCGCCCGGGAGCGGTTCCTGCAGGCGGGGGTCCTCGAGCTCGCCGTCCGCCAGCGCTTCCACCTTCCCCTCGATCCGGTTCAGGTTGGCGACGACGTCGTTGAACGCGGCGGATGCTGCGGCGATCTCGAGCGGACCCTCCACCGGGAGCGGCTTCACGTCGAGCTCACCGTTGCCGACCCGGCGCACCGCGGCGATGAGGCGGCCCAGGGGGCGGTCGAGGGACCCGGCGACGGCGAGCGAGATCACCAGCAGCGAGATGAGTGCGGCGGCGAGGCCGGCGAGGTTGAGCACCGCGGCCCGCGCCGCCTCGTCGGCGAGGGCGGTGGCCGTCTCGGCGAGGCCGGCGCTGCGGCCCTCCATGAGCACGAGCAGGGGATCGAAGAGCTCGAAGCTCGAGGTGAACGTGTCGGCGATGACCTTCTCGTCGATCTTGCCCTCGACCGCGTCGGGGGGCCGGCCGGCGATGGTGTCGTCGATGGCGGCGGCGAAGGGCGTGCCCAACCGCGCCTTCGTGACGCGCCGGGCGGTCGCCGCCACCTCCGGATCGGTGCTCTCCCCGAGATCGGCGACCGCATCGTCGAACTGGTCGGACGCCACGGCGATCGCCGCTCGTGCCGGGCCCACCCGGGCGCTGTCGGTGAGCGCTCCGAACCAGTAGTCCGCCAGGTCGGTCACCATCGCGCTCGCGCCCGACACGGCCAGCGTCGCCGCTTCGAGGTCGTCGAGCCTGCCCTGCAGCTCCGTGCTGCCGGTGGCGACGACCTCGGTGCGGAGCTGCTCGAAGCGACGATCCCACTGGTTGCTGGCGAGGGTGTCGAGCTGGCCGAACTGATCGAGCAGGGCCACGTCCGGATGAAGCTCGGATCGGGCCCGGACGGCGTCGAGGCTGTCGATGGTGAACGGCTGCGTGCCGTCGGGCAGCGCCCGCAGACGGGCGGCGACCGCGTCGAGGTCGCTGGTGCCGCCCTCGATGCCGAGCAGGTCGAACGCCGTCTCGGGGTCGAGTCCGACGGAGCCGGCACGCACCTTGACCTCGACGGGGGCCCGGGCTGCGAACAGCGCCTGGCGGAGTGCGGTCAGATCGGACAGGACGCGCACGTCGACGCGGACGTCGGTGATGACCTGGACGGATCGGTACTGGCGCTCCGTCGCCGAGATGCCCACGACGGCGAGGAACAACGCAGGCACCAAGACGAGCGCGAGCAGGCGGCTGCGCACACCGAGTGCTGAAGGATGCAGACGCATGAAGCTCCCTACGGAGACACAGCCTCCGTCGGCCGAGTTCTCGTAGGTCATCTATCGACCGGTGGACCCACTCGCACGAGGGCAGGCGGCGACTCGGGCCGGGAAACCCTCACCCGGGTGGGAACGCCTCACCCGAGGAGCGCCCCTTCGCCGCTGCCTGCGGATGATGGCCGACCGACGGTCGGATCCGTCGTGGGTCGCGAGGTTGTTTCGTTCCGGGGGCGAAGCGGCAGTGGAGGGGTCGGGCCGACACCGGTCCACTGAACAGGAGATCAACATGGTTGCCAACACTGCATCGACGCAGACGTCCAACGCTGCCGACCGGGAGCGGATGCTGTCCATGGTCGCAGGCGCCCTCGGCCTGCTCATGTTCCTGCTGGGGTTCATGCGCTGGTTGAGCATCGGAGAAGGTGATCAGCAGAGCAAGTACTCCGGTTTCGCCTTCCAGATGCCCACCACGGCCATCATCGGGTTCGCCCTCGCGGCGGGCCTCATCGCCCTCCTCGGTGCCACCGAGCGCCGCCCCGGCCGTGGCGTGCCCAGCGCCGTCCCCACCGGACTCGCCGCCACCAGCCTGCTGCTCGCCATCGGCGTGTACCTCGGCAAGGGCGCCATCAGCCCCGAGCTCGGTGACCAGGTCGGCGTCGAGATCGGCCTGATCCTCGGGCTCATCACGGCGCTCGTCCAGACCATCGTCTTGGCGATGGGCCTGGCCAGCCGCCACGACAACGACCGCGACAACGATTACGACGGTCGCGTCCGCTCGTAGCCGCACGGCTGCGGCACCTCCTCCGCCCTACGGGCGGAGGAGGTGCCCGGCGAGCGACGATCGCACCCACGGGAGCGCATCGATCACCTCGCGGGCGAGCAGGCCGAGCTCGGTCGCGTCGTTCGTGAGCGCCCGGCCGGCCTCGGCGTGGAGGTGGACCGCCCACACCATGGCGTCGAACGGCTCCGCTCCTCGGGCGAGGTGCCCTGCGAGCATGCCGCCGAGCACGTCCCCCGAGCCCGAGGTCGCCAGACCCAGCGGGCCGTTGCGCTCGATCACCCTCGGGTGATCCGGCGAGGCCACCCAGGTGTCGGGCCCGCGGAGCGCCACGGTGCAGCCCAGGCGGTCGACGAGCTGGTCGACGGCGGCGCCCGCATCGTCGTCGAGCTCCCCCTCCCCGACGAGCGCAGCCGCCTCACCGGGGTTCGGCATGGCGGCACTCCGGGCGGCGATCGGCTCGAGCAGACCCGGTGCCTGACCCAGGGCCACGAGCGCGCCGGCGTCGACGACGAGGCTCCCGCCGCCCTCCGAGACCGCGGCGACCGCAGCGTCGAGCAGGACCCGGCCCGGCTCCTCCTCACCGAGGCCGGGCCCGACCAGCACGACGTCGGAGGCGGCCATCGCCTCCGCCAGCCGCTGCGTCGGGCGCACCGTCCCGGAGGCGTGCTCGTCGAGCCCGATGACCTGGGCCTCGGGGATCTGGACCGCCAGCATCGGGGCGACGGTCCGAGGGGCGGCGATCTGGAGCCGGCCGGCGCCGACGCGCAGCGCCGACAGCCCGGCGAGGAGGAGCGCGCCGGGGGTCTCCACCGTGGCGCCCACGATCAGCACCGTGCCGCGGTCGTGCTTGCTGCCCCCCGGTTCCGGGGTGGGCAACGGGTGGTGGGCGAGGAACGAGACGTCGATCTCGGGGGCGGTGCCGCTCACGCCCGCCCCCCGGGCGCCGGGTCGTCCTCGGTGGTCCGGGGCACGCCGGCCTCCTCGAGGGCCACGGTCTCGTTGAAGCGCACCAGCTCCATGCCGTTCGTGGTGCCGTCCGCCCCACAGGCGAAGGTGGTCACCGAGCAGTTCACCAGCTCCTCCTGACGGGAGATCTCGAGGATCTGCGCCTCGTCGAGGTGCTCGATGACGTAGCGGAACATGAAGATGACCACCTGGTGCGCCACCACCATGACGCGCTCACCCTGGTGCTCTCGTGAGATCGAGTCGAGCGCGCTCCGCACCCGGAGGCCGACGTCGCACCAGCTCTCGCCGCCTGGGGGGCGGTGGTAGAACTTGCCGAGCCGGGCCCGGGACTCGGCCTCCTCGGGGAACTGGGCCTCGATCCCTCGGTGCGTGAGCCGGTCGAGGACGCCGAACTCCCGCTCGCGCAGGCGCTCGTCGAGGACCACCTCGGCTTCGAGACCGGCTTCGGCGATCGCCAGCTGGGCGGTACGGCGGGCGCGGGCGTAGGGGGAGCTGAGGATCACGGCGGGGGCCGCGTCGGCCTGGTCGCGCAACCAGGCTCCGAGCGCTCGGGCCTGGCGCTCGCCGTCGGGCGAGAGGGCCACATCCATGTCCCGGTCCTCGATGTCGATGCGCTCGTGGCCGGCGGCCTCGGCGAGATCGCGGGCCACGTTGCCGGCGCTCTCACCGTGTCGGACGAGCAGCAGCGTGCGAGGCCACGGTGGTGGCGCGCTGCTGGGCGGGCGGAAGGCGGGGTCGGTCACCGAGCCTGCTACCCCGTGCCCAAGGTGTTCGAGACTCCCGCCCCCGTGGTCGGCGACGGCGCGACGGGAGGGCGGAAATGCCGACACCCCGGCGGCGGGAGCCGGGGTGTCGGCGTCCGCATCACCGGCGGCGGTGCCAGAGAGCGGAGACCTGCGATCAGCGGACGACGGTGGTCACCCGGCGGTGCGACCACCACGGCACCAGCGAGCAGATGAACACGACGGCGCCCACGACGATGAAGAGGCCGGCAGAGCGGTTGTCCACCTGCATCGAGGAGTCGGACTGGCCGTCCACGATCAGGGCGCCGATCCCGACGGCGATGGTGACCAGGCCGACGAACGCAGCACCGCCGCGGTCCTGGTCGGCGAGGGTCGCCACCAAGATGGCGCCGCCCAGGAGGATGGCGGCGATGGCGCCCGCCGCGCTGAAGCCGTAACCGGCGACCGAGGTGGTGGTGTCGAGCAGGTTGGCGTTGAAGTCGACATCGAAGATGGCGATGAGGCCGATGATGAAGAGGGCGGCACCGGCGAGGGCCGAAGCGATCTGGAAGATGCGGAGTCCGGCGGAGGCGGCAGCGGGCCGGGTCTCCACCTGTTGGGCGACGATCGGTCGACCGGCGGAGTCGAGGGTCTCGTTCATGGTTGGCTCCTTTCCTGGGGTCCCAGGTCGGACCCGGCGCCTGGTACCCGCTGCAGAGCCGGAACCAAACCGCGCTCCGTCGACCGCGGGGCGGCGGGGCGTCCCCCGGACCTCGGCTGGGCCGCCCGCGCTCAGCCGATCCGGACGCTGATCAAGCTGGCGAGGCCGCACATCTCGAGGACGCGCGAGACGGCCGGCGACGGGTTCACGATGGCCAGGTGGCTGCCCTGCTCGGCAGCGGCGGCCCCGGCCTGGATGATCAGCGAGATGCCGACCGAGCCGCAGAACGTCACACCGGCCAGGTCGAGCCAGACCGGTCCGCCACCGGCTCGGACCTCGCGGAGGATCTGGTCGGACAGGTCGGGCGCGGTGGCCACGTCGAGCTCGCCGCCGATGATCACGGTGAGGGCGCGGTCGGAACGGGCGAAGGCGATGCGGGACTCGATGGGGTACACGGGTTCTCCATGTCCCCGTGGAGCCCGGATGCGGCCAGTGGACGGCGGTCGCAGCGGAGCCGGCGTTGCCAGCAGCAGATCCAACCTAGTCGGTGGGGGCAGACCTGCTGCTCCGACGACGCTGCGAGCCCCCGGCCAGCGCAGGCGCGGGCCGATGCGGTCAGCCGGCGAGGCAGGCGATCGGAGGGTGCGACCTCGTGGCGGCGAGGCGCTTCGCCTGCTTCGCCCGGTACATCTCGCCGTCAGCGCGCCGCATCAGCTCGTCGAGCGTCGACGGAGCCCTCGGATCGAAGCGGGCCGTTCCGATCGACACGGAGAGCCGGAGGCCGCTGGGGCTCGCCGCGGGATCGGCGAGTCCTCGCTCGAGTCGGGCGACCATCTCGGCCGGCGACGCGTCGCAGTCGGAGAGCAGGACCGCGAACTCGTCGCCTCCGATCCGCGCCACCACGTCGGCCTCGCGGAACGAGCCCCGGAACACATCGGCGACGGCACGGATGAGCTCGTCGCCGGCCTCGTGCCCGGCGGTGTCGTTCACGGTCTTCAGCCCGTCGACATCGGCGTACAGCAGCATCGCCGGCACGCGC
The DNA here is from genome assembly GCA_025463265.1 of Ilumatobacteraceae bacterium. Classification (GTDB taxonomy): domain Bacteria; phylum Actinomycetota; class Acidimicrobiia; order Acidimicrobiales; family Iamiaceae; genus Aquihabitans. Next base: position 8,095 of record JAOBWH010000126.1, read on the forward strand.
TGGCGGCGGCACAGGGCGAAGGCCCGCCCGGCGACGAGATGGAGGCCGCGCCGGTTGCTCAGCCCGGTGAGCTCGTCATCGTGCGCCCGCCGGCGCAGGAGGAGATCCTGTTCGACGATCGCCGCCAGGTCGCGCAGCGCGACCCGGTCGGCGTCGGACAGGTGCCGGGGCTCATCACCGATCACGCAGAGGGTGCCGATGAGCGAGCCGTCCGGTGCCGCGATGGGGCAGCCGGCGTAGAACCGGACGCGGAGCCCGCCGGTGACGAACGGGTTGTCCCAGAAGCGGGGGTCCTTCGTGGCGTCGGGCACCTCGAGGATGTCGGAGCTGTTGATGGCGTGTCCGCAGAACGACACGCAGCGCTCGGTCTCCACGGCATCGATGCCGTGCTTCGACTTGAACCACTGGCGATCGGCGTCGACGAGCGACACGAGGGCCATCGGCGTGCCGATCACCCGCTGGGTGAGCCGGGTGATGGGGTCGAAGCTCTCCTCGCGAGGCGTGTCGAGCAGCTCCAGCTGCCAGAGCGCGGCGAGGCGCGCCCGCTCGTTGTCAGGGATGACCGGTTCGATCATGGTGCGCCTCCGTCCCACATCGCGCTCATGGGACGAGTTGACCAGGTGGTCGATGAACGAACCATGAACGGGCCCGGAGGGGGATGGCTACGACGACTGCACACGGGGCAGTCAGGCCCTCGCGCACCTCGCGCTCGCCACCTGGAGGTCACCATGATCGGATTCATCGTCTTCGGACTCGTCGTCGGGGCGCTGGCGCGCCTCGTCCTGCCCGGTCGGCAGCACCTCGGCCTCATCGCAACGCTGCTGATCGGCCTCGTCGGCTCGGTCATCGGCGGGGTCGTGGCCAACGCGCTGGGCACGGGCGACATCTTCGAGCTGAACGTCCTCGGATCCGTCGTCGCGGTGATCAGCGCTGCCGTGCTGATCACGGTGATCGATCGCGGCGCTGCGTCCGCCCGGACCCAGTAGGCGTCGCCCCGGCAGCGGCCGTCAGCCCACCTCCTCCGGAGCGGGTCGACGCCGCCGCCGGCTGCGGTAGGTGCGATCCACGAACGCCATCGCCGGCGTGGCCCCGATCCCGTGCACGCCGATCGAGATGACCATGGTCAGCGCCACGATCGACCACAGGGCGTCCGCATCGGCGAACGACGCGGCGGCAAGTGCGTAGGCCAGGTAGTAGACGGACCCGAACCCTCGGATCCCGAAGAACGAGATGACGAACCGCTCGGCCGCGATCAGCTCGGAGCCGACCAGGGCGACGAGTCCGGAGAGCGGCCGGATCACGAACACCACGACCACCGCCACCGCGGCCCGCTGCCAGGTGAGCGCCCCCAGGATCCCCGAGACCAGGGCTCCGCCGAAGAGGAACAGCAGGGCGACGACGAGGAGGTTCTCCACCTGCTCCGCGAAGTCGTGCAGGTCGGCGTGGAACTCGTGGTGCCGTTCCGTGCCGCGGAGCACGACCGCGGCGACGAACACGGCGAGGAAGCCGTACCCGTGGATGAGCTCGGTCGTCCCGTAGGCGAGCAGGGTCCCGGCGATGGCGACGAACCCCTGCGGCGTCTCGGCGAGGGCGCTGAGGCGGCCCGGTGGGCGGAAGGCCACGATGCCGAGCAACCGCCCCACCACCCAGCCGACGGCCACGGCGATCGCGGTTCGCCCGATCAGGTCCCACGCCACCCACTCGAGGGCCCAGCCCGAGGGCGCCCACCCGTGCTCGGTGACGGCGATGGCGGCGTAGACGAATGGGAAGGCCATGGCGTCGTTGAGCCCGCCCTCGCTGGTGAGGGTGAAGCGCACGTCGTCCTCGGCGTGCGGGTTGGCGTCTTCGCCGAGCGACGGCTCCCCGACCTGCACATCCGACGCCAGGACCGGATCGGTGGGTGCGAGCACGGAGCCCAGCAGGAGCGCGCTGCTGGCGGCGAGACCGGCGAGCCCGCCCGCCAGCGCCGTCAGGCCGATGGTGATGGGCATGGCGATCGCGATCATCCGCCACGTCAGTCCCCACCGGCGCCAGGCGAACGGGCGGTCGATCTTGAGGCCCGCCCCCATCAGGGCGACGATCACGACGAGCTCGGTCGTCCGCTCGGTCAGATCGAGGTGCGCTCTCGGGTCCGGCGTGGGGAACCGGAAGGGGAGGAGGAAGAACAGGGCGCCGATGCCGACCAGCACGACCGGCAGCGAGAGCGGTCGGCGAGACGTGTAGGCGGGAACCCACGCGGCGATGAGCGCGGCGATGCCGCCGACCGTCAACGCAGCTTCGTAGGGGTCGACGGTCACCGGGACGACTGCCCGGGGGCGGCCGTAGCGATACGCAGGTCCCCGCCGCGGACGGGGGCCTGGATCCTCACGCACCAGCCGGGTTCTCGACGGGTGCGGTCAACGGGTCACCCAGCGTGCTACCCGGGGACCGGCTCACGAAACCGAACGGAGCCTCGCCGCGCCCTCGGGCGGCGGGTTGCCCAGGGACCGGCGAGGCTCCAAGCCAGACCTACCCACTGGGTGAGGTTTCAACCCGGACCGGTCGGATTCAGTCCCGCGAGCGGTCAGGAGTCGTGCGCCGTGGCGCGGTACGACCGCCAGCCCACGAGACCGACGGCTCCTGCGACCAGCGGGGACAGGACCCGCCGAGCCGGGGTGAGGTGCTGGGCGGCGATGAGCGTCGCCACGGCGTCGGCGCCGTCAGCGGCGAAGCCGGCGACGATCCACGGCCCGGCCGGGTGACCCTCCCGCACGGTGGTGATGATCCGCAGTCCCAGGGCGACGTCGCGGGCGCCGAGGGCCCGGGCGAACACCAGGCTGCCCGGCCCGTCGGCGCCGGGACCGACCCAGATCCGCCCGGCCCAGCGCGGCGCGGCCACCAGGGCGGCGCCGACGCCGAGGCGGAGGACCCCGAGGGCGAGCTCGATGTGCTGCTGGCTGCTGGGCGGCGCGTCGGACGAGGCGGTCGTGTCATCGATGTCGGACATGGAGGCTCCTGGGTGCTGGTCTGGGTGGTGTGATGGTGCTGTCGACTCGCTGCCCGTTCCCCCGGCCGGGCAACCGTTCGCCCTAGGAGGCGGCCTGACGCGCCGCGCTCGCCTGCGGCGCTGCGGAGGTCCGTGCGTGTTCGTCGACGGCGGCGGCGACGAGCCCGGCGTGGAGCTCGGGGAGCCAGTGCGTGGCCCCCTCGATGAGGTCGAAGCGGTAGCGCCCGTTGACGTGATCGCCGGTCAGCTCCGCAGCTCGCCGCCCGAGGGCGCTGTCTCGGCTCCCCCAGAGGAAGCGGGTGGGGACCGAGACGTCGCCAGCCGGGAGCGAGCCGACGGGGACCGCCCGGTACCAGGCGAGCGAGGCGGACAGCGCCCCCGGGTCCTGCTGCCGACGGCCGTACGCATCGGCCACATCGCCCGGCAGGCCCGACCGCCGCAGCGCGGCACGCAGGACCGTGGCGTCTCGCGCGAGGAGCAGGGACTCGGGGACGACGGGCAGCTGGAACAGGCCGATGTACGACGACCGGAGGATCTGGTCGCTCGACCAGAGCGAGCGGGCGAGGGCGAGGGGGTGCGGCGTCGACAGCACCGTCAGCGAGGCGACGCGCTCGGGGAACCGGGCGGCGAGCGTCCACGCCACGGCACCGCCCCAGTCGTGGCCGACGAGGTGCACCTGGTCGAGCGCGGCGTCATCGAGCAGCTCGATGATGTCGGCGACGAGCTCGTCCATCCGGTAGGCGCGCCGTCCCGATGGGCGGGCCCCGGGCGAGTAGCCGCGCTGATCGGGGGACAGCGTGCGGTAGCCGGCCTCGGCGAGCGCCGGCGCGACGAGATCCCACGTCGACGCTCCTCCGGGCCAGCCGTGCAGGAGCACCACGGGAGGCCCGTCGCCGGGCCCGTCCTCGCGGACGTCGAACAGGAGGCCGGACCGTTCGAACGTGTGCAGGCGGCGGTCCTCGGCCCGTGGAGCCCGAGGGGTCATCCGCCGACGCTGTCGTCGTCGTCGTCGGTGTCGGCGCCGCCCTGGGTGTAGCCCGTGGAGCCGTCGCCGCCCTGCTCCTGGGTGTTGGCGTTGGGCGGGTTCGAGCCCTCGGTGCCCCCGGCCTCGGCGGCGGTGCCGGGGACCTGGGACGTGTCCCCGCCGACGGCCGTCGTGCCCGTCGTGCTGGTGGACAGCGTGGTGCCGGTGGTGGCGACCGCCGACGTCGTCGTCTTCGGCCCGCTCGGGTCGTCGGGCTGGTTGGACGATCCGCTCGAGCAGGCTGCGGCGAGGGCGATCACCAGCGCCAGCGGCGCCAGTGCTGCGGCCAGTCGCCTGGGGGAGCGCCGTCGGGTCTCGGGGTGCGTGGAGGGGGTGCGCATCGGGGTTCTCTCCGGTCGGGAACGTCAGCGATCGCTACCCGGTGGCTCGTGGCGGAAACAGCCCCCGACGGCCCGGAGCTGCGCTGGATCTCGACCAGCGCGGTTGTCCCGGCCAGCGACGGGTAGCGCAGCCCAGCCGCCGATCCGCAGGAGCACCCATGTCCGACGTGACCCCGACGCCTCCCGATCCGAGCCCGCCGGCCGAGGTCCTCACGATCGAGGAGTCGAGCGGTCCACCGACCGTCGACGCCCTCGCCGGCGACGGCACCTCGCCCGACATCCGGCCCGAGAACGGGTCCGAGGCCGGGCGCGGCGCGGGGGAGGTCCGGATCACCTGGATCGGCAACGCCACGGTCCTGCTCGAGGCGGGAGGCCTGCGCCTGCTCACCGATCCGAACTTCCTCCACAAGGGCGACCACGCCAAGCTCGGCGGCGGGCTGCGGAGCAAGCGCCTCCACGAACCGACCGCCCAGGTGGCGGACCTCCTCCCGCTCGACGTCATCCTCCTGTCGCACCACCACGGAGACCACTGGGACGAGATCGCCGACCGCGACGTGCCCAAGGACGTGCAGATCGTCACGACGGCCCATGCGGCCGGGAAGCTGCGCAAGGCGGGCTTCACCCGGGTCCGGGTGCTCGACACCTGGGACAAGGTGACGCTCCGGCGAGGATCGACCGAGCTCGACGTGACCGCCCTCCCCGGCAAGCACGCGCCCCAGCCCCTGGCCGCGATCATGCCCCCGGTCATGGGGTCCATGCTCGACCTGCGGGTCGGCACCGGCCGGTGCCGGATCTACGTGAGCGGCGACACCCTCATGCACGACCGCCTCCGCGAGATCCCCGAGCGGTACCCGGACATCGACCTGGCGCTCGTCCACCTCGGCGGGACCCGGGTGCTCGGGATCCTGCTGACGATGGACGGCGAACAGGGCGCCGAGGCCCTGGAGCTGCTCGACCCCGACGCCGCCATCCCGATCCACTACGAGGAGTACACGGTGATGAAGTCGCCGCTGCGAGACTTCGACGCCGCGGTGGAGTGGAGGCGGCTGCGGACCCAGATCCACCGGCTCGACCGCGGCGACACGTTCACGTTCCCGATCTGACGGGCCGGCCCGGACCGCTTCGCGGTTGATCCACGTGGCAGGGGTGAGTGCCGAGCATGGACCTCATCACCCTTCCCGGCGTGTTCCGCCCCATCTCCGATTCCCAGATGCTCGCCGACGCCGTCGGGCGGGAGCCGATCCGGCCCGGGAGCCGGTCGCTCGACCTGTGCACCGGCAGCGGCATCGTCGCCATCGCCGCCGCCCAGGCCGGCTGCGACGCCACCGCCGTCGACGTCTCGCGACGGGCGCTGGCCACCACGGCGCTGAACGCCCGGCGCAACGGGCAGCGGGTGCACGTGCGGCGAGGTCATCTCTTCGAGCCGGTGGCGGACCGTCGGTTCCACCTGATCACGAGCAACCCGCCCTACGTGCCTTCGCCGACCGATGACCTGCCCCGCCACGGGCGGTCCCGGGCGTGGGTGGCGGGCCGGGACGGCCGGACGGTCATCGACGAGATCTGCGCCGAGGCCGCCGCGCACCTGCTGCCGGGCGGCGTCGTCATGGTGGTGCACTCGTCCCTGTGCGACGAAGAGGCCACGATCGCGCGGCTGCGAGCGTCCGGGCTGGTCGACGCGTGCGTGACCGAGCGGGACCGGGGTCCGCTCGGCCCGCTGATGCGGGAGCAGCAGGCGCTCGGCACGATCCCGTCGGACGTCGACGAGGAGGACGTGGTGATCATCCGGGCGACGGCACCGGGGACCGCAGCGCGGAAGCGGTGAGGCCGGCCGGGCGGCCGCCTGGTCAGAACCGTTCGATCAGCGACGCCGCCGCGTCGGCGACCGGCACCGAGCGCAGGGCGTCGGCGCCGCTCGCCCCGATCAGGGCGCGGGGCGCGTCGAGGCCGGCCGTCGCGAAGGGCTCGATGTCGTCGAGGACCTGGTGGAGGCGGCGCGACGTCGGGACCGGCGCCCCGGACTCCAGATCGGCGAGCGTGCCGTGGACGCCGTCGCGGAGGGCGCTCCACCGGTTCTCGGCGATCCGCCACGTGCTGGCCACCGGAAGGGGCCGGCCCTGGTCGAACGCGTCGGCGAGCCAGGCGACCAGCGCGTGCACGACCTGCGCGACCGCTGCGGTGTCGGCCTCGGTGGCCTGGACGTCGGGGACCCGGACCTCGAGGGTCCCGTGGATGACGTGGGGCCGCAGCTCCCACCACCACTGGCGCGGCTCGGGCACCGACCCGCTCGCCGACCCCCAGCGGAGGTCCGCTGCGAACCGGGACCACGACTCGATGGCCGGCGGGACGCCCTGGCGGGGCAGCTGGGCCGAGATGACGGGCCGGATCGAGGCGAGGCCGGTGTCGCGCCCCTCGTAGTAGGGCGCCGCCGCCGCCAGCGCCGCCACCTCGGGCAGGAACCCCCGGAGGGTGTTGTAGACGGCGAGCGACCGGTCGGCGGAGCCGAGGGCGACGTGCACCTGGAGGGCCCCGACCATCTGGCGCCGGGCGACCTCACCGTACGCATCGCCGATCTGCTGGTGCCGGTCGGCACTGCTCAGCACGGCCGATTCCTGGCACGTGGGGTGCACGGCGGCCGCCGCCGGTGCGATCGCTGCGCCGCAGACCTGGCGCAGGACACCTCGAGCCTCGGCCAGCTCCGCCGTCGCGCTCGCCACGTCGGGGTGGGGGCGGGTGAACAGCTCGACCTGGCACGCCGGCAGCTCCCGCTTCACCCGCGGGTCGGCCGCCCGCCGCACCACCTCGTCGCCGAGGGGGACCGGCTGGTGGGTGTGCGGGTCGAGCAGGAGCACCTCCTCCTCGAGCCCGATGGTGAGCTCGTGGCCGGTGTCGAAGACGGAACGCAGTTCCTGCTCGTCGAAGAGCGTGGTCGCAGCGACGGCGCTCACGGGTCAGGCATCCGGGGTGGGGCTGGGGGGCTCGGCGCTGCGGAGCGGTCGGATCGCGGGTGCCGCCAGGACCGTGCCATCCCCCTCGAAGCGGGATCCGTGGAGCGGGCAGTCCCAGGTGCGGTCGCCGTCGTTCCAGCCGCACACGCCGCCGAGGTGGGTGCACACGACCCGGACGGCCGGGCCGCTCGGCTCGGGCTCCCCGACCGGGACGAGGCCGGACCGGCGGCGGCGTCCGGTCCCGTCGGACGCGGGGCCGGCCTCCGGCTTGATCCAGTCCGAGGCCATGTGCCCGGCGACCTCGGCGTTGAGCCGTGCCGCGGTCGGCAGCCCGCGCAGCGCCATCCGCTTCGGGTCGAAGATCGCGCCCCACGGCGTGGAGACCCCCTCGGTCCCCGTGATCGTGTCGGCCAGGAGGAGCGCCGCTGCGGTGCCCATGGTCATCCCCCACTTCTCGAACCCGGTGGCCACCAGCAGGTGGGGGCTGGTGAACGAGGCGGCACCGACCCAGGGGAGGTGGTCGGCCGGCACGTAGTCGTGGGCGCTCCACCGGGCCACCACCTCGTTGACGGGGAAGTGCTCCTGGGCCCAGTCGACGAGGGCCTGGTAGCGGGCGAGCGTCGGGCCGCCGCGCCCGGTGTGGTGCCCCTCCCCGCCCACCAGGAGGCGCTCCTGACCGTCGATGCGGGCGGTCCGCATCGACCGCGACGGTTCGTCGACGCTCAGGCTCATGGTCTGCGGCACCGACCCGGCGACGTCGAGGGCCACCAGGTAGGACGACTTGGGCTCCGCCCGGGCGAAGAAGAAGCCCCGGTCGGTGATCGGGAGCAGGGTCGCCACCACCACGTGCTGGGCGGAGACCGTCGCCCGCGGGGTCACGACCCGGAAGGTCCGGTGGCCCCGCACGGCGGTCACCCTCGTGTCCTCGTGGACGGTCCCGTTGGGCGACGCCGCGATCTCGGCGGCCAGCGCCGCCAGGTAGGGGCCGGGATCGAGCTGGGCCTGATCGGCGAGCATCACCGAGGCGGTGGCCTCGAAGGGGAGATCGGCTCCGCCGAGCTCGACGTCGAGGCCGGCGGCGGTCGCGGCCCGGGCTTCTTGCTCCACCTTGGACCGCCCCGCTTCGGTGGTGGCGTAGGTGAGCGCGGTGCGGCGCTCCCACTGGGCCGCCTCCACCGGCCCGGCCTGCTCGGCCATCCAGGCGAGGGCGTCGAGCTGGGCCCGGGCGTAGCGGGCGGCGGTGTCCTCGTCGTGCACGTCGGCGAGCACCTGGTAGCGGGCGCCCTGGAGTGCCGAGACCTTGGCGGTGGTGCGCCCGCTGGTGCCGGAGCCGACGGATCGGCCTTCGAGCACCACGACCTCCTTGCCGGCCCTCGCGAGGAGCGCGGCGGTGGTCAGCCCGGCGATCCCCGCACCGATGACCACGACGTCCGCCCGGCGATCCTCGGCGAGCGGTGCGTAGGCGGACGATCCGATGGCCCACGGGGGCGTGCTGTCGGCGGGGAGCTGCAACGTGGTTCCTCACGGTGGCGCGCACGCGGGCACGTGGCACGCCGGTCGATGAGGTCGGCCGCTACCCCGGCGCCCGGGCAGCAAACAACCGCAGGCCCCTCGGAGGCGGCCGGGGCCGGGCCGGGTGTGACCGATGGCCGCGCCGGCGGTGGATTGTCATCCAGGAGGGCGGGGTAGCAGTGGCGTCGAACACCAACCGGAGGAACCATGACGGACCGATCGAACGAAGGCCCGCTGATCGAGCGGGTCAAGGGCAAGGCCAAGCAGGTGGCGGGCGCCGTGCTCGGCGACGAGGCGCTGAAGCACGAGGGCCAGCTGCACGAGCAGAAGGCCGACGCCCTCGGCGAGGCTGCGGAGCTGACCGAAGCGGCGAACCTCGATGAGCAGGACGCCGAGCTGCAGCGCCGTACCGAGGAGCTCGAGGCCGAGCAGCGCCTGCTCGCCGTGGACGCAGCGGCCGACGCCCGCGCTGACCTGATCGAGCGCGAGGCCGATCAGCAGGAGGCCGCCGCCGAGCAGCGCCGCCGCACGGAAGAGGCGGCGGCTGATGCCGGTGCCCGCGGCGCCGAGGCCGCCGCCGCCCGCCAGGAGGCGGAGGCGCAACGCCAGCAGGCCGAGGAGCGTGCCGAGGCCCAGCGGTTGGCCGAGGCTGCAGACCGTGCCCGTGCCGAAGCGGCTGCGCTCGACAGCGCCGCCCAGATCGCCGAGGAGGCGTGACCATGTCCAACACCCTGATCGAGCACATCACCCACCCCGCAGTCCGGATCGGACTGACCGCCACCCAGCTCCCCATCACCCTCGCCGGGCGCGTCCTCGGCGAGCAGGACAACGAGCAGTGGCCGCCCGCCCTGGCGGTCGAAGGGATGCAGGCCACGGTGATCCAAGCCGTCGGCTCCCTGCTCCACGACGACCAGCTCACCGTGAAGGGCCGCCTGCTCGCGGAGAAGGTCGACCGCCTGCGGGCCGCCGAGGTCCTCGAGGCCGAGGCCGAAGCGAAGATCGAGCACGCCGACGCCGAGCGCGCCGCCCGTGAGGAGACGGCCGCCCGCCAGCGCGAGCAGGCTGCCGCCGCCGCCAAGGAGAAGAAGGCGGCGGCCGCCCGTCGGGCCCGTGACCAGAAGCGTGCTGCCCAGGAGAAGGCCGAGGCCGAGACGCGTGCGGCTGAGGAGCGGCGCCGTGCCGCGGAGCAGCGGGTCGAGGCCCAGGAGCGCACGGCTCGCACCGAGGCCATCGCCACGGAGCGCCAGGCCCTCGCCAAGAAGAAGGCGGCGGCCACGGCTGCCCGCAAGGCTGCGGCCGACGACGCTCGGATCAAGGCCACGAACCAGGCCAGGAAGAGCTGACCCGACCCCTCCGGAGATGGTCGGAGGGGTCAGGTTTGACCGGTACCACGTTGGGGTAACGGCTCGGTGGTAGAGCAGCCTGCCGTGAGGTGCTCGCAGGGGCCGTCAGGTCCCCGAGCTGTGCTGGAAGACCGAGGTCGTCGATCGATGACCGCGGACCAGCAGCCTCGACACACCACGTGCACCGCAGTCTGAAGAAGCCGGACTCGGTTGCCCCGCACTTGCGAGGTACCCATGTCCACCCTTCACCGCTCCTCCGGCCAACTCGTCGAGGCCCCTCCGCTCCGCCATCGTCGCTCCGCTGCGTCGATGCACGATGCGGAGAGCCTCGAGCGGACGATCCCTCGTGGCCGTCACGAGCGCGACGAGGACCAGACCCCTGCGGTCGATCAGCGCGTCTGGCTCGACCACCTGGAGTTCGCCCGCACCGGCGACGCCGCCGTGCTCGCTCGGCTCGTGGCCGAGTACGAGCGCTACGCCCGGTCGCTGGCGCGGCGGATGTGGCGCGACGGCGAGCCCAGCGAAGACCTCGACCAGGTCGCGCTGGAGGCCCTCGTGGTGGCGCTGCGCCGCTTCGACCCCGAGCGCGGGATCCCGTTCCCGGCGTTCGCCACCCCCACCATCCTCGGCTCCCTGCGACGGCACTACCGGGACCAGGGCTGGCTGGTCCGGGTCCCTCGCCGGGTGCACGAGTTCGCCGTGGCGGAGCGCGACACGACCGATCGGCTCGTCGTCCGGCTGGGCCGCCAGCCCACCGCGGCGGAGCTCGCCACGGAGATGTGCGTCGATCTCGACGTGGTGCTCGAGGCCCAGGACGCCCTGCACGCACGCAACACCCGGTCGTTCGAGGCGGCCGGGCCCGACGGGCAGCTGCTCGGCGACCAGGTGGGTGCCGAGGACGGCCGGCTGTCGGCATCCGTGGACCGCGTGGCGCTCATGGAGGCGATCCGCACCATCGACGGCCCGGCGAAGGAGCTGCTGCACCTCTACTTCTTCGAGGAGCGGTCCCAGTCGGACATCGCCGAGCACCTCGGCATCAGCCAGATGCAGGTCTCGCGGCTGCTGAGCGCGGTGCTGCGGCGCCTCCGCTCGCAGGTGGGGCCACGCTGACCGTCCGGCTGCTCCGGGATCCGCCAGCTCCATCGGGCAGGCCCGGGGGCGCCACGTCGGGTGCTCGGGCGTCGGGGTTCGGCCCGTGCTCGTCGGCCGGCGGATCGATCCAGTCCCAGTGCGCCATGTGCGGCATCCAGCCGGCGATCCAGTCGGTGACGGGCGGTCGGAACCGGTAGGCCGGCAGCTGGCGAGCGGTCGCGCCGCCGGCAGCCAGGGCGAACGCCCGGCTCATGGAGGACCGGTGCCGATCGAAGTGCTCGTCGAGCCAGAACACGCCCACCGGGTCGATCGCTCCCTCGGACGACACGAGCTGGGAGGCCCAGTCGGCCGAGTCGATGGTGGGGAACCAGCAGCAACCCTCGATCTCGACTCCGCGGTCGGCCGCCAGCTCGCACTGCTCGACGGCGTAGCGGAGCCAGCTGGCCCGATCCGACGGGAAGCCGCGGAGGTTGGTCTCGGTCAGCGAGCAGGGCCGGTCGTAGCGGTGGGCGTACTCGACGATGAGATCGGACAGGGGCGGGGGCGCGGGGGCCACGTTGGTGCCCTTCCCGTCGCCGGTCCAGTGCCACTGGTTGTGGGCGTAGTAGTCGATGCCGATCACGTCGACGTGGCCCGGCGCCATCTCCAGCAGGGCCTCGCCGCCGTGGCTGGCCACGAGCTCGACGGAGGGACGGCCCGGGTCGACGGCGGTGCCGGTCAGCAGGTCCGTGAACAGGAACCGGCGGTCGTTGTACAGCTCGGCGGTGGCCCGGCCGGCCGCCTCCCACGTGTGGCGCTCCGCGGCCTCGACGTGGACGTGGCGGGCCTGGGGGAGCGCTCGTTCGAGGCGCCGAGACGCCTCGGCCACGACCGGCAAGATGTTCGTGGCCAGCTCGACGAACCCGTCGAGCCCCGTGCGGTGAGGCGCCCACAGGCCGAGCTCGCCGCACATGAGGACCGTGGTGAACGGCTCGTTGCACACCGTGTAGGCCGGCAGCCACGGGTACCGGTCGGCCACCGCCTCGGCGAAGCGGAGGAACGCCGGGCCGAACGCCGGCGAGCTGAGGTCCCCGATCCAGGCCGGGTAGCTGGTGTGGTGCAGGAGGTCCACGATGGGGGCCAGCCCGAGGTCGCGCTGGTGGTGCAGGACGGCATCGGTGTGGGTCCAGTCGTAGCGGCCCGGCTCGGGCTCGATGCGGTGCCAGCGCAACGGGTAGCGCAGCCCCCGGACGCCGAGCGACGCGAGGAGGTCCAGGTCGCTCCGCCAGCGCCGGTCGTGCTGGGTGGTCTCCACCACATCGACGTCGAACGCCGGCTGGTAGGTCGATTCGAACGCGCCCAGCATCTCCACAGGCTGCTCAGTCCGCAGGAGCCGACCGCACCGGCGGGCGAGCCGGACCGGCGCCGGCCGACGTGGCCTCGATGGCCGCGGCGATCTGGTCGAGGTCCTCGGGTGCGAGCGAGACACCGGCTGCGCCCACCCACCCGTCGACCTGGGCCGGGCTGCGCGCCCCCACGATGGCGCCGGTGACGGGCGTCCAGTGGAGGGTCCATGCGATGGCCAGCTCCGACACCGACGCGCCGAGGCGTTCGGCGATCGGGGCGATGGCGTCGACCAGGGCGAGGTTGGCGTCGAGGCCCGGTGGCTGGAAGTCGGGATCGCTGCTCCGCCAGTCGTCGTCGGGGAGCGACGCCGCGCGCTGCGCATCGAACGCACCGCTCAGGAGTCCCGAGCGCATCGGGCTGTAGACGATCACGCCGGTGCCGTGCGCCTCGCACCACGGCAGCGTGTCGCCGCCGGCGTCTCGCACCAGCAGGTTCAGCTGCGGCTGGAACGTGTCGACGTGGCGGACGGACTCGCACCGGTCGAGCAGCTCCACGTCGAAGTTGCTCACACCGATGAAGCGCACCTTGCCCTCGGTCACCAGGTCGGCCATGGTCTGCCAGGACTCCTCGATGGGCGTCCCGTCCTCGCCCGGCCAGTGGATCTGCAGCAGATCCAGGGCCCCGACGCCGAGGCGGCGCAGCGATGCCTCGCACTCGGAGCGGATCGACGCCGGGGTGAGCACGTTGTCGAAGGGCTTGGTGTCGTCCTCCCACACCAGGCCGCACTTGGTGAACACCAGGGGCCGGTCCTGAGCTGGCAGGCGGCGGACCGCTTCGCCGACCACCATCTCGGCGCGACCGCGTCCGTAGCCGGGCGCGGTGTCGATCCAGCCGATGCCGAGCTCGACGGCCCGGTGGATGGCGGCGATGGAGTCGGTGTCGTCCTGGGGGCCCCACCCTCCCTGGGCCCCGCCGCCGCCGATGGCCCAGGCCCCGAGGCCGAGGCGGGTGATGTCGAGCCCGGTGGTGCCGAGCGGCGCCTCGGGCAGCGCCTGCTCGGGCTGGCGGGTCTCGTCGGTGGAGGCGCTCATCGGATCCCCTCGCCGGCCTGGCCCTCACCGCGAGGGATCCACACGGTCTCGGGGTCGCCGGCGAGCGCGTTGTCCACGAACGCGACGCCCTGCATGGTGGAGTGGTCCATGTTGCCGATCTCGTAGAGCCAGGCGCCGTCGCGGCCGCGGGACCAGATGCCCTGCTCGCGCAGCCACGGCTGGATCGTGCCCAGACTGGCGTCCCGGGTGGTCGACGGCACGGGATAGGACTTCTCCGGCGAGCAGAGCCAGGTGGTGACGATCTTGTCCCGATCGTCCTCGGTCATCAGGCCGGTGGAGATGAGGCCGTCGATGACGCGCTCGACGATCGTGTCGGCCGGTTCGGGCTTGTGGCCCGACTGCGACGTCTCGGTGAGCAGCAGCGTCTGGTCCGGCTTCGCCGTCATGTACGGCGAGTAGTTCGACAAGTAGGTGACCCGGTAGAAGGGCACGTCCGGCTCGGGGAAGTAGATCCAGTTCTTCGTCGAGCCGGCCGGCCGGTCGATGCCCACCCCGACGATGTGGCTCCCGCTCCAGTGCAGGCCCTGGGCGGCTTCGGTGATCGCGGCCGGCACGGACTCCGTCACCTCGATGAGCGACGTAAGCGGCATCGTGGACAGGAGGTGGTCGTAGGGGTAGGTGGTGCCGTCTGCGGTCCGCACCACCTTGGCGACCGGGTCGACCGACGCCACGGGGGTGTCGAGCCGGATGTGGTCCTCCAGGGCGGCGTGCATGCCGTCGTAGAGGAACCCGGTCCCGCCTCGCAGCGGGTAGCGGAACGTGTTGTTCGGCCCCCAGGAGCGCTCGCCCTGGCGGAGGATCACGTTGCGCAGCACCGCTTCGACGTCGACCACCGAGACCCGCTCGCCGATCCAGACGTGGTTCATGAGCTCGGCGGGCGTCGCCCACACCTTGAAGTTGTACGGGAGCATGAAGTGCTCGGCGATCCCCTCGCCGAACACAGTGTCGACCCAATCGCGGAAGTTCTCGACGGGGCGGGCGGCCGCCTTCTGGGCGGCGATGAGCCCGTTGACGCACTCGAAGACGGTCTGCGGTTCGAGGTCGGCGAGGTTGTTCTGGAACGGGTACGGGATGAAGCGGTCCTCCATCCACACCCACGCCTCGCGGTCCAGCTCGGTGTAGTCCGGCCCCATGAGCTTCTCGACCAGGCGGTCGTAGTAGTCGTAGTGGCTGAACATGACGTGGCCGCCGATGTCGTAGGTGAACCCGGCGTCGTCGGTGAACGACGTCGCCAGGCCGCCGACGCGGTCGCTGGCCTCGAGGATGACCCAGTCCTCGTGACCGAGCTCCTGGAGCCGCCACCCTGCGCCGAGCCCGGTCGGCCCGGCTCCGATGATGACGATGCGGTCCTTGGAGGTGCTCATGACGCCACGCTCCGCAGATCGGCCTCGGCCTCGGCTCCGACCTCGGCTCCGACGCCGACCTCGGGCCGGGGTGCCAGGTGGGGCTCGATCAGCTCGGCCATGCGGCCGGCGATGCCGTCCCAGCTGCGCCGGGCCAGCAGCTCCGCCACCTGGAGGTCACGGCGGGCGACGTCGTCGTGGGCGACGCGGGCGCACGCCTCGGCGAAGGACGCACCGTCGTCCTGGAGGTCCACCGCGGCGACGCACTCGGCGACCACGTCGGGAACTCGGGTGGACACCACCGGGAGACCGGCGGCGAGGTACTCGAGGGTCTTGGTGGGGCTGATCGAGCGGGTCGCCTCGTTGAGGGCGAACGGCATGAGGGCCACGTCGAACCCGGCCATCACCGCCGGGAGGTCCCGGTACTCACGGGACCCGAAGTAGGAGATGTTGGGGCGCTGGGGCAGGTCCTCGGGCTCGATCTTCATCACCGGGCCGACCATGTGGATCTCCCAGTCGGGCAGGCGGTCGGCCAGGTCGGCGACGAGCGCAAGGTCCAGCCGCTCGTCGATGACCCCGACGTAGCCCGCGACCAGGGGCCGGGGCCCGACCGGCCCTGCGCCAGAGGACCGGGCGGAGCGGTAGTGGTCGATGTCGACACCGGAGGCGAACTGGTGGACGCCGTCGTCGCGCAGCCGGAGGATCGACTCGTGGAGCGAGCGTCCCCCGGTGAACACGACGTCGGCGGACCGCACTGCCTCGATCTGGGCGGCGACGAGCGCCGGCGGGGCGCCGGCGAACGACGCCAGGTCGTCCATCACGTCGTACACGAGGGCGCGAGGGCCGACGCACCGGGCCAGCGGCAGGGCGAGCGGGGTGTAGAGCCAGGCGAGCCGGTCGTCGCAGGACCCGAGCGCCTCGGGCAGCAGCGAGAGGTAGGCATCGACCGCCTGCTCGTCGAAGCTCGCCGTCGGGTTGTGCTCGGGCAGCTCCGCCCACAGCCGGGTGACCCCTCCGGCCTCCTCGGTCCGCAGGACCGGCTCGTCGACGGGGCCGGCGACCGGCTCCTCGACGAACCACACCCGCCGTCCGTCGGCGATCCGGGAGATCAGGTGCTGGGGCCGCTGCCAGACCCAGTTCCAGCGCAGGTGGGAGAAGACGACCAGGTCGGGCGGGACCCCGGTGCCTCGGTGGTGATCGACCATCGTGTTCCTCCTGTCTTCCGCCCGACGGGGTTACCGGACGCCCACGCTCTTCCTCTGCGGCGGGGCGACAAACCGAAAGGGGCGGCGAAGCACCCCCGGCCGGGGCGCCTCGGCCGCCGAGCGCGTCGTTTGGCGACGACCTCGGGCGTGCAGTGCGCCTCGTGTACCAAGAAGCTGCGCTCCAGCCCTGGTTCGACGCGCTCGCCGACCCCCTGCCCGGGCTGGCGATCCACGACGGCCACCTCCACCTGGGCACCACCGACCCCGCGGGCTACCAGGCCCAGGAGGCCGAGGTGGTCTCGTCGCTCGAACGCATCGGTGCCCGGGGCGTGGTGTTCCCGGTGCAGGACCCGGCCGGGTACCGCCGGTCGAACGCCGAGGTCGCGGAGGTGGCGGCACGCAACGCCGGTCGCCTCACCGCGTTCGCTCGCCTCGACCCGGCTGACGATCCGGTCGCCGAGGCCCGGCGCGGGCTCGAGCGGGGCGTCACCGGTCTGAAGCTGCACCCTCGGGGCGAGGGCTTCGAGCTCGATGACCGGCGCCTCGACGACGTCTTCGCCCTGGCCGACGACCTCCGTCTGCCGGTGCTGATCCACGCGGGTGTCGGCCACCGGTCCGTGGGCGGCCACGCGCTCGACCGGGCGAAGGCGCACCCCGGCGCACGGCTGGTGCTGGCCCACGTCGCCGTCGGCGCGTTCACCGATGTGGTGCCGGACCTGGCCGACGTACCCAACCTCCTGGTGGACACCTCGTGGTGGAACCCGTCGGACCTGTGGGCTGCGTTCCGGCTGATTCCACCCGGTCAGATCGTCCACGGCAGCGACGTGCCGTTCAACAGCCCGGTCCAGGGCGCGCTCATGAGCGCCCGCCTCGGTCTCCAGGCCGGTCTCAGCCCCGACCAGGTCCGGGCGGTGATGGGCGGGACGTTGGGGCGGCTGCTGGCAGGCGAGGACCTGCCCGACCTCGGACCGGTCGACCCGGACGAGGCGCCGTTGGCGCCCGAGCTCGAGCGGGTCTACGTCACCGTGTGCAGCGCCGTCGTCCCGATGCTGGCCGGCGACGACGGCAGCGAGGGCCTGGAGCTCGCCCGGGCCGCGTGCCAGGCGCCGCAGGGGCCGCACCGCTCGGTGCTGGAGAACGTCGACGCCCTGCTCGAGGCGGCGCAGGCGTGCGAGTCGCTCGACCCCCTCCGCCCGCTCCGGGCCCCGGGCTTCGATCTGGTCCTGACCGCAGCGCTCGTCGCCCGCACCCCCGATGTGGTGAACCCGGAGCTGCCGTGAGGAGCCGACGCGCGATCTGCTTGATCGGCCCGATCCCGGGAAGGGCGGCCGCGTGAGCGAGACCCACCGCGCCGGGGATCCGGGCGCATCGAGCCCGGATCCGACCGACCCGGTCGCGCCGGACGCCCACATCCACGGGATCCCCGTCGTGGAGGTCCGTGGGCAGGACGTGGCGTTCCCCGACCGGTCCGAGCTCGTGGATCTGGTCCGCAAGCTGCGCGCCGACGGCTACATCCAGTGCCTCACCGTCACCGGGGTCGATTACCTGGCCAGCCCGCAGACCGGGCTCCCCCCGACGATCCGGCCCGAGCGGTTCGAGGTGGTCGTCATCTTGGTGTCCCACCTGGCGCGCCGGCGGATGCGCCTCCGGGTGCAGGTCCCCGAGCACGACCCCGTGGTGCCGACGCTGTACGAGGTGCACCCCGGCACCGAGGCCGCCGAGCGCGAGGTCTTCGACATGTTCGGGATCCGCTTCGACGGGCACCCCGACCTGACGCGGATCCTCATGCCCGAAGACTGGGAGGGCCACCCGCTGCGCAAGGACTTCGGCGTCGGCCAGGTCCCGGTCCAGTTCAAAGACGCGCCGAACCGATGAGCCCGCCGCTCCCACCGCCCGCCGCCGGCTCCAAGGGGTCCATGGCCTCGACGTCGGAGGGGTCCCAGGAGATGGCGTCGATCGGCGGCACCTACGGGGTCGAGGCCCTGCGGGAGGCAGGCGCCGTGCTGCGGATGTCCGAGACCGAAGCCGCGACGGCCGACCCCAGCACCGGGGACACCACCATCATCAACATGGGGCCCCAGCACCCCAGCACCCACGGCGTCCTCCGCCTGATGCTGGAGCTCGAGGGCGAGACCATCCTGCGCACCAAGCCGGTGATCGGGTACCTGCACACGGGCATGGAGAAGACCGGCGAGACCCTCACCTACCTCCAGGGCCAGACCAACACCACGCGCATGGACTACGCAGCGCCGATCTTCAACGAGACCGTCTTCTGCGCCGCCGCCGAGGACCTCATGGGCATCGAGCTCCCGCCGCGCGCCATCTGGATCCGGATGCTGCTGTGCGAGCTGAACCGGATCACCTCCCACTTCCTCTTCCTCGCCACCAACGGCCTCGACCTCGGCTCCACGTCGATGATGATCTACGGCTGGCGGGAGCGCGAGGAGGGCATCCGCCTCCTCGAGCTGATCACCGGGCTGCGCATGAACCACAACTTCATCCGGGTGGGCGGGAGCGCCGCCGACCTCCCGGACGGGTGGCGCGAACGGCTCGAGACCTACCTCGACAGCCTGCCCGAGCGCCTCGCCGAGTACGAGGTGCTGATGGACAAGCAGCCGATCTGGCGGGGGCGGCTCCAGGGCGTCGGTGTGCTCACCACCGACGAGGCTTTGGCGCTCGGCGCGTCCGGGCCGGTGCTGCGCTCCACCGGCTACGCCTGGGACCTGCGTCGCGACCAGCCGTACCTGGCCTACGACGACGTCGACTTCGACGTGATCGTCGGTTCCTACGGCGACGCCTTCGATCGCTACGCCATCCGCCTCAACGAGATCCGCGAGTCCATGAAGATCCTGCGCCAGTGCATCGACAAGATGCCGCCCGGCGACTACCGGATCCAGGATAAGAAGGTCACGCCACCGCCCCGCCAGCGGATCGACGAGTCCATGGAGGCGCTCATCCACCACTTCAAGCTCTTCACCGAAGGCTTCAAGGTCCCGGCCGGCGAGGGATACGTGGCCGTCGAGTCCCCCCGGGGCGAGCTCGGGTGCTACCTGGTCTCCGACGCCACCTCGAAGCCCTACCGCCTCCACATCCGCGGGCCGAGCTTCGCCAACCTGCAGGTGCTCCCGCACCTCCTCCACGGCGGTACCATGGCCGATGCGGTCGCGTCGATCTCGTCGGTCGATCCCATCATGGGCGAGGTCGACCGATGACCGGACAGCCCGGACAGGCCGGCCCCGCTGGCGGCTCCTTCGGCGCCCGGCGCCCGCTGACCGGCGGCGACGGCCTCGATCGCTACGACCTCAGCGCCGCGGGCGACGGGGTGCACGAACTGCCCTACAGCCTCAAGGTGCTCCTCGAGAACCTGCTGCGCCACGAGGACGGCACGGTGGTCACCGCCGACGACATCGCCGCGGTGGCCGCCTGGCCCGGCGACGGTGCCCGGCGAGAGGTGGCGTTCCACCCGGCCCGGGTGCTGCTCCAGGACTTCACCGGGGTCCCGGCCATCGCCGACCTCGCCGCGCTGCGCGACGCCGTCGAGGAACTGGGCGGCGATCCGGCGGCGGTGCGACCGGTGATCCCGGCCGACCTCGTCATCGACCACTCGGTCAGCGTCGACGCCTTCGGCTCGGTCGAGGCGCTCGACATCAACACCGACCTCGACTTCCACCGCAACGCCGAGCGCTACCGCTTCCTCCGCTGGGGCCAGCAGGCGTTCGAGGGTCTGCGGGTGGTGCCGCCGGGCCGAGGCATCTGCCACCAGGTCAACCTCGAGCACCTGGCCACCGTGGTCACCGCAGACCGGGCCGGTGGCGTGATCCACCCCGACACGGTGGTCGGGACCGACAGCCACACGCCGATGGTCAACGGGCTGGGCGTCATGGGCTGGGGCGTCGGTGGGATCGAGGCCGAGGCGGCGCTGCTCGGCCAGCCGTCCTCGCTGCTGCTCCCCGATGTCATCGGCCTCCGCCTCGACGGCGAGCTGCCGCCGGGCACGACCGCCACGGACCTCGTCCTCACCATCACCGAGCTGCTGCGGCACCACGGCGTGGTCGGCACGTTCGTCGAGCTCTACGGGCCCGGCGTGTCCAACGTGCCCGTCGAGAACCGGGCGACCATCGGGAACATGTCCCCGGAGTACGGCTCCACGGTGACCATCTTCCCCATCGACGGCGAGACCCTCCGCTACCTGCGCCTGACCGGCCGGTCCGAGTCCCACGTGGATCTCGTCGAGCGCTACGCCAAGGAGCAGGGCCTCTGGTTCGAGCCGCAGGCCGTGCCCCGGTTCACCTCCACCGTGGAGCTGGACCTCGGCTCGGTCGAGCCGAGCATCGCCGGGCCGACCCGGCCCCAGGACCGCATCCCGCTCCGCCGGGCGCGGCAGGGACTGGCCACCGCCCTCGAGACCTTCGCCCCGGCCGTGGGTGCCGGCGGCCAGGACGAGGCGTCGGCCCTTTCGTTCCCCGCGAGCGACCCGCCGTCGGGCGACCCGCCCCACCCCGACGCACCCGACCCGGTCGAAGCGCCCGCCGAGGTGCCGGTCGCGGCGCCGGTGGCGGCGCACGGCGCAGCGCCGGTCCGGGTGGCGCTGGCCGACGGCACCGAGGTGGACCTCGACCACGGGGCGGTGGTGATCGCGGCCATCACCAGCTGCACCAACACGTCGAACCCGTCGGTGATGCTCGGGGCGGGGCTGCTCGCCGAGCGGGCCGTCGAGCGCGGCCTGCAGCGCCAGCCGTGGGTGAAGACCTCGCTCGCTCCTGGGTCCCGGGCCGTGACGGACTACCTGGTCCGGGCGGGACTCATGCCGACGCTCGAGGCCCTCGGCTTCCACCTGGTGGGCTACGGCTGCACCACGTGCATCGGCAACTCCGGGCCCCTCCTCCCCGAGGTGGCCGCAGCGGTGCGGTCCCACGGCCTCTCGGTCGCCGCGGTCCTCTCGGGCAACCGGAACTTCGAGGGCCGGATCAACCCGGACGTGCGCCTGAGCTACCTGGCCTCGCCGATGCTCGTGGTGGCGTACGCGCTGGCCGGCACCGTCGACATCGACCTGGCCGAGGACGCGCTCGGGACCGATGCCTGGGGGGAACCGGTGCGCCTCGCCGACCTGTGGCCGACCGACGAGGACATCGATGCGGCGCGCCGGCGGGCGGTGGACCCCAGCGTCTTCGCCCGCGCCTACGACGACATCGACCAGGGTGACGAGCGGTGGCGCCAGCTGCCCACCCCCTCCGGCAGCCGCTTCCCCTGGGACCCCGACGGCTCGACGTACGTGCACCGGCCACCGTTCCTCGACGGGCTCGCCGCCGATCCCTCCGACCTCCGCGACGTGACCGGTGCTCGGGTGCTGGCCCTGCTCGGCGACAGCGTCACCACGGACCACATCTCCCCGGCCGGGGCCATCGACCCGACGGGTCCGGCCGGTGCGTGGCTCCGCGGGCGCGGGGTCGAGGAGGACGACTTCAACTCCTACGGCTCCCGGCGAGGCAACCACGAGGTGATGGTGCGCGGCACCTTCGCCAACCGGCGGCTCCGCAACCTGCTGGTGCCCGGCACCGAGGGCGGTGTCACCCGGCACTGGCCGACGGGCGAGACGACGACGATCCACGCCGCTGCCGTCGCCTACGCAGCATCGGACACGCCCCTGGTGGTGCTGGCGGGCAAGGACTACGGCTCGGGGTCGTCGCGCGACTGGGCGGCGAAGGGGACGGCGCTGCTCGGCGTCCGCGCCGTGATCGCCGAGAGCTTCGAACGGATCCACCGGGCGAACCTGATCGGCATGGGGGTCCTCCCGCTCCAGTTCGGTGACGGGGTCCGGCTCGGCGACCTGGGCCTGGCCGGCGATGAGACCGTCGACATCACCGGCGTCGCCGCGCTCGCGACGGGCGGCGGGCTCGACGAGGTGGCGCTGCGGATCGGTGGGGCCGAGGTGGCGGTGACGGTGCGGCTCGACACGCCGCTGGAGCTCCGCCAGTTCGCGGCGGGCGGGATCTTGCCGCTGGTCGCCCGGGCGATGGCCCGCCGCGGCTCCGGACCCACCCCGACCTGAGGGCAGTTCCCGGCACCCGGGTTGGAGCCTCGCCCCGCCGCGGCCGAGGAGGGAATCGACGGGCGGGACGAGGCCTCCACCGGCCGACCGCCCGGTGCCCAGCGCCTCAACCAGGCGCGACCGACCCGGGCCTGTGGTCCAGGGCCTGAGCGGCTCGCGCACGTCTGGTTTGCCCGGCGGCCGGGCGGACAGTGGCTGCGCAACGCTGAGGGCCGGCGCGCCCGTGGATGGAGGACCCCGATGCAGGCGATGGTGTACCGAGGCCCGTACAAGGTCCGGGTCGAGGAGAAAGCTCCGCCCCGCATCGAGCACCCGAACGACGCCATCGTGCGCGTGACCCGTGCCGCCATCTGCGGGTCCGACCTGCACCTGTACCACGGCATGATGCCCGACACCCGGGTCGGCATGACCTTCGGGCACGAGTTCATCGGGGTGGTCGACGAGGTCGGCCCGTCGGTCGAGCACCTGGCGGTCGGCGATCGGGTGATGGTGCCCTTCAACGTGTACTGCGGCTCGTGCTTCTTCTGCGCCCGGGGCCTCTTCTCCAACTGCCACAACGTGAACCCCAACGCCACGGCGGTCGGCGGGATCTACGGGTACTCGCACACCTGCGGTGGCTACGACGGCGGCCAGGCGGAGCTCGTCCGGGTGCCGTTCGCCGACGTGGGCCCGAGCCGCATCCCGGAGTGGATGGACGACGAGGACGCCCTGATGTGCACCGATGCGCTGGCGACCGGGTACTTCGGCGCCCAGCTCGGCGACATCGCCGAGGGCGACGTCGTGGCCGTCTTCGGTGCCGGACCGGTCGGGTTGTTCGCCGCCCGCTCGGCGTGGCTCATGGGAGCCGGGCGGGTCATCGTCATCGACCACCTGGACGACCGGCTGGAGATGGCGCGTCGCTTCGCCTTCGCCGAGACGGTCAACTTCACCCAGCACCGCGACGTGGTGGTGGAGATGAAGCGGTCGACCGGCTTCCTCGGCGCTGACGTGGCGATCGACGCCGTCGGCGCCGAAGCCGACGGGAACCTCCTGCAGCACATCACGGCCGCCAAGCTCAAGCTCCAGGGCGGCTCGCCCATCGCTCTGAACTGGGCCATCGACTCGGTCCGCAAGGGCGGCACCGTGTCGGTGGTGGGCGCCTACGGGCCGATGTTCAGCGCCGTGAAGTTCGGCGATGCCGTGAACAAGGGCCTCACGCTGCGGATGAACCAGTGCCCGGTGAAGCGGCAGTGGCCCCGTCTCTTCGAGCACATCCGCAACGGTCACCTCAAGCCGAGCGAGGTCATCACGCACCGGATCCCGCTCGAGCACATCGCCGAGGGCTACCACCTCTTCTCCGCCAAGCTCGACGGCTGCATCAAGCCCGTCATCACCACCGACGCCGCCTGATCGGAGCTCCTCGTGACCTACACCTCAGCCAAGCCGCCCCTGCCCGAGACCGCCGAGGAGCTGCGGGCCCGCATCCCCGGGTGGGGCGTCGACCTCGATCCTGCCGACCGGCCCTCCGTGCCGCGAGAAGCGCTCGACCCCGAGGCCAACGGCGCCCACTGGGAGTTCCCCGAGCGCCAGCTCGACGATGGCCGCCGGGAGCGGTCGATCGAGCACGCCATGTTGACGCCCGTGTTCGGCACGTCGTGCCCGACCCGGGGCCTGTCCGGGGTGGTCCGCCGCCTGGCGTACCGGCGCTACAGCGAAGCTCGGGCTGCGCACTGGCTGCTGCTGATCGGCGCCGACCGCATCGACGCCACCGAGGCGCACCTCCGGTCGTTCGCCACGCTGCGACCCGACCAGCCGTTCACCCAGACGGGTCTGCGCAGCGAGGTCTCGGGCCACGGCTGGTCCTCTCGGGTTCGCCGTCGCCGGGCCGACCTCGCCCACCTGTGGCTGGATCCGATCATCGTGGGCGGACCCTGGCTGGCGGCGGCCGCCGCCATCGTGCTCGGCGTGCGCCGGGTCGTCGGGATCCGGCGCCGCAGCTGAGCCTGCGCCGCAGCTGAGCGTGCGGCGTGGACCGTGGTCAGTGGCCCTCTGCTGCCTCGGCAGCGTCGGCCTCTTCCTTGGTGTGGTGCACCGTGCCGGCCGGGTGCTCGGGCGGGGAGTACACGGAGTAGAGCTTCAGCGCCTCGTCGCCGGTGTTGACGACGTTGTGCCACGTGCCGGCGGGCACGACGATCGCCCAGTCGTCCTCCACGTCCCACCGCTCGTCGACCGTGTCCTCGGACGTGCCAAGGTCGAGGCGGCCCTGCCCCTGCTCGATGCGCAGGAACTGGTCGAGGTGGCCGTGGGCCTCCCAACCGATCTCGCCGCCGGCCGGGATGCACATCACGGTCAGCTGGGCGTGCGGGCCGGTGTGCACGACGGTGCGGAACGTGTCGTTGTCGAGGGTGAGGCGCTCGATGTCACCCACCCATCCCAGCTTGGACGGTTCGGGGCTCGTCTCGGGTGGGGGGCCTTGTTCGGTCATGGGGATCCTCGTGTTCGTCGAAGGAGGTCATCGTGGGCCCCGGAGATCAGGGCGGTCTGGTTCGGTGCCCGCTCCGGTCGGGGACAAGACGTTGCCGGCGGTGGCCGCCAGGCCCGAGCCGGTGGTCGCCAGCCGGCGGTACAGCGGTCCGACCAGCCGGCGGTACAGCGGCGAGACGAAGCGGGAGCCGAAGACCACCACCTGGTTGGCCGGATTGGCGAAGGCCCGGCGCCGGCCGTGGTCGACGGCGTCGACGATCGCCCGGGCGACCCGGTCCGGTGCCTCCACCGGTGGAGGCGGGACGCCCTGCCGGCCGGTCACGTTCGCCGCCTGCCGGTAGATCGGGGTGTCGACGGCGCCAGGTGCGGTGGTGATCACGTGGACGCCCGGCTCGTCGGCGGTCTCGAGCTCCAGCACCCGGGCCAGGCCGAGCTGGCCCCACTTCCCTGCCACGTAGGCGCCGATCTCGGGTACCGCCACCGACGACAGCAGCGAGGTGACGATGACCAAGGAGCCCTCGTGCTGGGCGCGCAGGACCGGCAGCACCGAGCGGGCGACGTTCGCCGTGCCGTGCAGGGCGGTGTCGAACACCGTCGTGCACACGTCGACGGGCAGGTCCTCGATCCGCCCGTACGCCATCACCATGGCGGCGTGGACCACGACGTCGACACGCCTGCGCCGCTGCACGGTCTCGGTGACCACCCGGTCCACCTCGGCCGCATCGGTCACGTCGACCGCCTCCACCGCCACCGAGGCGGCGCCGGCGA
>JAOBWH010000137.1 GCA_025463265.1 Ilumatobacteraceae bacterium
TCCTGGGTGCGGACCACGCCCGCAAGGCCGTCGCGGTGGGCGCCGAGGTGGAGGTGGGCTCCACGGTCCAGTTCCAGGTCCGCGACGCCGCATCGGCCGACGAGGACCTCCGCGACCTGCTCGCCGACGCGGGTGGGGACGCCGCCCTGCTGTTCACCTGCACCGGTCGCGGGACCTCGCTGTTCACCCACCCCCACCACGATGCCGGCGTGGTCAGCCAGCACCTCGACGGCGGCCCGGTGGCCGGCATGTTCTGCGCCGGGGAGATCGGGCCGGTGGGCGGCCGGCACTTCGTCCACGCCCTCTCTGCCACCGCCCTGCTCTTCGAGGACCCGTAGCTACTCGACCGGGGTCGCAGCCCGGTTGGGTCGGTGGACCACGTCACCGGGCTGGCCCATGGGGCGGGTCCAGGCCGCGAACTCGAGGAGGATGCCGTCGGGATCGAGGAAGTAGAGCGACCGGATGAAGACGTCGTCGTTCCACTCGGTGGAGATGCCGAACTCGCTGTCGTCGTGGTTGGCGATCTCGCTGGTGTCGACGCCCGCAGCGCGCAGCTTCGCCTGGTACTCCTCGAGCTTCTCGGCGGGGACCTGGAACGCCACGTGGTTCATCGAGCTGATGGAGCTCGCCAGCGCCCCCTGATCGGGGCGGCAGCCCGGCCCGCTCACGCCGGGTCGAGGCTCCTGGGCGTCGGGGAACCAGAAGAACGCGAGCGAGTCGCCGCCTCCGCAGTCGAAGAAGAAGTGCTGCCCGAGCCCCACCGGCAGCTCGATGGTCTTGATGAGCGGCATCCCGAGCACGCCCTCGTAGAACGCGACGGTGGCCTCCATGTCCCGGCACACCAGCGCCAGGTGGTTGATGCCACCCAGCTCGAACGGTTGATCACGCATGGCGACAGTCTGGTCCGGACGCGACCGTCCCCGCCGAGATGCTCGGCGGGGACGGGGCGGTTCGCAGCAGCGGGGCTATATCAGCCGGCTGCAGGGTCGAGGCTGAGCGCCTTCTTCTCCATGAAGGCATCGACGCCCTCGGGGCCGAGCTCGCGACCGAGGCCGGAGTTCTTGTAGCCGCCGAACGGGGCGCCGAAGGCCATGCCGAAGTGGTTGACCTGGATGGTGCCGGTGCGGACCTGCTTGGCGATCGCGGTGGCTTCCTCGGCGCCGCCCCAGACCGACCCGCCGAGGCCGTAGGGCGAGTCGTTGGCGATGCGCACGGCGTCGGCGGTGTCGTCGAAGGGGATCACCGACAGGACGGGACCGAAGATCTCCTCCTGGGCGATGGTCATCTTGTTGTCGACATCGCCGAACACGGTGGGCTCGATGAACCAGCCCTTCTCGTGGCTGGTGCGGCCGCCACCGGTGGTGACCCGGGCGCCCTCGTTGCGGCCGGTCTCGAGCAGGCCGAGGATCCGGTCGCGCTGGCGCTCCGCCACGACGGGGCCGACCTGCGTGGTGGGGTCGAGCGGGTCGCCGACGACCATGGCCGCCACGGCCTCGGTGAGCGCGTCGAGGACGTTCGCGTAGTTGGCGCGCGAGGCGAGGATGCGGGTGGTGGCCACGCAGGCCTGGCCGTTGTTCATGATCCCGGCGTCGAGCAGGTTCGGGATGACGGTGGCGAGGTCCGCATCGTCGAGGACGATGGCGGCGGACTTGCCGCCGAGCTCGAGCGTGACCGGGCGGAGCAGGGCGCCGCAGGCGGCACCGATCTTCATCCCGGCGGCGGTGGAGCCGGTGAAGGTGATCTTGTCGACCAGCGGGTGGGTGACGAGGTACTCGCCGATCTCGCGTCCGCCGGGGACGATGCTGAGCACGCCCTTGGGCAGCCCGGCCTCCTCCATGATCTCGGCGAAGGCGTAGGGGTCGAGGGCCGTCTCGGGCGACGGCTTGAGGACCACGGTGCAGCCGGCGATGACAGCCGGAGCGACCTTCATGACGGCCTCGAACAGCGGGACGTTCCACGGGATGATCGCCCCGACCACACCCATGGCCTCCTTGCGGACGAGGACCGGCCCGAACATGCCAGCGCGGGTCTCCTCCACGGCGTAGGTGTCGCCGAGCCCGGCGTAGTAGTCGAGGATCATGCTCGGGGCCAGGACCTGGCCGAACAGGCCCCAGCCGGAGGGGCTGCCCATCTCGGTGGAGATCAGCTGGGTGAGCTCGTCCATGCGGCCCTGGATGGCGGCCGAGGCGCGGGCGAGGATCGCCGCCCGCTCGGACACCGGCCGGGTCGACCAGTCGGTGGTGTCGAACGTGGTGCGCGCCGCGGAGACGGCGTGGTCGATGTCGGCGTTGGTCCCCTCCGGCACCCGCCCGGCCACCTCTTCGGTGAACGGGTTGATGATCTCGATGGTGCCGGTGCCGGCGGGCTCGACGAGCTCGCCACCGATGTACAGACGATCGTGCTCGATCACGTGGTGGACCCCCTATGGCCTGGTGTGGAGCACCCATGGTACCGGGCTTCTGACACCTCGTCAGATCTGTGCCGCGGGTCACGCGAAGGCTGGTCAGACGTCCGAACCCCTCCCCGGCGCCGACCCCGGGGAGGGGCTTCCGGCGCGATCAGTAGGGTGGGAGCCGACCCTTCTCTCGAGCCGGCAGCACTGATGACCACCGACGACCTGGAACTCCGCGCCATCAACACCATCCGTGGCCTCGCCATGGACATGCCCCAGGCGGCCAACAGCGGCCACCAGGGCACGGCGATGGCCCTCGCCCCGCTCGCCCACGTGCTGTGGACGCGCATCATGCGCTACGACCCCCAGCACCCCGACTGGTTCGACCGCGACCGCTTCGTGCTGTCCGCCGGCCATGCATCGGTGCTGCTGTACTCGATGCTCCACCTCACCGGCTACGACCTGAGCCTCGATGACCTGAAGGCCTTCCGGCAGTGGGAGTCCAGGACCCCCGGCCACCCCGAGCGGGGCCACACCGCCGGGGTGGAGGTCACCACCGGGCCGCTCGGCCAGGGCGTCGGCAACGGCGTCGGTCTCGGCGTGGCCGAGGCGCACCTCCGGGCCCAGTTCGGCGCCGAGGTCTGCGACCACCACACGTTCGTGATCTGCGGCGACGGCGACCTCTCCGAGGGCATCAGCCACGAGGCGGCCTCCCTCGCCGGCCACCTCGGCCTCGGTCGGCTCGTCTACATCTACGACGACAACCACATCACCATCGACGGCCCCACCGAACTGGCGCTCACCGACGACGCCGCCAAGCGCTTCGAGGCCTACGGCTGGGACGTGCAGAACCTGGGTGAGGCCGCCAACGACCTCGACGCCCTCGAGCGCGCCATCCGCCAGGCCATGGCGGTCGAGGACAAGCCGTCGCTCATCGTGGTCCGCAGCCACATCGCCTACCCGTCCCCCACCCTCACCGACAGCCCGGCGGCGCACGGCAAGGCGTTCAAGGACGAGGACATCGCCGAGACCAAGAAGGTCATGGGGATGGATCCCGAGGCCACCTTCGCCATCTCCGACGAGGTCGCCCAGTACTACGCCGCAGCGGGCGCCAAGGGCGCCGAGCAGCGAGCGGCCTGGGAGCAGCGCCTCGCTGCGTACAGCGGCGACCGTGCCGCCCTCGACGCCGCCCTCGCCCAGACCGGCATCGACGGCTGGGAATCGGCGCTGCCCACGTGGGAGGCCGGTGAGAAGGTGGCCACGCGCGTCGCCAGCGGACAGATCTTCGCCGCCCTCATCGCCACCGTCCCGGGCCTCATGGGCGGCGGCGCCGACCTGTCGGGCAACACCGGCACCTTGATCAAGGGCCAGGAGCCCTTCACCGCCGACACACCCGGTGGCCGCCAGCTCTACTTCGGCATCCGCGAGCACGGCATGGGCTCGATCATGAACGGCATGGCGGCCCACGGTGGCGTCATCCCGGTGGGCGGGACGTTCTTCGTCTTCGCCGACTACATGCGCCCGCCCGTGCGGCTGGCTGCGCTCTCCAAGCTCCAGGTCATCTACAGCTGGACCCACGACTCCGTGGGCGTCGGCGAGGACGGCCCCACCCACCAGCCCATCGAGCACCTCGCCTCGCTGCGGGCCATGCCCGGCCTGCGCGTGGTGCGCCCCGCCGATGCCAACGAGACCGCCACCGCGTGGCGCGACGCCCTCGGCTTCGACGGCCCCACGGCGCTGGTGCTGAGCCGCCAGGACCTCCCGGTGCTCGAGGGGACCGCCGGCAACGACGGCGTCAGCCGCGGCGCCTACATCGTGGCCGAGCTCGGTCCCGAGACCGAGGACGACCTGCCCGAGATCATCCTCGTCGGCACCGGCTCCGAGGTCTCGGTCTGCCTCGAGGCCGGCCTCCAGCTCGCCTCCGAGGACGTCGCGGTGCGCGTGGTGTCCATGCCCTGCTGGGAGGATTTCGACGAGCAGGACGAGGAGTACCAGGCCTACGTCCTGCCGGCTGAGGCGCTGGTCCTGTCGGTCGAGGCCGGCGTGACGTTCGGCTGGGAGCGTTGGGCCAGCGACTCCGTCGGCATCGACCGCTTCGGTGCCTCGGCACCCGGATCGCTCGTGCTGGACAACCTCGGCATCAACCCTGCGCACGTGGCCGAGCGGGCGCGGGCCCTGCTGGCCGAGCTCGACGAACTCGACGACTGACACCGTTCCCCGGAGGCATCCATGACGAAGCTGCACGACCTGTTGGCCCAAGGCGGACAGAGCCCCTGGCTCGACAACCTCCACCGGGCCGGGATCGAGGGCGGTGAGCTCCAGGCGTGGCTCGACCGCGGCATCGTCGGGGTCACGTCCAACCCCTCGATCTTCCAGAAGGCCATGACGGCCGGCGATGCGTACGACGAGCAGTTCGCGACCCTGATCGGCGAGGGCCGCACCGTGGCCGATGCCTTCTGGGAGCTGGCCATCACCGACATCGAGGCCGCGCTGGCGGTGCTGCGGCCCATCTACGACCGCACCGAGGGCGTCGACGGTTTCGTGTCGCTCGAGGTGGCGCCCAGCCTGGCCCACGACACCGACGGCACCACGTCCGCCGCCCTCTGGCTGCACGAGCGCATCGCCGAGCCGAACCTCCACGTGAAGATCCCCGGCACCGCCGAGGGTGTGCCCGCCATCGAGGCCGTCATCGCCACCGGCCACTCCGTCAACGTGACGCTGCTGTTCAGCGTCCGTCGCTACGAAGAGGTCATCGACGCCTACCTGAGCGGCCTCGAGGCGCACGACGGTCCGCTCGACGGCATCGCCAGCGTCGCGTCGTTCTTCGTGAGCCGCGTGGACACCGAGGTCGACAAGCGCCTCGACGCCATCGGGACCCCCGAGGCCCTCGCCCTCAAGGGGAAGGGCGCGGTCGCCAACGCCCAGCTCGCCTACGAGCTCTACCTCGAGAAGTTCAGCGGTCCGCGCTGGGACGCCCTGGCCGCTCGCGGCGCCAAGGTGCAGCGCCCGCTGTGGGCCAGCACCGGCACCAAGAACGCGGACTACCCGAAGACGCTCTACGTCGACACCCTCATCGCCCCCGACACCGTGAACACGATGCCCGAGGCCACGCTCGAGGCGTTCGACGCCGATGGGACCGTGGCCCGCACCGCTGACGCCGACCTCCCCGGTGCCCACGCCGTGATCGACCAGCTGGCCGCGGTGGGCATCGATCTGGAGGCCGTCACCGTCCAGCTGGAGGCCGAGGGCGTGGCCTCGTTCGCCAAGGCGTTCGACGAGCTCATCGCCTCGCTGCAGGCCAAGGCCGACGGCCTCGGGAGCAGCTGAGCCCATGGCGCTGCCCGGCGAGGTCATCGTGGCGCCCGACGTACCTGCCGCGTTCGCACGGGAGACCATCGACGCGTTCCGCGGCCGGCCGCTCGACACGTTCTCCATCGCCCTCTCGGGCGGCGAGACGGCCCGCCGCTGCTACGAGCACCTCGCCGACACGGCGGGCAGCCAGATCGACTGGTGGAAGGTCGACGTCTACTGGGGCGACGAGCGCTGCGTCCCCCACGACGACCCGGACTCCAACTACCACCTGGCGCGCGGCGCGCTCCTCGACCGCGTCGGGGCGGCCAACGCCACCCACCTCATGCGCTGCGCCGAGGGCCCCGACCCCTACCAGCTCCGCCTCGGCGATCTGGGCCGCATCGACCTGGTGCACCTCGGGATGGGCGCCGACGGCCACACCGCCTCGCTCTTCCCCCACTCGGCTGCACTCGACGCCGATCCCGGCCGACTCGTCGCCATGAACGACGATCCGCTCGGGAACAACCCCTACCAGCGCATGACCCTCACGTTCGCCGGCATCGCGCGGGCCGCCCTGGCGATCATCACCGTCACCGGCGAGGAGAAGGCGCCGGCGCTGGCGGCGATCGCCGGGGGCGAGGACCTGCCCGCGTCGCGCATCGCGAGCGAGCAGGTGCTCTGGTTGATCGACGAGGCCGCCGCATCCCAGCTGTGAGCACCGCCCGTCCGACCGATCAGAACCGGTTCTGGTAGGCGCTGCTCTCGAACACGAGGTCGGTGAGGGTGCTGAGGGGGCTGCCGGCGGTCTTCTTCGTGGTCCACCAGGAGAGGACCGAGGGGTCCGGCGCACGCAGCACCATCCCGACGTACACGACCGAGGCCTCCACCTTGGCGGCGGTCTTCGTGCGGTTCTCGCTGGACTCGCTGAACTGGACGTCCAGACCGGAGCGGGTGATCTTCCCGGCCACGAGGCGCCGGTTCCAGTAGTCGAGCCCGTCGGCGTCGGCCGCCCGCCCGAGGACGTTGCGGTAGAGCACGTCGATGTAGGCGGCGTTGCCGGGGGACCCGTAGCGCCGGTTGAACTCGCTCGAGACGAGGAACTGCTGGGCCAGGTCGCTCAGCGGCACGCCCGCAGCGTGCCGGCGGGTCCAGTACTGGAGCCCGCTGCGGTCCGGCAGCCGGCCCAGGCCCGCCAGGTACAGCCGGGCCACCGGCTGGGCATCATCGGCGCCCTCCCCCGCGACGAGGCCGGCGATGAGCTGCGACGGGGTCGTCGCCCCGGTGTTGAGGGCCGACGTGCCGGAGGCGAGCTCAGACGTGGTGGGCGTGCGGCCGAGGATGTCGGCGTAGGCCTGGTTGACGGCGGCCGTACCCGATGAGAACGGGGGGAAGGACCGGACCGGGGGCGGCACCGTGGTGGGCGGCGGGGTCGTGGTCGGGGTCGTGGTGGGGGTGGTGCCCGACACGCCGGCGTAGGCGAGGATCTGGTCGTACACGTTGATCACCTTGGCCGCGTAGCCCGGGTCGGTGGCCCAGATGCCGTTGCCGAACTGCTCCCACGTCGGCGCCTTGCCCTTGGGGGCGACGAGCGAGAACCGGGGGTCGATCACCGGGTGGGCCAGCTTCCCCGCCGTGACCGTCGGGTCGGCATAGGCCCGCAGGTGCTGGATCTGGGCCCGGACGCCCAGCTCGGCCGTGCTGAACGCTGCGGCGCCGGTGCCGCCGTCGACGGCACCGAGTCCGGAGAAGTTGTTGTACGACGGCAGGACGCGTGCCGAGAACGTGAAGTACCCGGTCTCGACGATCGACTGGGCGAACGCCAGGTCGCCGGCAAGGCCCTCATCCGCGCCCTCGGAGATGAAGTGACCGGCGAGCACGTCGATCGACACCGTG
>JAOBWH010000188.1 GCA_025463265.1 Ilumatobacteraceae bacterium
GCGTTGGTGTGCAGCGAGTTGCAGTTGTCGTAGATGGCGATGAGCGCCTGGAGCGTGGTGCGGATGTCGTTGAACGCCATCTCCTGGGCGTGGAGCGACCGGCCGCTGGTCTGCACGTGGTACTTGAGCTTCTGGCTGCGCTCGTCGGCGCCGTACCGGTCCCGCATGGCGACGGCCCAGATGCGCCGGGCCACCCGGCCGAGCACCGTGTACTCGGGGTCCATGCCGTTGCTGAAGAAGAACGACAGGTTGGGGGCGAAGTCGTCGATGGCAATGCCCCGGGCGAGGTACGCCTCGACGTAGGTGAACCCGTTGGAGAGGGTGAAGGCGAGCTGGCTGATGGGGTTCGCGCCCGCTTCGGCGATGTGGTAGCCGGAGATGGAGACGCTGTAGAAGTTGCGGACCCGTTCGGCCACGAACCACTCGGCGATGTCGGCCATCATCCCGAGGGCGAACTCGGTGGAGAAGATGCAGGTGTTCTGGCCCTGGTCCTCCTTGAGGATGTCGGCCTGCACCGTGCCTCGCACGTTGGCCAGCACCCAGGCCCGCAGCTCGGCGGCCTCGGTGCCGGTGGGCTCGCGGCCCTCCTCGGAGCGGAAGCGGTCGAGGCGCTGGTCGATGGCGGTGTTGAGGAACATGGCGAGGATCGCCGGCGCCGGGCCGTTGATGGTCATCGACACCGACGTGGACGGGTCGCACAGGTCGAAGCCGTCGAAGAGCACCTTCATGTCGTCGAGCGTGGCGATGCTGACGCCGGAGTTGCCGACCTTGCCGTAGATGTCCGGGCGCAGGTCGGGGTCGAACCCGTAGAGCGTGACGCTGTCGAACGCCGTGGACAGGCGGGTGGCGGGCTGGCCCTCGGACAGGAGGTGGAAGCGCTTGTTGGTGCGGAAGGCGTCGCCCTCGCCGGCGAACATGCGGGCCGGCCGCTCGCCGTCGCGCTTGAACGGGAACACGCCGGCGGTGAACGGGAACCGGCCGGGCAGGTTCTCCAGCATGAGGAAGCGGAGGAGCTCGCCGTGGTCCTCGAAGCGCGGGAGGGCGACCCGGCGGATCTTGGTGCCCGACAGGGATTCCTTGGTCAGCTGGGTGCGGAGCTCCCGGCCGCGGATCTCGACGACGTGCTCGTCGCCCGTGTAGTCGGCGACGGTCTGGGGCCAGTCGGCGAGCAGGTCTCGGGCTTCGGCGCCCAGACGGCGGTCCGCAGCGGCCTCCAGGTCGGGGAGCTTGGCGGCGGCGATGTCCCCGCCCGCCCCCTCGACGAGCGAGCGGACGGCCCGCAGCTGCTGGAGCTCACGGGCGACGGCGGCCTGGTCGGCGACCTTCGCGTGGTGCTCGCGGACGTCGGCGGCGATGTCGGCCAGGTACCGGGCGCGGGCGGGCGGGACGATGGCGGTGTCGGCGGAGGACACCTTGGTGTCGACGGCGGCGAGGGCTCCCTGGCCGCCCGGCAGGCCCTGCGCCTGGAGCCGGGTGCGGAGCTCCTGGAACAGGCCGGTCACGCCGTCATCGTTGAAGCGGCTGGCGACGGTGCCGAACACCGGCATGTCGTCGGGGGAGGACCCGAACGCCTCGGTGTTGCGGACCATCTGGCGGCGGACGTCGCGCAGCGCGTCCTCTCCGCCGCGCCGGTCGAACTTGTTGATGGCCACGACGTCGGCGAAGTCGAGCATGTCGATCGTCTCGAGCTGGCTGGCGGCGCCGAACTCGGGGGTCATCACGTAGAGGGACAGGTCGACGTGGTCGACGATGGCGGCGTCGCCCTGGCCGATGCCCGGCGTCTCGACGATGACCAGATCGGCGCCCCAGGCCTTGGCGGCGGCGACGATGTCGTCGGTGCCCTCGGGCACGACGGTCCCGGGCGTGCGGGTGGCGAGCGAGCGGAAGTACACCGTGGCCGGATCGATCGAGTTCATGCGGATGCGGTCGCCGAGGAGGGCGCCGCCGCCCTTGCGCCGCGACGGGTCGATGGCGATGACAACGACCTTGAGCTTGTCCTCGGAGTCCAGGCGGAAGCGGCGGACCAGCTCGTCGGTGAGCGAGGACTTGCCGGACCCGCCGGTGCCGGTGATGCCCAGCACGGGGACGGACCGCGCCTGCGCCGCGGCGCGCAGCTCGGTGATCTGCGCCGCCGGAAGGGCGCCGGCCTCGATCGCGGTGATGGTGCGGGCGAGCACGGCCTGATCCCCGCCGAACAGCGCGTCGAGCGACGCCGGCAGGGTGGCGGCGAGATCCACATCGGTGGCCTCGATGAGCGTGTTGATCATCTGCGGCAGACCGAGCGACTGGCCGTCGTGCGGGGAGAAGATGCGGCTGACGCCGTAGGCGTGCAGGTGGTCGATCTCGGCTCGGACGATCACGCCGCCGCCACCCCCGAAGACCTTGACGTGGCCGGCCCCTCGCTCGGCCAGCAGGTCCACCAGGTACTGGAAGTACTCGACGTGGCCGCCCTGGTACGAGCTGATGGCCACGCCCTGCACGTCTTCTTGGACGCAGGCGGTGACGACCTCGTCGACCGAGCGGTTGTGCCCGAGGTGGATGACCTCGGCGCCCTGGCTCTGGAGGATGCGCCGCATGATGTTGATCGAGGCGTCGTGGCCGTCGAACAGGCTGGCGGCGGTGACGAACCGGACCGGGTGGACGGGCTGGTGGAGATCGGGGCTGCTCACCTGGACCAGATTACTTTGACTTCCAACTATCTGTCTACCGAACGTCGGATGTCCGAGCGAGTACCGTGGCGGGATGGTGCGCCCGCTCCCGTTCGACCCCATCGAGGAGGCCGGTCGCCAGTGGGGTGCCCAGGAGTGGGACGAGGTCGGGGCGATGCAGGCCGCCACCTCGATCATGCGGGCCCAGCAGATCGTGCTCGCCCGCGTCGACGAGGCGCTGCGGCCCTGGTCGCTCACGTTCGCCCGCTACGAGGTGCTCGTGCTGCTCCACTTCTCGAAGGAGGGCGTGCTGCCCCTCGGGAAGATGGGCGACCGGCTCATGCTCCACCAGGCCAGCATCACCAACCTGGTCGACCGGCTGGAGCAGCAGGGCCTGGTCAAGCGGGTCCCGCATCCGACGGACCGGCGGACCACCCTCGCCCAGCTCACCGGCGAGGGCCGGTCGGTGGTGGGCGATGCCACCAAGGCCGTGGTGGCCGCCCAGGTGGGTGTGGCCGAGCTGTCCGACCGGGATGCGAGGGACCTCCACCGCATCTTGAGGAAGCTCCGTGCCGGCGCCGACGACTTCGAGAGCTGAGCAGGCCGGTGGGGAGGGACGCGTGAGGGAGCAGGGGACGGGTGGACCGTCGCTGATGACGTCGCTCGCCCCTCGGCTCGGGTGGCTGCCGCTCGGGTTCGGGCTGATCTTGGCCCTCATCACTGCGCTCGGCATCGTGGCGCTGATCGTGGGCCGGGGAGAGCCGGGACACGCCCAGGTCACGTCGACCACGCCGGGCTCCGCCGAGATCGTCGTGCTCGACGGCCCCGAGCCGAAGGCGTGGACGGTGACCTTCCTGGACGAATCGAACGTCGATCCGAACGAGGTCGTGGAGGTCCGGCTCGGAGGCGACTGCGGGTGCGAGCCCCGCTCCGATCCCGGGTCGCCCCTGGTGCTGGTCCTCGGAGGGGTCTTCTTCGGGGTCCTGCTCGTGGTGTCCGTGCGGATGGCGCGCAGCACCAAGGCCATCCGGTCGGCCCAGCTCCGGTCCCTGGCCGTCGCCGACCTCGGGACGCCCGCCACGGAGGTGGTGGTCCGGCCGAGGTTCTCGCCGGGCTCGATCCGCAACGCCCGGCTCTGGCTGGAGGTCATCGACGGCGGGTCGGGGCGTTCGCTCGGCTGGCTCGACATCCGCCGTGCCCGGCCGGCCTTCGACGCACCGGCGCTCGTCTCGCTGGTCGGTGCGCCGATCCTCGGGGCCGACGTGGCCCTCACCACCGCCAGCGGGTCGGCTCGGGCGCTGGCCGCCGGGCCGCTGGTCGGCGAGAGCGGGCCGGCCGCGGCCTGGTCGTCGCTGGTCGTCGAGGCCCTGGGTTGGAACCGCCCGTCGGTCCCGACCGGGGTGCCCACCGTCGGGGGCGACGGGCGGCTCTCGGTGGGGTCCGTGCCGTCCGAGGCGCCCTCCGCGCTCCGGGAGCTGGTGCAGGCTCGCCGAGCCGGCGGCGCGCTGGCCAGCGCTCGCGTCCGCCTGCTCGGCATCTACGCGGCCTGGCTGATCGCCTTCTTCCTGCTGCCCTTCCCCGGGAACCTGGTCGCGATGGTCGGGGTCCTGGCCCTCTTCATCCTCCTCGCGACCCGCCAGCAGGCACCGGTTCGGGCTGCGGTGCGTGCTGCCGCCCCCGCGCTCAGCCGCCGAGAGGTCAACGTGGCCAGCGCCCTGCTCGTCGCCCTCGGCGGCCAGCCGACCCCGTCGCCCGTCGACCCCGATCCGTCGCCCCCTCCCGCAGCGCGGACGTGGAGTCCGTAGCCCTCCCGCTGACGGCGAGCCCGCCGACCGCTCAGGACCGCGTGCTTGCCGCCGATCAGAACGGGATGGTCGACGTCGTGAGCGATGCCAGCGCGCCGGCGCCCCCGGCCGGTGGCACCGGGACGTGGGTGGTCACGGCGAAGCGGCGGACCCGGGGCCAGAAGCGGTCCGCAGCCGTCATCACCGAGGATGCCCGGTGCTCGCCGGTGCTGGTGCGGCCGGCCATCGTGGGCAAGGCCCGCATGCCGCGCGCGGCGCTGGACATCCTCGCTCCGGACGGCGCGGTCATCGGCCACGTGTCGCTGCCGAACACGTCGCGCGCCTTCGACCTCCAGCAACGGTTCTGGCTGGTGGGGGACCCGACGCCGGGCTCGGCCGTGGCCCTCGTGTCGGAGCACCGCCGCCAGGTGATCCTGCCGGGCAGCACGCTGCAGGCCGGCCCGGCTGCGGCCCAGACGTGGTCGGGCGTGGCGTGCCGGATGCTGGGGTGGGAGCGCCCCACCCACGCGGCGCACGCGCCGGAGGGCTTCCACGCCGTGTTCACCGACGGCCGCCGCTCCGTCGACAGCCCCGAGTTCGCTCGGGCCGTGCAGCGGTTCCGGACGGCGGCGGTCACCATCCCCATGGTGTTCTTCGCCGTCTGCTTCCCGTACCTGTTCGTGATCCCGCTGCTCATCCACCGCGGCTACTCCACGATGGTCCTGCTCGCTCTGCCGGTGGTCGGCGGCGGGCTCATGACCGCCTGGTCGGCGCACTGCCGGCAGCAGATCGGGGTCGAGGCCGACCTCATCGAGGCGGGCGCGGCGACGTGGGACAAGGAGATCGCGTTCACCCAGTCGTACTGGGTCGGGATGCGCCGCCACTCGACCCTGTGGGAGGGTCCGCTCCCGCTCGCCGCCCAGTAGCGGTCAGCAGATCGCGGCCACGACCTCGGCGAAGGCGGCGGTGTGGGCGTCGACGTCGGCCCGGGTGGTGCTCGGCGCCATGAGCGCCATGTTGTGGAACGGGGTGATCAAGATGCCCCGGTTGGCCAGGGCGACGTGGAGGTACTCCTCGACGTCGTCGTCGCCGGCTGCGGCGGACTCGGTCCCGGTGCGAGGGGTCGGGCGGGCGAAGCGGTACTCGGCGCGGGCGCCGAGCTGCACGATGGACCAGGGCAGGTCGTGGCGGTCCAACGTGGCCTGCACGCCGTCGCTGAACGCCGTGGCGAGCTCGATCATGGCGACGAACGCCTCGTCGGTGAGCACCTCGCCCAACGTGGCGCGGGCGGCGGCCAGCGAGAGGGCGTTGCCGGCGAGGGTCCCGCCCACGCCGCCCACGTCGACGAGGTCGGCATCACCCCCGACCACCGCATCGTGCAGGCGGCGGGCGACCTCCGCGGACAGGCCGTAGGCGCCGATGGGGATGCCGCCGGCGAACGACTTGCCGAGGGTGACGATGTCGGGTCGGAGGCCCCAGGCGGCGGTGCAGCCGCCCGGGCCGGCCGACAGGGTGTGGGTCTCGTCGATGAGCAGCAGCGTGCCGGTGCGGTCGCAGAGCTCGCGCAGCCCGTCGAGGAAGCCGGGCTCGGGCAGCACGATGCCGATGTTGGTGAGGGCGGGCTCGGTGATGAGCACGGCGACGTCGCCGGGGGCGAGCGCCTGCTCGACGGACGCCAGGTCGTTCCACTCCACGGCCTGGGTGGTCTGCGATGGCGGCACCGCCGGCCCGACGTTGCCGACCCGGGCGACGGTGGATCCGTCGGCGGCTCGCACGGCGAAGGTCTCGTCGACGGTCCCGTGGTAGCTGTACGCGAAGCAGGCCACCATCGGCCGACCGGTGACGAGGCGGGCGAGCCGCAGCGCCCACCGGTTGGCGTCGGTGGCGCTGAGGGCGAAGGACCAGTGGGCGACGCCGAACCGGCGGGTGAGCTCACCGGCGACCCAGGCCGCATCGGGCGTGGGGAGCATGGCGGTGATGCCGCCGACCTGCTCCACCTGGCGGCGGACCGCGGCGATGGTGGGCGCCGGGGAGTGCCCCGCCATGGCGCCCGTGTCGCCCAGGGCGAAGTCGATGTAGGTGTGGCCGTCGAGGTCGGTCACCCGGCTGCCGCGCGCTTCGGCGAGGAACATCGGGAACCCGCCGGCCCACTTGGCCATCCAGGTCATGGGGACCCCGGCGATGAGGTGGGCGGCGGCCTCGTCGGCGGCCGACCGCGACGCCGGCCGCGCCTCGGCGAACGTGCGCCGCTCGGCATCGAGTCGGTCGGCGAGCTTGCTGCGGTCGATGGCCACGGGTCCTCCGGAGGTGGGTCGGGACGGACCGTACCGGTCGGACGGCGTCAGTCGGCGGTGGTGTCGGACGACTGGTTGGCGGCGACCTGCGCCCGGACCTCGTCCATGTCGAGCGCCTGCACCTGGCCCACCAGGTCATCGAGCGCCGCCGCCGGCAGGGCACCGGACTGGCGGAACAGGAGGATGCCGTCGCGGAACACCATCAGCGTCGGGATCGACTGGATCTCTGCGGCCCCGGCGAGGCCCTGCTGGGCTTCGGTGTCGATCTTGGCGAAGGTGATGTCGGGGTACTGCTCCGAGACCGCCTCGTAGGTGGGGGCGAACGCCCGGCACGGCCCGCACCACGACGCCCACCAGTCGACGACGACGGTGCCCTCGGCGGCGATGGTCTCGGGAAAGGTTGCCTCGGTGAGCTCGATGGTGGCCATGGGTGCTCCGGTCGGTGGTGTGGCTCCTGCTCCAACGGCCTCCGCCGCCGCGTTGTTCCCCGGGAGGCGGGTCGCCGGAGACCCGGGGTGGGAGGACGAGAGGCCGAGGCGGCGGTCAGGCGCCGGGTGGCTCGGTGACGAAGTCGATCAGCTCCTCCACGGCACCGATCAGCGGGGGCTCGAGCTCCGTCCACGACGAGACCCTGCCGAGGAGTTGCTTCCAGAACTGCCAGGGCTCGGCGTCGACGCCGAGGCGGCGCAGCACCCCCTCCTTCCACGGCTCGCCCCGCGGCACCTCGGGCCACGCCGCGATGCCGAGCACGCCCGGCTTCACCGCCTGCCAGATGTCGATGTAGGGGTGCCCGCACACCACCACGTGGGGGTGCTCGACGGTGGCGGCGATCCGGCTCTCCTTCGACCCGTCGACCAGGTGGTCGAGCAGGATCCCGAGCCGGCGGCCCGCCTTCGGGGCGAAGCTCCGGACGACCTGGTCGAGGTGGTCGGCGCCCTCGAGCTGCTCGACGACCACGCCCTCGACGCGCAGGTCGTCGCCCCACACCTTCTCCACCAGCTCGGCGTCGTGGAGGCCCTCCACCAGGATCCGGCTCGCCCGGGCCACCTGCGCCGGTGCGCCGGGCACCGCCACCGAGCCCGATGCCGTGCGCTGGGGTGCGGCGGCCGGGGTGCCAGGGGTGACCCCCCTCGGCTCCACGAGCGTCACGATCCGGCCATCGACCTCGAAGCCGCCCTTCAGCATCGTCATCCGGTGCTCGAAGCCCCGGCGGTCCTTGACGTGCAGGTACCCGTTCACGACCCCGACGACCACCCCGCTGATGGGGGTGCCCCGCTGCTTGACGACGAGCCCGGCGCGAGCCGGGACGACCGGGTGCTGCACCCTCGGGTTGCGCGGGCCGTCGAGGTCGATCGGATCGGAGAGGATGCCGTCGTTGCGACGCCGAGGCGGGGGAGGGGCCATGGCCCGAGGGTACGCGGGTGCCCGGTCCCGCTCGTCGACCCCCGCTCCGTGTGCTGGCAGGCGCAGCAGGTGCGTAGCCTTGACCGCCATGAGCTCTCGCGCCTGGTCCGTCACCCCCTCGGGTCCCTTGCGGGGTGACGTGTTCATCCGGGGGTCGAAGAACGCGGTGACCAAGCACATGGTCGCCGCCATCTTGGGCAACGGCGTGAGCACCATCCGCCAGGTTCCCGAGGTCGGTGACGTGGCGATCACCGCCGACATCTTGCGCTCCCTCGGCGTGGCCGTGGAGCACGACGAGGCCGCCGGCGTCATCACGGTGGAGGCCCACGAGGGCGTCACGACCCGGGTGCCCACCTCGTTCTCGGGCCTCAACCGGATCCCGATCCTGCTGCTCGGCCCGCTCCTGCACCGCACCGGCGAGGCCTTCGTCCCGCTCGTGGGCGGCGATCCCATCGGTCGTCGGCCCGTCGACTTCCACATCGAGGCCCTCACGGCGCTCGGTGCGGAGATCGAGGTCACCGACGAGGGCCTGCACGCCAAGGCGGCGAAGCTCCGCGGCGCCAAGATCGAGCTGCCGTACCCGTCGGTCGGCGCCACCGAGACCGTGCTGCTCACCGCCGTGCTGGCCGAAGGGCGGACGGTGCTGCGCAACGCCGCCACCGAGCCGGAGGTCATCGAGCTGGCCCTGTTCCTGCAGCGAATGGGCGCGCGCATCGAGCTGTCGCCGGGCCGCAAGTTCACGATCGACGGCGTGCCGTCGCTGCGCGGCGCGGAGACCACCCTGGCCGGCGACCGCAACGAAGCCTTCAGCTACCTCGTGGCCGGCCTGGTCACCAAGGGCGAGGTCCGGGTGCACGGCTGCCACCAGGACCGCCTGGTCACGGCCATCACCACGCTCAACCGCATGGGGGCCCAGTTCGAGATCACCGACGAGTACATCCTCGCCACCGCACCGGACGGGCTTCGCCCGGCAGCGGTCCAGACCGATACGCACCCCGGGTTCATGACGGACTGGCAGACGCCGCTGGTGGTGTTGTTCACCCAGGCCGCCGGCATGTCGGTCCTGCACGAGACCGTCTACGAGGACCGTCTCGTCTACGTCCCGGCGCTCAAGCAGATGGGCGCCGAGATCGAGCTGTTCTCCACGTGCCTCGGCGGCGAGTCGTGCCGGTTCCACGACACCAACGCCGTGCACTCCGCCATCGTGAAGGGCGTCTCGAAGCTCCAGGGCGCCAAGGTCGAGGTGCCCGACGTGCGCGCTGGCTTCTCGTCGGTGATCGCAGCGGCCATCGCCGAGGGTTCCTCGGAGATCAGCGGGACGCACCACCTCGAGCGGGGCTACCACCGTCCGATGCAGCAGTTCGCCGAGCTCGGCCTGACGATCGAGATCGTCGGCGACTGACCGAGCACCTTCGAGGGACGGTTCGGGGAAGGGGCGGGCCGGCTCGTAGCGTGTGCGGGCCATGATCCTGCTCGACGCCACCGATCTCGCCGCCTCCCGGCCGGGACGCCAGCTCTTCTCCGACGTGTCGCTGACCCTGTCCACCGGCGACCGGCTGGGGCTGGTCGGCATCAACGGCACCGGCAAGTCCACCCTCCTGCGGGTCCTCGCCGGCAAGGCCGAGCCCGAGTCCGGCACCCTCCGGCCCGGCCGTGGTGCGCGGGTAGTGATGCTCGACCAGGCCGACGACCTGCCGGCCGGGACCGTCCACCAGGCGGTCGCTCCCGGCAGCCACCCCGAGCGGGAGTGGGAGGTCGACGCCATCTTGAGCAGGCTCGGCATCGGGGACCTCGCCGACGTCGCCACGGACCGGCTCTCGGGCGGCCAGGCCAAGCGGGTGGCGCTCGCCCGGGCCCTGGTCGAGGTGGGGCCCGGCGGCGGTCCCGACGACGATGCGGTGCTGCTCATCCTCGACGAGCCCACCAACCACCTCGACATCGACGCCATCGCCTGGCTGGAGGACCGCCTGGCCAGCCACCGCGGCGGGCTGATCCTGGTGACCCACGATCGCCACGTGCTCGACCGCATCACCACCCGCATCCTGGAGCTCGACCGGGGCAAGGCGTACCTGCACGAGGGTGGTTACTCGTCCTACCTGGAGGGCCGACAGGAGCGCGACGACCAGGCCGCCTCCGCCGAATCGGTTCGGAAGAACCTGGCCCGCAAGGAGCTGGCTTGGCTGCGGCGCGGGGCACCGGCCCGGACGTCCAAGCCCAAGGCCCACATCGCCTCGGCCACCGCCATCGTGAACGGTCGGGCCGAGGCGCCCGCTCGCCGGGGCGAGCTCCCGCTGCACATCGAGACGCCGCGTCTGGGCGACCAGGTGATCGAGCTCCACGGCGTGGGCCACCAGTACTCGGCCGACAGCCCGTGGCTGTTCCAGGGCGTGGACCTGCTGCTGGACCCGCGCGAGCGGCTGGGGGTGGTGGGCCCCAACGGTGCCGGGAAGACCACGCTCCTCCAGGTGCTGGCCGGCCGGCTCCAACCCGCGCAGGGCCGTCGGGTCGTGGGCTCCACCGTGTCGCTGGCGATCTGGGACCAGCTCGGTGCCGACCTCGATCCCACGGTCCGGGTGCGCGACGCCCTCGCCGGGCCCCACCGCAAGCCCGACTGGTCCGACGCCGCCCTCCTGGAGCGCTTCTGGTTCGACGGCGACGCGCAATGGGCTCCGGTCGGCACCCTGTCGGGCGGTGAGCGCCGCCGTCTCCAGCTGCTCCTGACGTTGGCCGCCCGGCCCAACGTGCTCCTGCTCGACGAGCCCACCAACGACCTCGACCTCGACTCGCTGCGCGCCCTGGAGGACTTCCTCGACGAGTGGCCGGGTGCCCTCGTGGTCGTCAGCCACGACCGGGCCTTCCTCGAGCGCACCGTCGCCGACGTGATCGTGATCGACGCCGACCACGATGCCGAGCGGGTGGCCGGGGGCTACGCCGCATGGGAGACCGCCCGCCGGAAGTCCGGCTCCACGGCGGCGGCGTCGGCCGCGACCCGGCACCGCTCGTCGACGGCCAAAGCCGCGGTGAAGGGCTCGGCCTCGCCGGCCGCGGGGCGCGCCACCGAGGGCACCGTC
>JAOBWH010000014.1 GCA_025463265.1 Ilumatobacteraceae bacterium
TGCCGTTGGTGTCCCACACGTAGCAGCCGTCGCCGCGATCGATGATGGTGACGTTGCCGTGGTCCTCGGGGGCGAGCTTCGAGAAGTGCCCCCACAGGTGGTCCTTGGCCATGGTCTGCAGGTCGTCGGGCGAGGGGATGGCGTTCACGGAAGGGCTCCTACGAGAGAGATGGCCACAACGATTCTCGTCGATCAGGGCGGTAGAGGCAAGGGATCCTGTTGTCGTTGGCAGGTCTGTCGATGAAATCCGTTGCGGAAGGCAGGTGGGGATCAGAGCTTGGCCCGCTTGAGCGACCGCCACGTGCCCAGGGCCATCAGGCTGCCCGTGAACACGAGGATCGCCGTGGCGATGACGTTCACCTGCGGCGGGATCTCGGTCTTGTTGGCGTTGAAGATCCGCATCGGGAACGTGGTGGTGTGGTCACCGGCGACGAACGACGTGATGATGTAGTCGTCGATCGACAGGGCGAACGAGAGCAGGAACGCCGCCCCGATGCCCGGCAGGATCAGGGGGAACGTCACGGTCCGGAACGTCCGCCACGGGGTGGACCCGAGGTCGAGGGCGGCGTCCTCGAGGGACCAGTCGAACCCCCGGACCCGGGCTTGGATGGTGAGGGCCACGA
Source organism: Ilumatobacteraceae bacterium (assembly GCA_025463265.1). Lineage (GTDB taxonomy): Bacteria > Actinomycetota > Acidimicrobiia > Acidimicrobiales > Iamiaceae > Aquihabitans. The sequence continues at coordinate 624 of JAOBWH010000014.1, forward strand.
AGCTGAGGCAGAACAAGATGTGGGCGATGACGACGGTGGTGAAGCCGAAGTCGAGGTCGCGAGCGAAGAAGAGCGTGAACAGCGAGGAGCCCATGACGATCTCGGGCGTGGTCAGCGGGAGGACGAGGACGATGTTGACGAGCCCCTTCCCGCGGAACTCGTAGCGGGAGATCGCCAGCGCCATCAGGCCGCCGAGGATGGTGGCGATGACGCAGGAGACCGCCGCCACCTTGAGGCTCACGACGAGCGCGGCGGTGTAGTCCGCCTTGGCGAACGGGTGCAGCCAGTTGTCGAGGGTGAACTGGTTCCACGACGTGTTGAACTTGCCGGCGGGATCGTTGAACGAGAACGCCACCACCACGACGATGGGTGCGAAGAGCCAGATGTAGACGAGCGCCGACCACACCCCGAGCCAGCGCGACCGCAGCGTCCGGCGCTGCCTGGGTCCCTTGACCTGCTCGACGGGCCCGACCGGTTCGGTGGACGGGGCCTGGGTGGCGGTGGCGGTCATGCGGACAGCTCGTCGGTGCCGAGGAGCTTGGCGTAGACCAGCACGCCGATGGTGATGATGGCCATGAAGATGAACGAGAGGGCCGCCGCCTCGGGATAGTTGCTCTCCTTGAGGAACAGCTTGGAGATCTGCGAGCCGATCATGCTGGTCTTCACGTTCCCGAGGAGCTCGGCGTTGATGTAGTCACCGGCCGACGGGATGAACGTGAGGAGCGTGCCGGCGAAGACGCCCGGCAGCGACAGCGGCAGGACGATCTTGCGGAAGGCCTGACGGGGGGCGGAGTACAGGTCCTGGCCGGCGCTGATCAACCCGGGATCGATCTTCTCGAGGCTCACGTAGATCGGCAGGATCATGAACGGGACGAAGTTGTAGGTGAGCCCGAGGATCACGGCCTGGGGCGTGTTCAAGAAGGCGCCGCTGCTGGTGAGCCCGATGGCGTCGGTGATGGTCACGAGCCGGAACGTCTCCATGAACCACAGGGCCGGCCCCTCCTGGCCGAGGATGGTCTGCCACGCGATGGTGCGGATCAGGAACGAGATGAAGAACGGAACCATGACCATCGCGAGCAGGACCGACCGGTACTTCCCCGCCTTGAACGCGAGGTAGTAGGCGAGCGGGTAGCCGATCGCAATGCAGAGGATGGTGGCGGCCGCCGCGTAGGAGAACGACCGCACCAGCTCGGGCTGGAAGCGGCTGACGGCGTCGGAGAAGTTGGACCACTCCCACGTGAACTCGTACTCCGGGAGGAACGCGTTCGGCTTGGTGGACAGTGCGATGCGCAGGAGCGTCCACATCGGGACCAAGAAGAACAGGATCAGCCAGAGCATCCCCGGGCTGAGCAGCCCGTAGGGGGCCCGGCGTCCCTTCCGGAGCGAGTTCTCGCCGGCCACGTCCGGTCAGCCCGTGATGTCGTTGAAGCGCTTCTGGATCTCGATCTCGTCCTCGGCCGAGAGCTCGCCGAAGGTCACGACGCGGCTCAGCGTGTCCTCGTCCGGGAAGATCAAGGTGTTCTTCGCCAGGGCCGCCGCATCGCCGCCCTTGGCCTCGAGCGCCTCTTGCACGCCCTTCACCGGGGAGATGTACTGCACGAACTCGGTGATGCGCGCCGCGTTCTCCGGGTCGTAGACGAAGTTCATCCACTCGGCTGCGGCGGGCACGTTCGCAGCGCCCTTCGGCACCGTCATGGTGTCGTACCACTGCATGCCGCCCTCGTCGGGGATGGCGAACTGGATGCCGAGGTCGGGGTCGAGCTGGGCGATGTCGCCGGACCACGCCACGCACGCCGCCACGTCGCCGTTCTCCAGCGAGCGGAGGTACTCGTTGCCGGTGAACTTGAGGATCTGGCCGTTGTCGGTCTCCTCCTTGAGCTTGTCGAGCGCCTCGTTGACCGTCTCGAGGCTGGCGTCGGCCGGGTCGTTGCCCTGGCCGAACATGGTGAGGCCGACGGAGTCGCGCATCTCGGTGAGGAAGGTGACCTTGCCCTTGAGCTTGGGATCGAACAGGTCGTTGATGCTGCTGAGGTCGCCGCCCGTCAGCTTCGGGTTCCAGGCGATGCCGCTGATCCCCGCCTGCCACGGCATGTTGAACTTGGCGCCCTGGTCCCAGGGCTGGTCCACGTAGGACTCGACCATGTTCTTGTGGTTGGGGATGTCCGCGAGGGGGAGCTCCTCGAGCCAGTCGAGCCCCACGAGCCGTGCCGCCATCCAGTACGTCGGGACGGTGATGTCCGCCGCGATCCGCTTCCCCTTGCCGAGGACCGGCGAGTAGATCTTGTTGAAGTACTCGTCGTTGTCGTTGAAGTCCTTGTTGTAGGTCACCTTGATCCCGGTGTCCTTCTTGAAATCACCGATCGTGGTGCCCGACCCGCTCACGTTCCCGTCGGCGTCCTCGTCGATGTAGGCGTCCCAGTTGCTGATGGTCAACTTGGAGTCGCCATCGCCGGCGGCCGCGCCGTCCGAGCCGCCGCCGCTGCTCCCGCCGCCGCACGCTGCCAGGAACCCCGGGCCCAGCGCGAGCGCGGCGGCGCCCATGCCGCTGCGGATCAGGAACCTCCGACGGGACTCGCGGCGGATCATCTCGACGGCGGCGGCGAGCTGGGGATCGGTGGGTCGATCAGACATGGCGGGGCTCCTTGGGGTGAGGGAGGAAAGGGGTCAGTCTCGGGTGACGGGCGGGGCGGTGATCGGGGGGCCGGTCTCGACGGTCGGGGCCTGGTCGGGACTGCCGGGCAGCAGGACGGACGACTCGTCGGACCACGAGGCCTGGACGGTGTCGCCCGGGATCGGCAGGCCGTCGCGGCGGGCCGGGACGTGGGCGACGGCGCCGGAGCCGTCGGGCAGGCGCAGCTCGTAGCGGACCACCGGGCCCTGGAAGACCAGCTCGGTCACGACGGCGTCCACGGTCCACCGGTCGGGGTCCGACAGCTGCGGCTCCACGTACATCCGCTCGGGCCGGACCATGAAGGTCCCGTGGTCTCCCGGGCGCAGCCCGCTGCGGTCGTCGGCGACCTCGATGGCACGCCCGGCCACCTCGATGGTGGTCGTCGTGCCCTGGTTCGCCTTCACCACGGCGGGCCACAGGTTCGCCTGGCCGATGAAACCGGCCACGAACACCGTCGCCGGGTGGTCGTAGATCTCCCGCGGCGAGCCGATCTGCTCGACGCGGCCCTTGTTCATCACGGCGATCCGGTCGCTCATGGTGAGCGCCTCCTCCTGATCGTGGGTGACGAAGATGAAGGTGATGCCGACCTCTCGCTGGATCCGCTTCAGCTCGAGCTGCATGCTCTGGCGCAGCTTCAGGTCCAAGGCGCCGAGGGGCTCGTCGAGGAGCAGCGCCTTCGGGTAGTTCACGAGCGCTCGGGCCAGGGCGATGCGCTGCTGCTGGCCGCCGGAGAGCTGCGACGGCCGCCGCTTGGCGAAGTCGCTCAGCTTGACGACGCCGAGGAGCTCGTCGACCCGCTTGGCCACCTCGTCCTTCGGCAGCTTCTTGGCCCGGGGGCCGTAGGCCACGTTGTCCCAGACGTTCATGTGGGGGAAGAGCGCGTACTGCTGGAAGACGGTGTTGACGTCGCGCTTGTGGGGCGGGACGTTCGACACGTCCTGGCCCTGGAGGCGGATGGCGCCGGAGCTGGGCATCTCGAAACCGGCGATCATGCGCAGGGTGGTGGTCTTCCCGCAGCCCGACGGGCCGAGCATCGAGAAGAACTCGCCCTCGGCGATGGTGAAGTCGGCGTGATCCACGGCGGTGAAGTCGCCGAACACCTTCGACACGTCGTCGATCTCGATCACCGGCTTCCGTCCGGTGGAGACGGCGGGCTCAGCAGCATCGGCGATCGTCATGGGCGTCCTCGTGGCGAGCGATGGGGTCCAGCCGAGCTGTGGCGCGGGTCACGCTGCGGCTCGTGCGAGGGCACCCTTCCACGAATCGCCCGGGCAGGCAAGGAATCAATCGTTTCCATTGTGTTTCGCGACGGAATCCCTTGCCATCTCGAGGATGACCGCGCAGGATGGCCCGATCGGATCGAGCCCCGGAGGCGACGAAGGTGGTTGAGGCACATGGTTGACGGCCAGCACTTCATCGACGGGTCCTGGCGCCCGGCGCGCAGCGGCGCCACGGACCAGGTGGTGAACCCCGCCACCGGCGCCGTGATCACCGAGGTGCCGTCGGGGGACGCCTCCGACGTCGACGATGCCGTCGCCGCAGCGGCCGCGGCGTTCGAGACGTGGGGCCGGACCACGCCGCGGGCGCGCAGCGAGAAGCTGCTCGCCCTGGCCGACGCGGTCGAGGCCGATCTTCCCGAGCTCAAGCGGCTCGAGATGGAGAACGTCGGCAAGCCGGCCTCGATCGTCGACTTCGAGTTCGACCTCACGGTCGACAACCTCCGGTTCTTCGCCGGGGCCGCCCGCTGCCTCGACGCCGGCGCGGCGGCCGGGGAGTACCTGGAGGACCACACCTCGATGCTGCGGCGCGACCCCCTCGGCGTGGTGGCCGGCATCGCGCCGTGGAACTACCCGCTCAACATGGCCACGTGGAAGCTCGGGCCGGCGCTGGCCGCCGGCAACACGTTCATCCTCAAGCCATCGGAGCTCACCCCGCTCACGGCACTGCGCCTCGCGGAGCTGTCCGAGGGCATCTTCCCGGCCGGCGTGTTCAACGTGGTCACCGGGCAGGGCGAGACGGCCGGCGACCGCCTGGTCAAGCACCCCGACGTCGCCATGTTGTCGCTCACCGGCGACGTCGGCACCGGCAAGCTCATCGCCCGCAACGCCGCCGACTCGCTCAAGCGCATCCACCTGGAGCTGGGCGGCAAGGCGCCCGTCGTGGTGTTCGACGACGCTGACCTGGAGGCGGTCGTCGCCACCCTCGCCGAGGCCGGCTACTACAACTCGGGCCAGGACTGCACCGCCCCGTGCCGGGTCATCGCCGGCCCCGGCCTCTACGAGGACCTGGTGGCCTCCCTCGCCTCCGCCGCCGGTTCGCTCGCGACCGGGGACCCGTTCGACCAGGCCACGGCCGTCGGTCCCGTGGTCTCCGGCGAGCAGCGCGACCGCGTCGTGGGCATGGTCGAGCGGGCGGCCGGCGCCGGCGCCGAGATCGTCACCGGGGGCCGGGCGCTCGATGGCGACGGGTTCTTCTACGCCCCCACGGTCCTGGCCGGCGCCGACCAGCGCAGCGAGATCGTCCAGCGCGAGGTGTTCGGCCCGGTCATCTCCGTCCAGCGCTTCGCCGATGAGGCGCAGGCGCTCGCCTGGGCCAACGATGTCGACTACGGCCTCGCCGCCTCGGTGTGGACCAGCGACGTGGGCCGGGCGATGCGCATGGCGCGCGACCTCAAGTTCGGCACCGTCTGGGTCAACGACCACATCCCGATCGTCTCGGAGATGCCCCACGGCGGCTTCAAGCACTCCGGCTACGGCAAGGACATGTCGATCCACGCCATCGAGCACTACACCGAGCTCAAGCACGTGATGATCAAGCTCTCGGGCTACGTCCGGTCCTGGTAGCGGAACCACTGGCCGACCACCGGGAGGTAGAGCTTCCGGAACCGGTGGAGCGGGATGGGGCGGTGGGTCAGCTCGGCGAACGACGGGGGGGCCGCCTCGCCCAGCACGACGCGGCCGAGCTGGTGGCCGAGCCAGGTGTTGAGGGCGACGCCGGAGCCGTTGCAGCCGGTGGCGTACCAGGCGCCGCGGAGCTGGCCCACGTGGGGCATGCGGTCGAGCGTGACGGCCACGTTGCCGCCCCAGCGGTGGGTGACGGCGGCGTCGCGCACCTGCGGGTGGATCTGGTGCATCGATGCGATGAGGTAGTCGGCCGCGTCCGCGACCGTTGCGTGCTGCAGGCTGCGCCGCCCGCCGAAGACCAGGCGGCCGTCGGGGGAGAGGCGCCAGTAGATGAGCAGGTTCTTGGTGTTGACGAACATGCGGCCCTTGGGGCTCACCTCCGCCGCCACCGCAGCGTCGAGGGGCTCGGTGGCCACGATGAAGCTCCCGATGGGCAGCACCCGCCTCGCCAGCTCCGGGAGGAGGCCGTCGGCGTAGGCGTTGGTGGTGACGATGACGTCGTCGGCCCGCACCGGCCCGCAGCTGGTCTCGAGCAGGAACCGCCCGTCGGGTCGTGCGGTCCCCCGATCTGCCAGCGACGTGACGGCCACGTGCTCGCGGATGTCCGCACCGGCACGGAGGGCGAGGTCCACGAGTCCGGCGTGCAGCTTCGCCGGGTGCAGACCGCCCGTGCGGTCGAACACCACGCCGCCGTGCCAGGCCGTCGACCCGATCTCCTCGTGGAGCCGGTCGCGCGACACGAACCGGACCGGCTCCCCGAACCCGTCGGCGTGCTCGGCCGCGAGCGCCTGCAGGTACGGCACGAGGCGAGGGGTGTGGGCGAGGTACAGCTGCCCGGTGCGCTCGTAGTCGCACGCGATCGCCTCGTCGGCGATGAGCGCCTCCAGGTGATCGAACGCCTCGTTCACCTCCTGGTGCATCCGCAGGCCGAGCGGTCCGTACCTGTCGCGCAGCGTGGCGGGGCCGGCCTTCAGCTCGGGGATGGCCATCCCGCCGTTGCGGCTGTGGGCGCCCCAGCCGAGCGCCTGCTTCTCGAACACCACCACGTCCTGGCCGGCTGCGGCCAGGACGCGCGCTGCAGCCAGGCCGGCGTACCCGCCGCCGACGATGGCGGTCTGGATCCGCTCGGGCAGCGCGTCGGTGCCGTCGAGGTCCGGGATCTGGACCTGTTCCTGCCAGAGCACGGCGTCGGCCGGGGGAGCGGTCGGGGCGGTCACGCCCGGAGCGTACGAGCGATCGGCGCCACGGTGGGTAAGGTGGCCTCGCTAACCACGCCGGGGAGCTCGAGGAGTCGGGCTGAGAGGGTGGCCGCCGCCGCAAGGTGCCGTCACCGACCCGTGGACCTGAACTGGGTAATGCCAGCGGAGGGACGCGATGACCGACACGCCCACCGTGTCACAACCCACGATCCTGCTGGCCGTCGGCGGCGACCCCGCGGCCCCGCTGCGCCTCCCGGCCGCGCTCCCGCGCGGCTCGGTCGTGGTGGCGGCCGACTCCGGGCTCGACCGGCTCACCGGCGTCGTGCGGGTGGACCACGTGGTGGGTGACCTCGACTCGGTGTCCGACGCCGCCCTCCGCCACGCCCGGGCCAGCGGTTCAGAGGTCCACCGGCACCCCGCCGACAAGGACGCCACCGACATCGAGCTCGCGCTCGACCTGGTGGTGCAGCACCTCGTGCCGGCCACCGGCCTGCGGCACCTGCTCGTGGTGGGCCCGGGCGGCGGCCGGTTCGACCACCTGCTCGCCGATCTGCTGGTGCTGGCCGCGCCGTGGCTGGATGCGATCGAGGTCACCGCGTGGATCGGTGCGGCGACGATCACCATCGTGCGACCCGGCGCCGGTCGCACCATCGAGGGCCGGCGAGGGGAGCAGGTCTCGCTGCTCCCGGTGCACGGGGCAGCCGAGGGCGTCACCACCACCGCCCTGCGCTGGCCGCTGCTCGACGCCCACCTCGCGGCGGGCACCACCCGGGCCGTGAGCAACGAGATGCTCGGCTCGGCCGCCACCGTCGCCACCTCCAGCGGGGTGGTCGCCGTGGTCCAGCCCGGCACGTCGGCAGCGGACATCGCGCCCCGCTCCACCCCCTACGACCCCACCCCCCGCCCACCCGAAGGGAACCTCCCATGATCGCCGAGCTCCAGGTCCTGCCCCGCCCCAGCGGCACCGACGACGACCCCCACGCGTTCGTGGAGGCGGCCATCGCCGCACTCGGCGCCAGCGGGCTGCACCACGAGGTGAGTGCGCTCGGCACCACGCTCGAGGGCGCCCCCGACGACGTCTGGGCCGCCCTGCGCGCCGCCCACGAGGCCACCCTCGCGGTCGGCGCCACGTTCACCATCAGCTTCATCAAGCTGGCGGAGGGCGTCGACGACGGCGGGCCCACGATGGACCGCCTCACCCGCAAGTTCCGCAGCTGATCGTGCCGGAGGCGACGGTCGATCCGTGGTGGCGCCGCTGGCTGCCCCCGCTGCTCGGCTTCAGCGCACTCGTGGTGCTGTGGCAGCTGTGGGTCTCGATCGGCGATGTGGCCCCCTACGTCGTCCCTGCGCCGGGCACGGTGGCCCGGGCCGGGTGGGAGCTCGGACCCGAGCTGCCCGGGCGCATCTGGCCCACGTTGTGGGTCGCGCTCGTCGGGCTGGCGGTCGGCGCAGCAGTCGGGGTCGCGCTGGCCCTCCTGGTCACCCAGATCCGGGT
>JAOBWH010000169.1 GCA_025463265.1 Ilumatobacteraceae bacterium
CGTGCGAGCCTCCGCGGGGGTACTAGCCCAGGCGACCGGTCTGTTCTAGCCAAGCGATGACCTTCCTCGCATCGTCCGGATGGTCAGCACGCGCCGCCACAAGCTGGCGGTCGCCCGAACGGAGCACGTCAGCAACCTCGGTGTCTCGTGCGTGGGCGGCGACGATGAACCGAAGGGACTCCGGTCGCTCAACCCAGAGCCGGTACTCAGACTTCCGCATCCCGAGAAATCGCCAGATTGGCGCGCTGGTGTCCGAGTCGTGCCAGGCCTCTACGGCATCGTCTATCTCGGAAAGGAAGTAGCTGCCGTCCAAGCATCCGTCGATAAATCGCTTCCTAGACATTGAGCCTCCTCCCTTTCACAGCATCCTTCACGGCCGTACCGTCGACTGCATCGAGAACGCCGAGATGCCACCCGCGCTTGTCGAAGACCTCGATCTCGGCGTGTTGGCTGTCCCAGGTGTAGTAGCGGTCATCGTCTCGCCAGACCTTCCTGCCATCCCTGACGCCGAAGGATTCCAAGGTGTCGAGGAAGCACGGCTTCGGGGGTGGGGTGTAGGTCATGGTTGGGTTGGTGGTGGTCGCTCCACGATATGGGGCCAGAGCGGTTGCGACGATGATGGGCTGCGCGGGCAGTCGCCGGGATCGCAGCGCCAGGGGCCAGAGGGCGCAATTTCGGTATCGAGCAGGGCCATGGCTCCGGCGACAAGTTGCGTCGGCGAAGCGTGTCAGGCCTCTGGAGCCTCTCCCGAGAGGTCGCTGGCGTGCCACGAACGTGCCACAGCAAGCTGGAAACAGGGGTCACGAAGGGGAGGGGAGGGGGACAGGCGCAACCGTCCTGACCTGGCGATGGTTCACATCCGCTGGTCAGGCCTTGGCCTCAGCCGCATTTGCAAGGCAGATGTCGTCGGTTCGATTCCGATCGGCTCCACCACCGGCCGCCCAGGTCAGACGCATCCTGCGTCGGCCGACCTGGGCGGCGGCTCGCCCGCTCGGGGTGCTCACGGGTGCTCGCCCGACCGGCGGGGCGGGGCGGTCGTACGCTCGGCGGCGATGCACGTCCACGACCAACAGGCCCACGAGCTGATGGAGCTCGTCTTCGCGTTCACCCAGGAGCGCATGGAGATGGACCCGCCTCCGCTCGACATCTCGGTGCCGCTCGAGCAGCTCCAGGCGGAGGCCGGCCAGACCATCACGCCCGAGGGCCTCGGCGGCCGCGAGGTGATGCGGCTGTTCGAGGAGGTCCTCGGCCCGGCCTGCCTCTCGATCGACCACCCGCGGTACCTGTCGTTCATCCCGGCTGCACCCACCGAGGCCGCCACGCTGTTCGACCTCATCGTCAGCGCCACGAGCATCTACGGCGGCTCGTGGCTCGAGGGCGCGGGTGCGGTGTACGCCGAGAACCAGACGCTGCGCTGGCTGGCCGACCTCGCCGGCCTCCCGGACGGCGCCGGCGGCACCTTCGTGTCGGGTGGGTCCATCGCCAACCTCTCAGCCCTCGCCGTCGCCCGGACCGTGTGGCGCGACGCAGAGGCGAGCCGCGCCGAGCGTCGGCCCATCGTGTTGATGTCGGCGGCCGCCCACTCGTCGAACGTCTCGGCCCTGGCCCTGCTGGACCTGCGCTCGCTGCCGGTCGACGTCGACGATGCCGACCGCATGACCGCAACCACCATCCGGGCGGGCGTCGACGCCCTGTCGCCCGACGAGCGGTCGGCGATCTGTGCCGTGGTCGCCACCGCGGGGCTCACCAACACCGGGACCATCGACGACCTGTCGGCCGCCGCCGACGCGGCCGCCGAGCTCGGGGCCTGGTTCCACGTCGACGCCGCGTACGGCGGGGCGGCGCTGTGCTCGTCGAGCCGGCGCGACCGCTTCACCGGCATCGACCGGGCCGACTCCCTGACCGTGGACCCGCACAAGTGGCTCTTCGCTCCCTACGACTGCGCGGCCATCATCTACCGCGACCCTCGCCTGGCCAAGCGCACGTTCACCCAGCACGCCAGCTACCTCGACGTCCTCACCGAGACCACGGACTGGTCGCCCAGCGACTACGCCCCGCACCTGACGCGGCGCGCCCGCGGCCTGCCGACGTGGTTCTCGCTCGCGGTCCACGGCACCGACGCCTACCGCGACGCGGTCGACGCCACCATCGCCGTCACCGAGGCCGCCACCGAGGTGATCCGGACCCTCGACCACCTGGAGCTGGTCACCGAGCCGGAGCTCTCGATCGTGGTGTTCCGACGGCTCGGCTGGACCCACGACGACTACGCGGCGTGGAGCACCCAGCTGCTCGTCGACCAGATCGGGTTCGTGGTGCCCACGTCGTGGCGGGGCGAGACCGTCCTGCGCATCTGCATCACGAACCCCCGCACCACGCTCGACGACGTGCGGGCCTGCCTCCCCAGCTGAAGCACCGGACGCAGAGTGCGCCAGAGGACCCGGCGGCGGTGGTCAGGCCGGGCGGCGGTGGTCAGGCCGGGCGGCGGTGGTCAGGCGGTGGTCAGACCGCAGCGGCGGGCGCGACGGCGGTGGCGCGGAGGGCGGCCACGGCGCCGCGAAGCGTCTGCTCCTTGAACTCGGGCGTGACCTCCTTGCGCTCGACGATGCGCCGGTAGGTGAGCGGTCCGACGATCGTGGCGACGGCGGCATCCAGGTCGAGGTCCGATGCGACCTCCCCGCGGAGCTGGGCCAGCTTCAACACGGTGTGGATGGGCCGGCGCCGCTCGGCGATGACCTCGTCGACCACCTCTTGCATCTTCGGGTCCCGGGTGGCGGCGTCGATCAGGATCGGCAGCAGCAGCGGGAAGCGGGTGTCGCGCTCGGAGGTCTCGTAGCGCCCGAAGATGAACAGGAGGTCTTCCTCCAGGCTGCCGGTGTCCGGGGTCGGGTGCTCCACCACGCAGCAGCGAGCGGCGCGAGCGACCATCGCCTCCTTGGAGCCGAAGTGGCGGTACAGGGTGGACTTGGCCACGCCGGAGCGCGCCGCGACCTCGTCGAGCGTCACCCCGTCGAGCCCGCTCTCGAGCAGGACCTCCGTGGTGGCGTCGATGGCGGCGCGGTGCGCCTGTTCGCTTCTCGGTCGGGCCACGAGTCCGAATGGTAGCGAAACCACGGAGCGTCCAGACCAGCCGCAATGCGGGGGTGGCAAGAGTCACACGAAAAATCAGCGAAATGCGCAGTGGATCTACGCTCTCGGCTCCCTAGAGTTGCGAGTCGAACCAGTAGCGAAACCGCGGCCGACGCGAGAGTGCGGGGAAAGCACCACATGAGCACCACCATCAGTCCACCCAACCAGCACGAGATCGACCCGGCGATCTACAACAAGCGCTGGGCCATCCTCGCGGTGCTCTGCACCAGCTTGATGATCGTCATCATCGGCAACACCGCCCTCAACGTGGCCATCCCCACCCTGGCCCGTGAACTCCAGGCCTCCACCAGCGAGCTGCAGTGGATGGTCGACGCGTACGGGCTGGTCTTCGCCGGCCTCCTCTTCACCGCCGGCACCATCGGTGACCGGTTCGGCCGCAAGGGCGCCCTCCAGGCCGGCCTCGCCGTCTTCCTGATCGGCACCGTCACCGCCTCCACCGCGGACTCCGCCGCCGTGGTCACCGGCGCCCGGGCGATCATGGGCCTGGCCGCCGCCTTCGTCATGCCGTCGACCCTGTCCATCCTGACCAACGTGTTCCCGGCGCACGAGCGCCCGAAGGCCATCGCCGTCTGGGCCGGCATCTCCGGCGCCGGCGCCGCCATCGGCCCCATCACCTCCGGCTTCCTCCTCGAGCACTTCTACTGGGGCTCGGTCTTCCTCGTGAACGTGCCGATGATCATCCTCGCCCTCGTCGCCGGCGCCATCCTCCTCCCGAGGTCCAAGGACCCCGAGGAGAGCCCGCTCGACTTCCTCGGTGCGCTCCTGTCCATCATCGGGCTCGTCGCCCTCGTGTACTCGATCATCGAAGGCCCGTCGCACGGCTGGCTGTCCGGCGAGTCGTTCGCCACGTTCGGCCTCGCCATCGTCGCCCTGACCCTGTTCGCGGTCTGGGAGTCCAAGGCCAAGCACCCGATGCTGGACCTCAACCTGTTCCGGGACCGCCGCTTCAGCGTGGCCTCGGGCGGCATGACGCTGACCTTCTTCGCCATGTTCGGGACATTCTTCCTGGTGGCGCAGTACTTCCAGCTGGTCCTCGGCTTCTCGCCGCTCAAGTCCGGCCTGCTCCAGCTGCCGATGGCGGCGGTCATGATGGCCATCGCCCCGCAGATGCCCAAGATGGTGGCCCGCTTCGGCGCCCACCGGGCCGTGCCGGTCGGGCTGGGGCTCATCGCCCTCGGCATGGCGGTGTTCTCGCAGGTCCAGACCGACAGCTCGCTCGTGCTGATCTACTGCTCGATCCTGCCGCTGGCCGCCGGCATGGCCACCACCATGACGCCGCTCACCACGCTGATCATGTCGTCGGTGCCGCTCGGCAAGGCCGGCGTCGGCTCGGCCATGAACGACACCACCCGGGAGCTCGGCGGCGCCCTCGGCGTGGCCGTCCTCGGCTCGGTCGTGACCTCGCAGTTCACCAGCAAGCTGGCCCCGGCCATCACGAACCTGCCGGCCCAGGCCAAGGACATGGCCGACTCGGGCCTCGCCGGTGCCCTCCGGGTCGCCGGTGAGATCGGCGGCTCCGCCGGAGCCGACCTGGCCGACGCCGCCAAGCAGTCGTTCGTCGACGGCCTGTCGTCTGCGGCCATCGTCGCCACCATCGTGGTGATCTCCGCCGCCGTCGCCGCCTGGTTCCTCCTGCCCGCCCACTTCGGCATGCAGGCCACCCGGCCCGGCGGCACGGCCACCGATGACCTCGGCGACGATCACTCGCTCGAGGGCACGCTCGACGTGCTCGACGGCACGCCCATCGATGCCGACGGACCTTCGGCCGCCAACCCGAACGCCGTGCCGAACGCCGTCCCGAACGTCGTGCCCGTCAACGCGAGCGCCGCCGGCGATGTGGTCGACGACGGCACGCGGGAGCCCGCACCCATCATCGACTGACCGACCGGGTCCGCCCCCGCCACGAAGGAGAGCCGGCCCGCGAGGGCCGGCTCTTCTCGTTCCCGTGGCGGTCGGGCGTGCCCACCCGGAATAGTTGACATGTCAACTAGGTTCTGATGAGGGAACCGGCGAGGCCCCACCACCGGGGCCGCCGGACGACCGAAGGGATCGGCACCATGCCCGCAGTCACCGTCGACGACATCGTCACCCTCCCCCGCCTGGCCGAGCCCGATCCGGCCGCCAGCACCGACCGCAAGATCAAGACCGTCACCACCGGCCCCAAGGGCTTCGAGGGTGAGGGCTTCCCGGTCACCCGGGCTTTCGCCGGGGTCGACCTCGCCGAGCTCGACCCGTTCATCCACATGGACCAGATGGGCGAGGTGGAGTACGCCGCCGGCGAGCCCAAGGGCACCCCGTGGCACCCGCACCGCGGCTTCGAGACCGTCACCTACATCATCGACGGCACCTTCCTCCACCAGGACTCCCACGGCGGCGGCGGCGTCATCACCAACGGCGCCACGCAGTGGATGACCGCCGGGAGCGGCCTGCTCCACATCGAGACCCCGCCCGAGTCGCTGGTCCAGTCCGGTGGCCTGTTCCACGGCATCCAGCTGTGGGTGAACCTGCCCGCCGCCCAGAAGTGGGCGACGCCGAACTACCAGAACCTCGAAGGTGACGACGTCACCCTCCTCACGTCGCCCGACGGCGGCGCCCTCATCCGGGTGATCGCCGGGGACCTCGGCGGCTTCTCGGGCCCGGGCAGCACCCGGTCGCCCGTCACGATGCTGCACCTCACCATCGAGCCGGGTGCGCAGGTCCGCCTGCCGTGGCCCGAGCACTTCAACGGCCTGGTCTACGGCCTCTCCGGTGCCGGCACGGTCGGCCCCCAGGGTCGACCCCTCGCCACCGGCCAGCTCGCCGTCACCTCACCCGGGGACGTGCTCACGATCGGCGGCTCGCCGAGCCCGGACTCCCGGACCGACGCCTTCGACGTCCTCGTGCTCGGCGGGCAGAAGATCGGCGAACCGGTCGCCTGGCAGGGCCCGTTCGTCATGAACACCCGCGAGGAGCTGATCCAGACCTTCCAGGACTACGAGGCCGGCAAGCTCGGCGTCATCCCGCCCAACGCCCTCGGCATCCGCTGATCGCAACGGCGCCCGGCCGGTCGCCGCGTGCGGCGGCGGGTCAGGCGCCGGCGGTGATGGAGCTGCGGCGGTCCGTGACCGCCGACCGCTTGCCCGACGCGTAGTGCAGCAGCTCGGCGACGGTCTCGGGCTCGTCGAGCCGGAGCACGTCCCAGATGAGCCCGTCCTTCTGCGCGGCTTCCAGCGCCTTGTGACCGGCTGAGCCCTTCTTCGGCATGTCGGTCGTGAGCAGGACGTAGCGGCTGGGACGCTCGGGGTCCGGGTGCTGGGTGCGCAAGATGGCGGCCTTGCCGAGCGCCTTCCAGAGGGTGTCGGTGCGCTCGAGGCCCGGCCGCGAGCTGGAGAAGGCACCCGACACATCGAAGATCCACTCGCAGCCGGCCGCGTCCTCGGCCACGAAGTTGGCTTCGACCCCGACGGGGAACTTCTTCTTCTCCTCGAGCTTCTCGAACCCGCACTGGCGGAGCAGGAACTCCGCCAGCTCCTGGGCCCGGGACCCATCGGCAGACGCACGCTGCTGGAACGTCATCATCTCGTTGGCCTCGGCTTGGCGGGCCTTGGGGAACTTCGACGCGAGGAGCGGGGCGGAGGCGTCGGCCCGGGCCTTCTGCTCCCACGCGTGGTCCTGGCGGGCCCGGTCGATGCGCTCGAGCGCGGCCTCGGCGTACGCGGGGTCGGTGTCGTAGCCGCCGAACCGGCGGCCGGTCTGCACCGCCGCCACGCCGGTGGAGCCCGAGCCCATGAAGGGGTCGACCACGAGGTCGCCCTCGAACGTGTACAGCTCGATCAGGCGCTCGGGCAGCTCCACCGGGAACGGTGCCGGATGCCCGACGCGCGTGGCCGACTCCGGCGGGAACTCCCAGACGTCGAGCGTGAGGTCCAGGAACTTGTCCTTGCCGATGGTGCTGCGGGCGGGCAGGCCCTCGGCCTCCCGCTTGGCGGTGGACCGGGCCCGGTCGAACCGCCCCTTGCTGGCCACGATGACGCGCTCGGAGAGGTCCCGCAGGACCGGGTTCTTGGCGCTCTGGAAGCTGCCCCAGGCACAGTTGCCGCCGGCGCCGCGGGCCTTCTGCCAGATGATCTCGCCCCGCAGCAGCAGGCCGAGCTGGTCCTGGAGGATGTGGGTCACGTCGGCCGAGAGGGATCGGTACGGCTTGCGGCCGAGGTTGGCGACGTTGACCGCGATGCGTCCTCCGGGCTCCAGGACGCGGGCGCACTCGGCGAACACGTCGGTGAGCATCTGGAGGTAGTCGACGTAGCTGGCGGGGATGGACCCCTCGCCCAGCTCCTCCTCGTACGCCTTGCCGGCGAAGTAGGGGGGAGAGGTGACGACGAGCGCGACCGAGTTGTCCGGCAGCTCGTGCATGTCCCGGGCGTCGTGGACCCAGATCTGGTCCACCGACGGGGCCACGTTCACGGTGTCGTCGCCGGAGAGGACCGGTGCCCCGAAGCGCTCGTAGAAGCCGGACGCGTCGTGGTTCTCGCGCTTGCCGACGCCGAAGTTGGACGTGCTGGTCCGTTGCCGCTTCGGTCGCTCAGCCATGAATGGAACCCTACCGGTGGGGGGTGACAGCGACGGGCTCCGGATCGCGCGGGTGTTCGGCGCGCGCTCCGATCAGGTATCGAACGCGAGCTGCCCGGCAACTGGTGGCCGTGACCCACCTGTTCGATCGCTCCGTCGGCTCGACCGACGCCTCCGCATCCGATGTCGAGGATCACGCGTCGCGCGTCGGGCGGGTGGCGCTCGTGACCCAGGGCGTGCTCTACGTGGTGGTCGGGCTGCTGGCCCTGCAGGTCGCTCGAGGCGACCACAGCGCGGAGCCCAGCCAGCAGGGCGCCCTGGAGTCCATCGCCCGCCAGCCGTTCGGGCGGATCGCGCTGGCCGTGGTGGTCCTGGGCCTGCTGGCCCACGCCGCATGGCGGGGGTGGCTCGCCGTGGTCGGCGAGCCTGGTGATGACGACGATGCCGGCTCGGTCGCGAAGCGGGCCGCCAACGCCGGGCGGGCCGTGGTCTACCTGTCGTTCGTGGCCGTCGCCGTGCGCCTCCTCACCGAAGGTGGCTCCGGCGGAAGCGGGTCGGGCGGAGGCGGGTCGGGAGGCGACACGGCGCAGAAGTCGACGAGCACCGTCCTCGACTGGCCGGGCGGGCCGTGGCTCGTGGTGGCCGCGGGACTGGTGTTCCTCGGGGTGGCCGGGTGGAACGTGCGCAAGGCCGTCACCCGGTCGTTCGCCGACGACCTGGACTTCAGCCGGGTGAGCTCCGCCCGCAAGCCGTGGGTGTGCCGCCTCGGGACGGTCGGCTACCTGGGCCGCGCCGCCGCGTTCGGCCTGATCGGCTGGTTCCTGATCGACGCCGGTCGCCAGCACGACCCCAGCGAGAGCCGGGGGCTCGACGACGCGCTCCGGGAGCTGACCACGGCCCCCTACGGACCCTGGCTCCTGCTCCTCGTCGCCATCGGCCTCGCTGCGTTCGGCGCGTTCCGGATCCTCGACGGCCTCCTGCGCCGCGACGACGCCCTGACCCACGCCTGACCCAGCGCGCCGCGCGCCGCGCCCGGCCAGCCGGGTCAGGCCGTCAGGTCGCCTCGGGCTCGAACCAGACCACGGCGAGCGGCGGGAGCGTGAGGCGGGCCGACGTGGGCTGGCCATGGGCGGGCGGCCCGTCGGCGGTGACGGCACCGAGGTTGCCCACACCGGAGCCGTCGTAGGACGTGGCATCGGTGTTGAGCACCTCCCGCCAGCGGCCGGGCCCGGGCATGCCCACCCGGTGGTCGTAGTGCACGGTGGGGGACAGGTTGGCCACGCAGACCAGCTGCTCGGCCCGCCCGTCGGCGTCGACCGGACCCCGGCGGGCGAAGGCCGACACGTTGATGGCGGCGTCGTTGTTGAGCCAGGTGAACCCGTCGGGATCGACGTCGCAGGCCCACAGGGCCGGCCGAGCCGTGTAGGCCCGGTTCAGGTCTCGCACCAGGTCGTGCACGCCCCGGTGTCCGGGGTCGTCGAGCAGGTCCCAGTCGAGCTGGCGGTCGTGGTTCCACTCGCGGGCCTGGGCCAGCTCGCCGCCCATGAACAGGAGCTGCTTGCCCGGGTGCGCCCACATCCAGGCGTACAGGGCCCGCAGATTGGCGAGCTGCTGCCAGCGGTCGCCGGGCATCTTGGTGAGGAGGGCGCGCTTGCCGTGCACGACCTCGTCGTGGCTGAGCGGCAACAGGAAGTTCTCGTTGAACCCGTAGTGCACGCCGAACGTGAGGTCGTGG
The DNA here is from genome assembly GCA_025463265.1 of Ilumatobacteraceae bacterium. Classification (GTDB taxonomy): domain Bacteria; phylum Actinomycetota; class Acidimicrobiia; order Acidimicrobiales; family Iamiaceae; genus Aquihabitans. The sequence goes on from JAOBWH010000169.1 coordinate 9,431, forward strand.
TGGTGGTGCTTGCGGTGGATCGGGTCGCGGGCGAAGTAGTCGAGGGTGTCGTGCATCCACCCGAGGCTCCACTTGAGGGTGAAGCCGAGCCCGCCGTGGTCGACGGGGCGGGTGACGCCGGGCCAGGCGGTGGACTCCTCGGCGATGGTGAACGCGCCCACGTCCTCGCGGTGGACCAGGACGTTGAGGCCCTTGATGAGCTCGACGGCCTCCAGGTCCTCGCGCCCGCCGGCGACGTTCGGCGTCCACTCGCCGGGGCCCCGGGAGTAGTCGAGGTAGAGCATGGAGGCGACGGCGTCGACCCGCAGGGCGTCGACGTGGAACTCCTCGACCCAGAACCGGGCGTTGGAGAGCAGGAAGTTCCGCACGCCCTGGCGGCCGAAGTCGAACACGTACGTGCCCCAGTCGGGGTGCTCGCCCCGCTGCGGGTCGGGATCCTCGTAGAGGGGGGTGCCGTCGAAGCGGCCGAGCGCCCACTCGTCCTTGGGGAAGTGGGCGGGCACCCAGTCCAAGATCACGCCGACGCCGGCCTGGTGCAGCACGTCGATGAGGTGGCGCAGGTCGTCGGGCTCGCCCCACCGGGCCTCGGGCGCGAAGTAGGAGGTGACCTGGTAGCCCCACGACCCGCCGAACGGGTGGCCCATCACCGGGAGCAGCTCGACGTGGGTGAAGCCCAGCTCGGTGACGTAGGCGGCGAGGTCGGCGGCCAGGTCCCGGAAGCCACGCTCGGCACCGTCCCAGGTCCGTCGCCAGGAACCGAGGTGGACCTCGTAGACCGACATCGGCTCGCCGAGCGGGCGGGGCGCCCGATCCATCCACGCAGCGTCGGCCCAGCGGTGCGCGCTGCGGTGCACGATCGACGCGGTGTCGGGCGCGGGCTCGCTCTGGAACGCCACGGGGTCGGCGTGCAGGACGGTCCGGCCGAGGTGGTCGGTGACCGCCAGCTTGTAGCGGTGGCCGACCCGGGCGTGGGGGGTCCAGCGGGTCCAGAAGGGGCTGTCGGGGACCCGGTCCATCGGGTCGCCGCCCTCGTCCCAGCCGTTCCAGTCGCCGACCACCGCCACCCGCGACGCGCCGGGCGCCCACACGGAGAAGCGGACGCCGTCGGGCCCCTCGCCCCCGGTGACCTGGGCCCCGAGGTACCGGTGGAGATCCGTCGCATACCCGTCGTCGAGGGCGGCGAGGCGCTCGGGGACGGGCGGTGCGGCGGTGCCTGGACGCGGGTCGGACGGTCCGGATGCCATCCCCCGACGCTAGGGCGCCCGCCGCCCCGTATCGTCCGGGCCATGAGCGAACCCTCCCCGGGCGGTGGCGAGCGCCCCGAGCTGGACCCCGTCGAGCAGCGCATCGTCGGCAGCCTCCTCGAGAAGGAGCGGACCGTTCCCGCCTCGTACCCGATGACGCTCAACGGCTTGCGCACGGCGTGCAACCAGAGCTCCAGCCGGGAGCCGGTGATGGACCTCGACGAGGCGACGATCGAGTCGGCGCTCGGCGTCCTCAAGGCCAAGGGCCTGACCCGCATGGTCTATGCGGGCAGCGGGGCCCGGGCCGTGAAGTACCGGCAGGTCCTCGACGAGCGCCTCGGGATCGACGAGGCGGAGCGGGCCATCCTCACGGTGCTCCTGCTGCGCGGGCCCCAAGCCCCCGGTGAGCTCAAGGCGCGCACCGATCGGCTCCACCGGTTCGCCGACCGCGACGAGGTGGAGCGCCACCTGCAGGCGATGGCCGGCGGCGCCGAGCCACTCGTGGCGATGCTCGAGCGGCTCCCCGGCCACCAGGACCACCGCTGGATCCACCTCCTCGGCCCGGTGGAGATCGCCGGGCCCGGTGCCCCGGCCGCTGCGGGCGGCTCGGCGTCGGCGGTGGACCGCGACGTGGTCCTCGCCGAGGGGCCGGTGGCCCGCGACGCCAAGGTGGTCGCCACCTACGACGCCCTCGCCGGCACCTACGCCGACCGCCTGGCGGGCGAGCTCGACTCGAAGCCGTTCGACCGCTGGATCCTGGAGCGCCTGGTCGACCTCGCCGACGGGGGCCCGGTGGCCGACGCCGGCTGCGGGCCGGGTCAGGTCGCGTTCTACCTCGCGCTCTGCGGGGCGGACGTCGCCGGCTTCGACCTGTCGCCCGGGATGATCGACGAGGCTCGCCGCCGCTTCCCCGAGCTGCCGTTCGAGGTGGCCGACCTGACCGCGCTGCCGGCGCCAGCTGCCGGGGGCGCGTGGGCCGTGATCGCGGCGTGGTACTCGTTGGTCCACCTGGCGGGCTCGGAGCTCCGTCCCGCCGTGGCCCTGCTCGCCGACCGCCTGGCGCCCGGCGGGTGGCTGGCCGTCGCCGTGCACGTGGGTGACGAGGTCCGCCACCTGACCGAGCTGTGGGACGAGCCGGTCGACGTCAGCTTCGTGTTCCACGATCCCGCTGCGGTGCTCGACGCCTTCGCCACCGCCGGGTTGGTCGAGGTCGAGTGGTACCGCCGGGGTCCGCTGCCCGACGGCGAGGCGGAGACCGAGCGCCTCTACGTCCTCGGCCGCCGTCCCGCCTGAGGGTCCTCAGCGCGCGCCTAGCCTCGGCCCGGCATGAGCGACTTCGAGCAGCTGCCCTTCGGGGGCGACCCACCGCTGCCCGAGGCGGCCGACCCGGTCTCCGAACCCCAGCCCGAGCCCGTCGTCGAGCCCGAGCCCGAGCCGGCCGTCGTGCAGATCGAGGCCGAGCCGGTGGTCGAGGCCAAGCCGCGGTCGTCGTTCCAGGCGTCGGCGGGCATCCAGGGCCGGCAGTTCGCCGAGCAGTGCGACACCCTCCTCGCCCACTTCGGGTTCGAGCTGCACGGTCGGAGGGTGCTCACCGAGGTGGGTGTGGAGATCGACCAGGAGGCGGTGAGCCCCGGCGGCACCACGGTCTGGTTCGAGTACAAGGGCAGCATCCAGGGCAAGCGCCCCGGGCTGATCCGCACCGACACCCTCAAGAAGGCCGTCGCCAACGGCGCCCTGCTGCGGTCGCTGGCCGACCCGGCGCCCTACGTGGTGGTCACCTCGCACCTCCCCGAGGCGGGATCGGGCGCGGCGATGCTCGACGCCGCCCTCCGCCTCCGCTACTTCGCCGACGTCGTCTGCCTCTACGACCCGAAGGCCACGGCCCGCCTCGGCACCTGGTAGCGGCCGGACCGGGGGCGCCTACTCGGCGGTGGGGTCGGCGACCCGGCCGATGAACAGCGGGGTGCCGTTGGCCACGTCGTGGATGACGAACAGGAAGGGCCGGTCCATCACCACCTCCTTCTCGGTGATCAACCCGCCGACGGTCTCGAAGACCGCAGCGGTGGCCGCCGCCGCCTCGGTGCCGTGCTCGTCGACGGTGACGGTGGCCTGGTGCAGCACATCGGCGAGGTGGAGGGGCTGAGCCCCGGGGTCGGTGGTCATCGGCTCGAAGTCGGTGTCGGTGTCGAACGGGGCGGTGACGCCGAGCTCCTGGAGCACGTCGGCCAGCGGGGCGCGCTGGTCGAGGTCGAAGCGGGGGAGCGTCACCATCACGGGGGTGGGCTCGCCGCCGGTGACCGCCTGGTGCAGGACCTCGCCGTCGAGGGCGTCCTCGAACGCGGTCAGCCCGCCCTCGTCGGGGACGATGAACGTCATGGCCAGCTTCGAGCCGGCGTAGGGGATGGTGACCGACTGCCAGCCGTCGCCGTCCTGGTACGGCAGGTCGCCGGTGGTGCTCATCGTCGGCGCCTGCACCTCGGTGCCCGCGGCCGTGGTGAAGGGCCGGTCGCCGAGCTCGTCGAGCTCATCGCTCCACGGCGCCTTGAAGAAGACGGCGTTGGTCAGCACCAGGCGGGTCAGGGTGTCGATGGAGCCGGGGGGCAGCAGGTCCTCGATGTGCTCGCGGGTGTGCTCGGCGACCCAGTCGTTGATTTCCACGCGGGCCCGATCGGGGTCGCTCGCGTAGTCGGCCGTCCACATCGAGGCGTCGTAGTCGGCCTTGAGCCGGTCGAGGAACGCGGGCGTCCAGGTCACGCCGGACTGGCCCCACAGGGCGTTGGCGTTCGTGAGCTCGATCTCACCCATCTCGCCGTCCGGCAGCGGCACCGGACCGGTGAGGTCCTGGAGCGAGGACACCGCCCCGTTCAACGACCGGTGGAGCGCATCGGGGTCGGCGGCGGCGAAGAGCGCATCGAGCTGCTCGGCCGACCCGCCCTCGGCGCCGGCCCGGGCCATGCCCAGGGTGACGCCGATCGACAGCGGGGAGTAGGCGATGTTGCCATCGCCCCCAGCCTCGGCGATGGGCCCGTACAGCTCCGCGCCCAGGTGGTTGACGATCTCCGCGCCGGCGACCGCCTCGGCCTCGGTGGCCCGCTCGTGGGGGACCTTCGACTCGACGTGCGCAACGCCCGCCGAGCTGGGCTCGTCGCCGCACGCAGCCGTCGAGGCCACGAGCGCCCCGAGGGCGACCAGCCCGAGCATCCGCACGCCGCGCACGTCAGCCCTCCGGGTCGGCGTCCGGTCGGAGGGACCGGGTGATGCCCGGCCCGGTGAGCTCGGTGATCGGGTCGTCGACGTCGTCGAGCTCCAGGCGCAGCGCCCGGCTCATCACCGCGTGCAGGTCGTACCAGCAGGTGATGTAGGTCAGCTCGAGGATCGCCAGCTCCGACAGGTGCTCCCGCAGGGCGTCGAACGTGCCATCGGACGCCCGGCCTCCGTGCAGCACCAGCGCATCGGTCCACGCCAGGACGGCCCGCTCGGCCGGGGAGAACACGTCCGCGGTCTCCCACGACGGCACCGCTTGGATCTTCGCCTCGCTCACGCCGTTGTCCCGGCTGGCCTTGCAGTGCTGCGAGAACACGAAGCGGCTGCCCCGGGCCCAGCCGGCCCGGGTCTGGGCCAGCTCCCGCAGGACCGGCGGCAGCTCCCGGTCCTCGGAGCGGTAGAAGGCGAACCCGCTGACGCAGTGCTCCATGAGCTCGGGGCTCTGGGCGACCACGGTCCACCAGTTGCCGGGCGTTCCGTTGTTCAGGCCGGGCTCGGCCACGGGATCTCGGTCGCCGAAGATGAAGTCGTACATCACCGGCACGATCCCGTCGGCAGCGTCGGCTCGGGGTACCTGGCTCAGTCTGGGCACGGTGGGCTCCTCCATCGATCCGTCCGGGTGGCCGGACCGTACGCCTCGGCAGGGAGCTCGTCATCGGATCGCGCGAGAAGTGGAACCGAAAGACCCGGTGCGAACCTCGGACGTCTCGCTAGCTTCACCTCGACCGGACGACGCGAAGGGTGTGGGGTTGAACAAGCGCGGGGCGCTCATCGGCGGCGCAGCGATCGTGCTCGTGGCCCTCGTGGCGGCGGTGGTGTGGTTCGGGGTCCTCGCCCCCGACGACGCGCCCTCGCGCCCCGGGGTCAAGGAGGGCGATCCGGCCGCCGAGGCGGCCGACGCCTTCGCCGCCCACTGGGTGGCCGGCACGCTCGCCAAGGTCCCGGTGGTCGACGAGACGGTCGACATCAACGCCGAGACGCTCGCCATCACCGCCGGTCTCGGCGCCGGGGCGGGCGGCAAGCCGGCCAAGGCGGAGGTGACCTCCATGCGCACCATCAACCCCGAGCCCGGTGCGGCCGAGGGCCCCGACCGGGTGGGCGCCACGGTCGAGGTCACCTGGCAGCTCGCCCCGACGCGCGTCTGGACCTACGAGACCGAGGTCCAGCTGGTGGAGGACCCGGACGCCGCCGACGACGATCCCCGCTGGCTCGTGGACTGGAGCCCGAGCGCCGTGCACAAGCGGCTCACCGAGGGCGACACCTTCCAGGTCGTGCGCCTGCCCGCAGCCCGCGGCGAGATCCTCGGCCCGGACGGCACCCCGCTGGTCGGCCTGCGCCCGGTGGTCAACGTCGGCATCCAGCCGGGGGCCACCACGGGCCGTGCCGCCACCGCCCAGCAGGTCGCCTCGCTCGTCGGCGTCGATGCCGCATCGCTCGTCGACCGGGTGTCCGCTGGCACCGACACCGACCTCATCTCGGTCATCACCCTGCGCAAGGAGGCGTTCGAGCCGATCCGGGCGCAGCTCGAGGCCATCGCCGGGGTGGTCCTCCAGGACGACGAGATCCCGCTGGCGCCGAGCCGGGACTTCGCCCGCGCCCTCATCGGCACGGTCGGCCCGGCCACCCCGGAGATCGCCGCCGCGTCCAACGGTCGGGTGGGCGAAGGCGACCTCACCGGCCTGTCGGGCATCCAGGCCTCGCAGGACGCCGCGCTGGCCGGCGAGGCCGGCGTGTCGATCCGGGTGGTCCCCGACGCCGCGTCGGGCCGGGAGGCCTATGCGCTCAAGGACTTCCCCACCGTGAAGGGCCGGTCGGTCCAGATCACCCTCGACCCGGAGATCCAGGCGGCGGCCGACGAGGTCATGAGCACGGCGCCGAAGCCGGCGGCGCTCGTCGCCATCCGGGTCAGCACCGGCGACGTGCTCGCCGTGTCGAACGGGCCGGAGGGCGCCGACGGGTACAACCGGGCGCTCATCGGGAAGTACCCGCCCGGGTCGACGTTCAAGATCGCCTCGACGCTGGCGCTGCTCGAGAACGGCCTCACCCCCGAGACCGTGGTCGACTGCCCGGCCACCATCGTGGTGGGCAAGGAGTTCTCGAACGCCGAGGGCGAGGTGCTCGGCCCGGTGCCGTTCAGCAAGGACTTCGCCGACTCGTGCAACACTGCGTTCGTCGGCCAGTCGCGCTCCATCACCGCCGAGCAGCTCTCCGACGCGGCCGAGAAGCTCGGCTACCGCGACGTGGATCTGGGCGTGCCCGCAGCCGGCGGGTCGGTGCCGCTCACCGACAGCGAGACCGAGCACGCCGCCGACATGATCGGCCAGGGCAAGGTCGAGGCCAGCCCGCTCGCCGTGGCCCTGGCGTCGGCATCGGTGGCGGCCGGCCGGTCGCTCGTCCCTCGCCTCATCATCGACCCCGAGGACCCGAAGCCCGCAGCGGGCGAGCCGCTCGACCCTGCGGCGATCGCCGCGCTCCGCGGCCTCATGCGCGGGGTGGTCACCGACGGCACCGGCAGCGCCCTGCTCGGCGTGCCGGGTGGGGACGTGGCCGGCAAGACCGGCACCGCCGAGTACGGGACCGAGAGCCCCCCGCAGACCCACGCCTGGTTCACCGGCTTCCAGGGCGACATCGCGTTCGCGGTCCTCGTCGAGGACGGCGGCTTCGGCGGTCAGACCGCCGCCCCCCTGGCGGCCGCGTTCCTCACCGCCCTCGCCGCCGGCTGAGCCCGGACCCGACCGCCGGCCGAGCCCGGGCCCGCCGCCGGCCGCCGGTCGATCGGTGCCGGGACACCTAGCTTGGCGCCATGACGGATCTGGCCAGGGCCGACTTCGGAGACGACTTCACCTGGGGGGTGGCCCACGCCAGCTACCAGGTCGAAGGGGCCTGGGACGCCGACGGCAAGGGCCCGTCCATCTGGGACACGTTCACCCACGGCGGCGGACGCATCCGCAACCGGGACACCGGCGACACCGCCTGCGACTTCTACCACCGCTACGAGGACGACACCGACCTGGTGAAGACGCTCGGCTTCGACGCCCAGCGCTTCTCGATCTCGTGGCCTCGGGTGCTGCCGGACGGCACCGGTCGGGTGAACGAGGCCGGCCTCGACTTCTACGACCGGGTGGTCGACGCCTGCCTCGACCGCGGCGTCGCACCGTGGGTCACGCTGTACCACTGGGACCTCCCGCAGGCGCTCCAGGACCGGGGCGGCTGGGCCAACCGGAGCAGCGTGGGCTGGTTCGAGGAGTACGCCGGCGTCGTGGCCGACCGCCTCGGCGACCGGGTCCAGAACTGGATGGTGTTCAACGAGCCGTGCAGCTTCCTCGTGGTCGGCCACCTCCTGGGCGTCCACGCCCCCGGGACCCGCAGCCTGCGGAAGTACCTGGCCGGCACGCACCACGTGAACCTGGCCCAGGCGGTCGGCGCCGAGGTCCTGCGGGCGAAGGTGCCCGGGGCCAACGTCGGCACCACCCACATCGTCACCCCGATGCGATCCAAGCGCGACACCGAGCGGGACCGGGCGGCCAAGGCCAGCATCGATGTCATCGCCAACCGGATCTTCTGGGAGCCCAACTTCGGCCTCGGCTACCCGGTGGACGACTCGCCGATCATCGCGGGCGTCGAGAAGTACGTGAGGCCCGGCGACGACCGAGCCATCGTCGTCGACTGGGACTTCGTGGGCGTGCAGTACTACCAGCGCCAGCTCGTGAAGCCGTGGCCGGTGCCGAAGCTGCGGGGCGTGCCGTGGATCAGCCGGGACTTCCGCAACTACGAGATCACGTCGATGGGGTGGGAGGTCCAGCCCGACGGCCTGTACGAAGCGCTCGAGCGGTTCCACGCCTACGGCAAGGTGCCGAAGCTGACGGTCACCGAGAACGGGTCCGCCTACCCCGATGTGCTCGCCGAAGGCCGGGTCCACGACAGCCGCCGCACGGCCTTCTACCAAGCGCACCTCGCCGAGGTCCGCCGGGCGGTGCAGGACGGCATGCCGGTCGACGGCTACTTCTGCTGGTCGCTCATGGACAACTTCGAGTGGGCCGAGGGCTACGACCCGCGCTTCGGCCTCGTCCACGTCGACTTCCGCACCCAGCAGCGCACGATCAAGGACACCGGCTACTGGTTCCAGGACTTCCTCGGCGCCCCCTCCACCGTCCCCGCCTGAGGGGGGGGGTCAGCGGTGGCTGGGGAGGACGCAGGCGGCGTCGAGGCCCAGGACGTGGTTGAGGCGGCCGAAGCTGATCCACGAGCCGAGGCACATCGACAGTTCCACGATCTCCGCCTGGGTGTAGTGGGCGTTCATGCGCTCCCAGAACCCGGCGTCGATGTCGTGGTGCGCGACGGCGAAGCGCTCGGCGTACTCGGCGGCGAGACGGGTGCGGTCGTCGAAGGCCTCGGTGGTGCGCCAGTGCTCGACGGCGGCATCGAACCCGTCCTCCACGGTCTCGCCGTCGCGGTCGGTGCGCCAGTCCTGGCAGAAGAGGCAGCCGTTGATCTGGGCGATGCGCAGCCGGGCGGCCTCGAACTCGCGCAGCCCGAGCGTGGTGTGCTCGTAGACGCTCTGGGCGAACGTCGACGCCGCGACCCCGATGCCGGGGACCATCTCGCCCCACACGAAGAAGATGGGGTCCTTGCCCTCGGGGATCTCGATGCCTGCGGGCTCGATCTTCATGCGGTGGCCTTCCTTCCGAGCTTGCCGTGGCCGGGGGTGAGCGGGACATCGAGGGCGTCGTAGACGCCGGAACCGGCTTCGCTGAGCCACGGGATGGCGTTCACGAGGCGCCCGACGGCGGTGGCGTTGCCGCCGGCGGCCCGGTTGCCGCCCTCCTCCTCCGCCTCGAGGCTGAGGGTGATGCGGGGGCTGCCCTCGATGACCACTGTGTGGGCGCCGGCGCCCCCGTCGGCGGGGGACGGCCAGTCCGGGGCGACCGACCGATGGATGCGGGTGATGTGCTCGATGACGATCACCGCCTCGCCGTCGACGATGCCCTGCACCTCGAAGCGCAGCCCGCCCTGGGTGCCGGCCTCGAAGGACCCCATGACGTTCTCGACCGTGAACTCGAGCTCGCGCCGCTCCAGCGTCTCGCGGATCTCGTCGAGCTCCACGCCCAGCGCTCGGGCGATGAGGCGGACCTGCCCGCCCCAGACCATGGTGGGCACGGTGGGTGCCACCATCATCGGCTCGCAGTCCATGGGCTGGCCCATGCCGACGAGGTAGCGCACCGAGTCGGGCTGGTCGTAGGTGGTGTAGTCTAAGATCTCCTGGCAGCGGACCTGGTCGTTGGTGCTCGACACGCTGGTGAGCAGAGCCGGGAGGATGTCGTTGCCCCAGCCCGGGTCGATGCCGGAGACGAACAGCGCACCGCCGCCCTCCGCCGCCGCCGCCCGGACCGGGTCGATGATCTCGGCCGGTGCGTTGGTCGGGTCGTACAGCGGGTAGATCGCCGGGGTCACCACGACGGCTCCGGTGCGCAGCGCCCGGCACACATCCGCGACGGCGTCGTCGGGACGGATGTCCCCCGACGCCATGTAGGCGAGGGCCCCGGGCCTGCTGGCGAGCACGGCGTCGACGTCGTCGGTGGCGGTCACGCCGAGGACGCGGTCCAGCCCCGCGAGGTCGCCCGCGTCGCGCCCGACCTTCTCCGGGTTGGCCACGAGCACCGCAGCCAGCTCGAGGCCCGGGTGGGCGTCGATGGCCCGGATGGCGGCCCGCCCCATGTTCCCGGTGCCCCACACGACGGTCTGGATGGTCCCCTGATCAGCCACGCGCCGACCCTACCGAGACCCGCTCCGGTCTGCTGACGACCCGTCAGATCCGCACGGCCACCTCCGACGGCCTCCGACCGCCTCCTCGACCGGCGGCCGGTAGCGTCGCTCGCCATGCGCGCTGAGGAGGTGGAGGCGGCCCTGCGGCGGATCGGGAAGGTCTTCATCTTCGGGCTGATCCTCCAGCCGAGGATCAGCGGCCAGGCCGTCCTGCTCCCGCTGTTCGGCGGGCTGATGATCTGGGCGCTGCTCGGTCTCGATCCGGTGGCGACCTCGACCGAGGGCCGTCGCGGCCTCCGGTCCACGACGGCGGCCGCTGCGGTCGTGACCCTGCTCGGCATCGCCGGCTGGCTGGGCGCCGAGCCGGGCGGGCTGAGCGTGTTCGTGCTCCTCGCGTCCGTCACCGGCGTGTTGCTCTACGCCGCGTTCCTGCAGCACTGGTGCATGCGGTACGACTGGCTGGAGGCGGCCGAGCACCTGCGCCGCTCCCGCGTCAACCTCGTCGGGGTGTCGATCACCACGGTCCTCGCCCTGGGCGCCGTGGTGGCGTTCGCCGACCGGCCCGGCCTGGGCCGACCCGAGCCGGACTGGTGGAACCTCGTGGTCGGGCGGACGGTCGGCGACCCGTGGGTGATCGGGTTCTTCGTGCTGGTCTTCATCGGCTGGATCGGCGCCTGCATCGAGCTCGAGCGAGGCGCGAAGGCGGTCCGGGCCAAGGTGGCCGAGCACCCCGACCGGCCCGCGCCCACCGCCTGAGGCCCCCGGCTGCCACCACCGCCGGCGGGCCGCGCAGACCGGTAGCGTTGCGTCCGTGCGGGCCGCGGATCTCGAGAAGACGATGGGCGAGCTGGGCCGGATCTACATCATCGGCCTGGTCGTCCAGTTCTCGATCGAGGGCCGACCGGTGCTCCTCCCGCTGTTCGCGGCGGCATCGGTGGTCATGCTCCGCCGGCTGTCGTCGTACCGGGCGCTGCGCTCCAGCCCCTGGTTCGCCGTCACCTCGGTGTGCGCCGTCATCACGGCGGTGGCCTGCGTCGCGGCCTGGATCCCGGCGCTCGACCTGGGCGCGTGCCTCTGGGTCGCTGGCATCGCCATGGCCCTGGGCCCGGGCGCCTACGCCGGTGCCCTGCACGACTGGGCGGTGGCGCAGGGCTGGGCGCCGCCCGCGGCCAAGGCACGGACGGCCCAGGTGCTGCTGCTCGCAGTGCCGGCCATCCTGGCTGCGGGTCTGGCGGTCGTCCTCGTGGCCGTCCAACCCGGCCCGGTGGGACCCGACCCCAGCTACTCGCCGGCATCGGTGTTCGGCCGACCGCTCGAGGGCTGGGTCCCGGGCGTGGTGCTGATGGCCAACGCCGTGATCCTGGTCGTCGGACTGCTCAAGCTCCGCGGCGCGTCGCAGCTGATCCGCCACAGCCTCCGCGCCCAGCCCGACGCCGAGCTCGTCGAGGCCTGACCCGCCGCGGCACGTGGGCGGGCCGCCCCTCCTGCCGGGGAGGAGGGGGCGATCGGGTGGACCTCGGAGCGTCCGAGATGGTTCCCTGCGGGTACGTTGCGGCGATGGGCACCGATGGGTTCACGCTGGCCGGCACCGAGGTTGCGATCCCCGCGCTGGGGGTGGGCACGTGGGCGTGGGGCGACGCCAAGACCTGGGGGTACGGCACCTACGACCCGGCGCTGTCGGGTGAGACGATCCGCGAGGCGTGGTCGGCGTCGATCGACGGCGGCGCCACCTTCTTCGACACGGCCGAGGTGTACGGCGACGGCGAGAGCGAGCGCATCATCGGCGGGCTGCTCGCCGGCGACCCCGAACGGGCGGCGAAGGTGCAGCTGGCCACCAAGTTCATGCCGGTGCCCTGGAAGCTGAACGTCCGGAGCGCGCTCCTGTCCTCGCTGCGGGCGTCGCTCGACCGGCTCGGCGTGGAGCGCGTCGACCTCTACCAGATCCACGGGCCCATCAGCCTCCGAGGCCACGGTGCACTGGCCGAGGCCCTGGCCGCAGCGCACCAGGAGGGCCTGGTCCGCGCCGTGGGCGTGTCGAACTACTCGGTGACCGAGACGCGGAAGTTCGATGCGGCGCTGCGCGCCCGCGGGTTGCGCCTGGCGTCGAACCAGATCGAGTTCTCGCTGCTGCGGACCGCGCCGGAGACGTCGGGCCTGCTGGCCACGTGCCGGGAGCTCGGCGTGGTGCCGCTGGCGTACTCGCCCATCGGACAGGGCCGCCTGACCGGCAAGTACTCGGCGGCGAACCCGCCGCCATCGACCCGCAACTTCTCGGCCCACCCCATGGAGCGGGTCGACGAGGTGGTGGCCGAGCTGCGCCGCATCGGCGAGGCGAACGGGGACAAGACGCCCAGTCAGGTCGCCCTCAACTGGATCATCGCCAAAGGCGCGGTGCCGATCCCGGGTGCGAAGAACCGGGAGCAGGCGGAGCAGAACGCCGGTGCCCTCGGCTGGTCGATGCGTGCCGACGATGTGGCTGCGCTCGACGCCGTGGCCCTCGAAGGCGTGCGCAGCGTGGCCAACCGGTTCTGGCAGCACGGCTGAACCGGTGCGAGGGGCCGACCGATTCCCCGGATGAAACCGACCAACGGTCGGTTGTTGCTACGATCGGCTCGCCGACCGGGTCCCCGCACCGTCCGACGCTGACGACGGTGTGCTGTCTCGGGCGGCCGGGACGTGCAACACGGTGCGACCCGCTGGGGAACGTCCGGGGGTCGAAGTGCAGGTTCGTCGAGCGGCTGCGGCCGCAGTCATGGTGCTGGCCCTCGTGGCCGCAGGGTGCAGCTCCGACGGTTCGGACGGGAGCGGACCGGACGGCCCGGCCGTCGAGATCGAGGCCCACGGCGGCACCGGTCAGATCTGGTTGATGTCCGAGCCAGACGTGGAGCTCGAGCTGGTGGACGCCGCCGGCAAGGTGGTGCCGACCCAGGTGGTCGACGACGACGCGGAGCTCACCAAGGTCGACTCGCGCACCACAGACGACAACGGCGCCCTGGTGTTCCGGTACGTGCCGGTGGGCGAGGGCTACGTCGTGAAGCAGGTCGACGGGTCGGGCCGGTCGAAGCCGGTCGAGGTCACCGCCGTCGACGACCACCCCGACCAGGCGTTCTACGACGAGCAGGAGATCGGTGAGGGCTACGGCTACCTGACCACGCGGGACGGCACCCAGCTCGCCATCAACGTGACGCTCCCCGGACCCGTCGAGGACGGGCCCTACCCGACCGTCATCGAGTACTCCGGCTACGACCCCGCCAACCCGGAACCGTCGCTGGTCACGATCTCCAAGACGCTGGCCGGTGGTCAGGGCTTCGCGACCGTGGGCGTGAACATCCGGGGGTCCGGCTGCTCGGGCGGATCGTTCCAGCTGTGGGAGGACGCCCAGGCGGTCGACGGCTACGACGTCGTCGAGACCATCGCCGCCCAGCCGTGGGTGAAGGGCAACCAGGTCGGCATGGTGGGGATCTCGTATCCGGCCTCGGCGATGCTCTACACCGCCGCCACCAACCCGCCGCACCTGGCCGCCATCGCCCCCATGGCCGGCTACGACGACGGGTTCCGCGCCCTGCTCTGGCCGGGCGGGATCCAGAACAAGGGCTTCGCCCGCAGCTGGGTGGAGGAGCGCGACAAGAACGCGAAGCCCCTCGAGGAGGAGTGGACGAAGAAGCGGGTGGACGAGGGCGACGAGACCTGCGAGCAGAACATGGAGCTGCGCGGCCAGAACGTCGCCCTGTCTGAGCTGATCGACGCCATGCCGTACTTCCCCACGGAGAACGACCTGGGCGATTCGTTCGCCCCGTCGACGTTCGTCCACGAGATCGACGTGCCCACCTTCATGGTGGCCTCGTGGCAGGACGAGCAGGTCGGCGGGCACGCCCCGTCGATGGTCCCGGATCTGGCGAACGTGCCCCACAAGTACGTGACGCTCATCAACGGCATGCACACCGAGGGGCTGGCGAACCCGACGGTCCTCCAGCGGTGGATGGAGTTCCTCCAGCTGTACGTGGCCGAGGAGACGCCGGACACCACCGGGATGGAGCCGCTCTACCATGCGGTCCCCGGCGAGATCATCGGTGACGGCGAGGCGGCGTCGACGCTGCCGATCCCGCCGGAGCGCTTCGACCCGGGCACCTCCTACGAAGACGCGCTGGCCCAGTACGAGGACCAGGCGCCGGTGCGGGTGCTGTTCGACGAGGGTGGCGCTCCGGGCCTTCCGCCGGGTGTCCCGGCCGCCGGCTTCGAGCAGAGCTTCTCCGCCTACCCGCCCGCCGAGACCGAGGCCACGACCTGGTACCTCGGTCCAGACGGCACGCTCACCGAGACCGAGCCCACCGCCGAGGGCGACGCCGCTGTCGACTCGTACACCTCGGATCCGAAGGCCCGACCCGAGATCAACCTGGTGGCGGGCGAGGACTCCTGGTGGCGCCTGCCGAAGAGCGATTGGCAGTCGCCGTCGCCGGAGAACGCGCTCAGCTACGTCACGCCGGCGCTCACCGAGGACACGACGATGGTCGGCTCGGGCTCGGCGGACCTCTGGATCAGGTCGTCGGAGAAGGACACCGATCTCCAGGTGACGCTCACCGAGGTCCGTCCCGACGGCAAGGAGACCTACGTGCAGTCGGGCTGGCTGCGAGCGTCCAAGCGCGCCCTCGACGAGAAGCGGTCCACCGACCTCCAACCGCTCATCACCCAGCTGGAGCGCGACGAGGCCGATCTTCCGGCCGACGAGTTCACGCCGGTCCGGGTGGAGATCTACCCGTTCGCCCACGCCTTCCGGGCGGGTTCGAAGATCCGGGTGATCATCTCGGCGCCGGGCGGCGACAAGCCGGTCTGGAGCTTCGTCACGCTCGACGGGACCCAAGACGACGACGTCGCCCGCAGCGCCGACATGCCCTCGGCGGTGGTGCTCCCGGTCATCCCGGGTGTCGACGTGTCGACCCCCCTCCCGGCCTGCCCGGGCCTGCGCGGCCAGCCCTGCCGGGAGTACCAGCCCGAAGGAGCTGACCGCCAGCCGATGCGGTCAGCCCCCTCCGGTGGTGCGGGGGACCGGAACGTGGTCCCCCAGATCAGCGAGCGAACCGGCGTCGTCCGGCCAGGACGGCGGCTCCCGAGGCGAGGACGATCGTCCCGGCCATGATGAGCCCGGCGGCGCCGAACCCGGTCCGGGGGAGCGGCCCGCTCGGCCCGCGCGGCGGCGCCTTCGGCGACGCCGCTGTGGTGGTGGTGGGCGGCGGGTCGTCGTGGCGAGGGGTCTCCTCGTCGTCGTGGTTGCACCGGGCCTTCGGGTTGTCGTCGGTGCAGTCGGGGTCGGGCTCGCGGGCCTCGACCTCGGCGGTGTTCAGGATGGTCTCTCCTGCCGGCGGCAGCGCCACGACCCGGACCCGGAGCGCGACCTTGACGGTCTGGCCGGCCGCGAGGTCGCCGATGGGGCACGTGACGACCTGGCCCTTCGCCGTGCACGACTCGGACGACACGAAGGCGAGCATGGGGTGGAGCTCATCGGTGACCGCGACGCCCGTGGCGTCGTCGGGTCCGGCGTTGACCACCTCGAGGCGGTACTCGTACTCGTCTCCCACGGCGTGGACCTCGGCGTCGTCGTCGGACTTGGTGATGCCGAGGTCGATGCTCGGTTGAGGCGTCTCCTCGTCGTCGTGGTTGCAAAGCGCGTCGGGCGTCTCCTCGGTGCAGTCGGGGTCCGGCTGCTCGCCGTCGATGATGGCCGTGTTCGGGATCACGTTCCCCGTCCCCGGGAGCTCCAGGACCTCGACCACGAACGTCCGGGTGGCCTTGGCCTTCGGGGCGAGGACGCCGACCGGGCAGGTGACGAGCTGGTCTGCAGCCGTGCACCCGTCGGCGGAGCTGACGAAGCGGATCCGGGCGTCGAGGCCGTCGCGGATGACCACGCCGGTGGCCGGCGACGGGCCGGCGTTGGTGGCGGTGAGGCGGTAGGTGTAGCGGTCGCCCACCGCACGCACGACGGCGCCGTCGTCCACCTTGGTGATCCCGAGGTCGATCTCGGGGGCTGCGGCGATGGCAGCTGGATCTTCCGCATCGGTGACGAGGGGACCGTACGGGTCGCCGAGCTCGCGGCCCTCGCCGTGGGCCCTCGCCGTGTTGGTGACGGTCCGGTCGGGCGGGCCGTCGACGCGGGTGCGGAACGTGACGACCAGCTGGTGCGATCCGTCGGCGGCAGGCGCGGTGCCCATCGTGCCGCCCTTCACCCCGTCCGCTCCGGCGCCGACCCGGAGGGTGAGCGTCCGGGTGGTGGCGTTCCAGTCGACCTGGTCGTCGCCAGGGGCGTCGGTCTTGGTCCCGAGCAGTCCGGTCGGGCCGCCTGAGTGGTACCGGACCGAACCGGCCACGTACGTCACGCCGTCGGGCAGCGGGTCGGTGACCACCGCCCGGCGGGCGGGATCGATGCCCTTGTTGGCGATCGCCAGCTTCCAGGTGACCTCCGATCCGGCGGGCACCGGCCCCGGAGGATCGACGGTCTTGTCGATGGCGATCTCGGGTTCGTAGAGGTCGACCGCGCTGTGGACGACCTGGCTGTAGAGGCTCTCCGTGCTGGCGGTCCGCACCTTGAAGCGCACCGAGTGGTCGTCGTTGCCGATGATCTGGTCGTTCTGCACGAGGGCGATGTCCTGGTTGAGGTTGCCCAGGTGGTTCGGGTTCGCGCCGGTGCCCGGCCGGCGCGTCCCGAAGCTGTTGACCGTGCTGTTGAACCAGTCGGTCTCGCCGGCGGCGAGCGGTCGGTCCGCGACTGCGAACGTGCTCCAAGCCGGGTGGGAGGGTGACGAGATCTCGAGCGAGTCCGGGCCGAGGCCGCGGTCCCCATCGGCCTGGACCACGCCGATGCGGGCGTTCACCTTGCCGTGTGGCGGTGGCGTGATCCCGCTCACTGCGAACTCCTGGGTCCCGCCGTTGCGATCGGGTGACGTGACCTGCCAGCCGTGCCAGACGTTGAGGTTCCGGGCGGGCAGCGAGCGGTTGGCGAACGCGACGGTCAGGGACCACGACCCGAAGCACCCGCCGAAGCCGCGGCACGCCTGGACGTCGGCCACGCCGTAGCGGCCGGCACCGCCGGCCTTCACCAGAGCGGTGACGTCGACGTAGGCGCCGTACGAGTCGGTGCCCCCGGGGTTGGTGTCGTCCCACGTGTCGCGCGTCGTCCCATCGGCCGGCGCAGCGTCCAGGGTGCGGTAGCCGCCGCCGGCGGGGGTGGAGAACCGGACGCGGAAGCGGTCGGCCACGTTCGGTGGGGCCGTCTCGTAGGAGGAGCCGTAGTGCTCCTCGGACGCCGGGACGTCGGTCGCGGCGTTCCAGTGCAGCCCGGCCCACAGCACCGTGGACCCGGCTGGGATGTGCAGCTCCGCCGTCGAGGAGCTGAACGTGGCCGGATCGCCGTCGACGTCGACGGGCTCCATCGACAGGCGGTTGTTGATCGGCGGCATCGGGGCACCATCGAAGCGAGCCAGTCCGGTGGCGCCCGCCCGCGCGCCGTTGCACGAGGCGGCGGACTCGGCTGCCGTCCAGTGCTCGTTGGCATAGGCCGGGTCGCAGGTGGTGGTGACGTTGCCGACCGTGGTGATGTCCCCGCGGGCGTCCATCGAGAAGATCGGGTCGGCGAAGGAGTGGGGTGCCGCGCTGGGTGCCGCTTCGACGGGTGGCGCGAGCCAGCTTGCGGCGGCGAGCGACGCACCCAGGATCAACATGGCGGCCAGAGGCCGCCAGCGCGCACCTCGGGCGCGATGGGACGGGGAGATGGACATGGGGGAGCTCCTCACCTGCCCGGCGGAGCCGCAGCAGGTCTGGTCGGTGGGCGACGGGCCGGCGACCGGCGAGGCGGATCTCCGTCGCCCCGGGGCGTGTGCAGCCCGGGGCGACGAGGTCGGTACCGGCGGATCGGGCCACCGGCGAGGTCGACGGTCTACCCGTCCACCCGCCGCATGTCCACGGTCCGGCGCCAACTGCCACCCATCAGGAGCAGGTCACGACCCCTATCCGAAATAAAAACAGCATAAGCTTGTTGTTTGAAGGGTCCCGTGAGAACCTGCAGGGGCGCCAACCGTGGAGGAACCGCCGTGCAACGTGTCGCTGTCATCACCGGAGCAAGCCAGGGCCTGGGCCTCGAGCTGGCCAGATCGCTCGCCGCCGACGGGTGGTCGCTCGTCATCGACGCCCGGCGGGCAGAGGTGCTCGACGAAGCGGTCGCCGCGATCGAGGCGGTGGCCGGCCACGGCGCCAAGGTCTCGGCCGTCGCGGGCGATGTGGCCGACGCCGGGCACCGTGCGCACCTCGCCGATGCGGCCCGAGCCGCGGGGACCGTCCGCCTCGTCGTGAACAACGCCTCCACGCTCGGCGCCACCCCGCTGCCGGCGCTGGTCGACCTCGACGCCGCCACCTACCTGCGCACGCTCGAGGTGAACCTGGTGGCGCCGGTCGCCCTGATCGGCGCCCTGGCCGACCAGCTCGGCGACGGCGCCACGATCGTGAACGTGTCGTCCGATGCTGCCGTCGAGCCCTATGACCACTGGGGCGGCTACGGCTCGTCGAAGGCGGCGCTCGACCACGCCAGCATGATCCTGGCCGAGGAGCACCCGGCTTGGCGGGTGCTGGCGGTGGACCCCGGCGACCTGGACACCGAGCTCCACCGAGCCGCGTTCCCCGGCGAGGACCTCTCGGACCTCCCGGGCCCGGAGGTCGCCGTCCCCGGTCTCCGAAGGCTGATCGACGGCGCGATGCCGAGCGGCCGCTACCGCGCCCAGGAGCTGGTCCGGTGACCCCCCTGGCATCGGCCACGGTGGGTGTGACGACCGAGATGGGCTCCCCGGGACGGTCGGCGCCAGACCTCGGCACCCCGCTGCCGCTCGGCTTCACGCTCGACGCGGCCCACGAGGCCCACGAGCCACCCGAGGCGCGCGGCACCGTCCGCGACGGCGTCCGGCTCATGGTCTCGCCGGGCACGGCCGCCCCGGTCCACACCACCTTCGACCAGCTTCCGGCGATGCTCGCTCCGGGCGACCTGATCGTCGCCAACACCTCGGGCACCGTCGCCGCTGCGGTCGATGTCGTGCTCGACGATGGCACGGCGATCGTCCTCCACGTGTCGACTGAGCTCCCCGGCGGCCTGTGGATGGTGGAGCCCCGTGACCGCCTCGCCTCGGGCTCCACCCGGCCGCTGCGGCTCGCGCCGGCGCCGAACACGGCACACGTCGACGAGCGGTCCGCCATCCACCTGCTGCGCCCGGCGCCCGGCTCCGACCGCCTGTGGCTGGCCGTCCCCGACGCCGGCACCGACGTGCCCGGGACCTTGCGCCGCCACGGTCGCCCGATCCGCTACCCGTACGTGCCCGACGACTGGCCGCTCGACGCCTACCAGACGGTGTTCGCCTCCCAGCCCGGCAGCGCCGAGATGCCCAGCGCCTCGCGGCCGTTCACCGATCACGTGGTGACCCGCCTGGTGGCGGCGGGGATCGGCCTCGCGACCATCACGCTGCACACGGGGGTGTCGTCACTGGAGGGCCACGAGCTGCCCTACGCCGAGCGGTTCCAGGTGCCGGCCACCACCGCAGCGGTCGTGAACGCCGTCCACGCTGCGGGCGGGCACGTCATCGCTGCGGGCACCACCGTCGTGCGGGCGCTGGAGACGGCGACCGATGCCCAGGGCCGGGTGCACCCGGCCGACGGCTGGACCGACACCGTCATCACCCCGGCCCGTGGCGTCCGGGCCGTCGACGGCCTCATCACCGGCTGGCACGAGCCCGAGGCCACCCACCTGGCGATGCTCGAAGCGGTCGCCGGCCGCGACGCGCTGCTCATCGCCTACCGCGAGGCGTTCGAGCACGGCTACCTGTGGCACGAGTTCGGCGACAGCCACCTCCTGCTTCCCTACGCTGACCGGCCATGAGCCCCGCCCGCACCTCTCGGCCGGCGGCGTCGTCGCCCGGTGAGGTCACGGTCGCCCCGCCGCTGCCCGCCGGCCGCCGGGTCGTGCTCTACGGCGTCCGCCGCCTCGATGACGCCACGGTCGACGAGGTCGCCGAGCTGCTCGACATGACCGTGAGCGGCGCCCGCCAGCACCTGAACGCCCTCGCGGACCAAGGCCTGGTCGAGGCCGCCGAGCAGCCGCGCCGCGCCGGCGAGCGGGGCCGGCCGCGGCTCACGTACCGGGTCACCGATCTGGCCGACGCCCTGTTCCCGAAGGCCTACGGCGCCCTCACCAACGAGCTCCTCGGCTACCTCGACGACGAGGACGCCTCGGTGGTGGACCGCATCTTCGCCCGCCGCCGCGACGAACGGATCCGTCGTGGAGCGGAACGGGTCGGGCGCAAGGGCACGCTGGGTGCCAAGGTCCGCGAGGTGGCCGAGATCCTCGATGCGGACGGCTACCTCGCCACGGCGGAGCGCACCGGCACGGGGGCCTACCGGGTGGTGGAGCACAACTGCGCCATCGCCGCCGTCGCCCGCAGGTACGGCCAGGCGTGCAGCAGCGAGATCGAGTTCCTCCGAGCCCTCCTCCCGGGCGCCGCCATCGAGCGCACCAAGCACATGGTCGCCGGCGACCCCCACTGCGCCTACGAGATCCGCTCGCTCCTCGCCTGACCGCTGCGCTGATGGCGGACGCGGACGAGGTGGCGGGTCCATCACCAACCGGGATGGACCCACCACCTCGAGCCGCAGGGCGAACCGGCGTCAGCTGAGCGCGATCTGCTCGGCTTCGATGAAGTAGCCCTGCTCGCGGAGCTGGGCGGCTCCTTCGTCTTCGTCGACGCCGAAGGGCGTGAGGTCGTCCGGGTTGGCGGTGACCGTTCCCTTCACGTCGATCTTCTGGCCGGCCTCGACCTGGAAGGGCGATTCGCCCTCGCTGGTGCGGGCTTCCTCGGACAGGTGGACGAAGAAGCGATCGGTGGCGTCGTCGCCGACCCAGAACCCTTCGTCGGCCACGACCGACTCGACCGTGACGCCCTTGCCGGTGGCGGACGCGCCTTCGAGCGACTCGTATCCGTCGGAAGGTGCCGGAAGGAGCGCGGTGCCGTCAGCGGTCAACGTGCCCGATCCCTGGTCGGCCATGGTGGTCGAGCTGCCCTGGTCGGACTGTCCCGCCGCCGACTCCGAGTCACCGGTCGATCCGGACCCGGTTCCGGTGCTCGACCCTTCGGAGGTCTGGGCCTGGGGGTCGTCGGTGACGTCGAGGCCGGGGTCATCGCCGTTGTCGTTGGCGTTGAGCAGCACGAGTGCGGTGATGGCGAGGATCGCCAGCAGCAGGAGGAGTGCAACCGGGATGAGCCACCCGAGGGGCTTCTTCTTCGGTTCTCGGACCGCAACGGCTCCACGCGTGGGGCGAGGCGACGTCATGCCACGCTCCCGTTGTCGTCGTCGACCTCGATGCGCTCCTTGCGCACGTCATCGGTGACGGTCTGGTCCTCGATGACCGTGTCGGTGTCGAGCCGGACCCGCTCCTTGGGCACGGTCTCCTTGCCGACGACGACCTGGTCCTCGTGGAGGACCACTTCGTGCTCCTCCTCGGAGATGTCGGGACCATCGAGGGCGTCACCGATGTTGGCGTCGGTGATGGGCTCGCGCTCGACGCGCACCTTCTCCTTGCGGACCGGGACGGTGGTCGTGACGTTCTCGGTGACGACGTACTTGCGCAGCCGCACCCGTCCGGCCTCGACGGATCGGGTCCCGACCTGCAACTCCTCTTCGGAGCGGGTCATCGCCGAGTCGGTGCTCGGTCCGCTGGTGTCGTGGCCGGGGCCGCCCACATCGCCCTCGGCGACGTCGACGTGGTCGTCGGTCCACGGCTCGTAGCTCTGGCCGTAGTGCTGGTAGAGGCGCTGCTCCTCGTCGGGCTCGAGGTAGCCGTCCTCCTCGTCGACGTTGGGCGCGTCTTTGACCAGATCCTTGGCGTACGGGACGCGCAGGGCGTCGCCGTCGGCTCCGGCGCCGCTGATCGGGACGAAGCTGCTCTTCGTGCCGAACATGCCGGTCGACACGGCGAGCCACTCGGGCTGCCCGGTGCTGCGGTCCATGTAGATGTTGGTGAGCGAACCGATCTTGGTGCCGCTGTCGTCGACGACGTCGGCTCCGATCCACTCCTCCCACGTGCTCTGCTGGATGTCAGTCATCGTGTTCTTCTTTCTGTTTGTTCTCGGCGGTGCGGGCGCACGCCGGTGTCGTTACGGGTTTCAGTTGCTGGGAGGCGTGGCCGTCTTGGCTTGTGCCATGCGGTCCTGGGCCTGGTCCTTCATCCGGTCAGCGGGGGTGCCGGGCTGGTTCTGCGCCTTGGCCTTCTCGCTGTCGTAGCGGTTGAGGCTGGACTCCCACCGCTGCTGCATGGGCTTGATGCCGCCGCCGCCGACGGCGATGACCGTCGATCCGACGATGATTGCGAGTGCTGCGTAGAAGAGGCCGTTGACGATGGCCGGGGCGATCTGCAGCTGGTTGAGCGCCGCGAACCCGACGGTCACCAGGATCGCGATCGACACGACGTTGGCGACGGTCTTGCCGCTGTCCATGTTGCCCAGAGCCGCTTCGAGGAGGTCCTTGGCCGCAGCGGCGATGGCGGCGCCGATGACCAGGATCAAGATCGCAGCGACGACCTTCGGCAGGTAGGAGATGACCCCGGCGATGAGGTCGCTCACCGGGTTCTGGCCGAACACGCCGAACGCCATCTGCAACACGATGAGGAACAGGCCGTAGAAGATCACCTGGCCGACGACGTCCGAGGCGTCGTACTTGGAGTTCTCGAGCGCCTTCTTGATCCCGCCGCGCTCGACGGCCTTGTCGAACCCGAACCGCTCGAGCGCAGCGTCCGCGATCTTGGAGATCGCCTTCACGATCACGAACCCGATGATGAGGATCAGCAGGAAGGCGACAAGTTTCGGGATGAACGAGGCGACGTCGCTCCAGGCGTCCTCGATCCCTTGGCTGAACTCGATGGCGGCCAGTTGCATTGTTTGCTCCTTGATCGGTGGACCGGGAGCTACCCAGACCCCTTTGGGGCGAAACAATGTTGTGACGTACGTTGTGGGTGGTTTTCGACCCACCTACGAATGTTTCCGTCTCTCGCCGCCTCGTGGGCGACCGGGTGAAGGCTCGGTGAAAGGCGACGGGGGCCTTCGAGCACCCGGGAGGTTCTCGCTGATCTGACGGTTGCCTCTCCAGACGCCCTGCTGCGCCCATGGTTTCGCCAGCCAGCCGGACCTAGCATGAGTCGATGGCCTCCGACTCCAACGGCCACGTCGACATCGCTGTCCTCGAAGCCGAGATGCGGCAGATCATCCGGGCCAAGGTGCCGGCCGCCGCCGTCGACGACCTGGTGCAGGAGACGCTTGCGAACGTCCTGGCGGCACAGGGTCGAGGGCCGATCGACGACCTCGGCTCGTACGCGCACCAAGCGGCGCGCAACGCCGTGGCCTCCTACCACCGCAGTTCGGACCGCTCGCAGCGGCTTCGTCCGCGCCTCTACGACCCGGGCACACCGACGGATCCGGACGAGGGACTGCACCAGGAGGAGGAAGCCGCTGCGCTCGAGGCGTCGCTCGACGACGTGAGCCCTGCGGACGAAGCGGTCCTGCGCGCCCACCACGTCGACGGCGTCAACATCGCCGCCCTCGCCGAGGCGGAGGGGCGCAGCGAGATGGCCATCCGTCTCCGCCTGGCGCGCCTCCGAGCGCGCCTACGAGTCGATTACACCCTCAACTACGAGAAGGTCGAGCTCCCTGGCCCCACCTGTCGCCCCGTCCTGATCTCGTTGTCGTCGGGTGATCGTCGAGCTCAGCGCCGTCTGGCTGCGGCCGATCACCTGGAGGACTGCACGGTCTGTCGCCGGCTGCTAGCCCCCGCCACCGGGTCCACCCGGCCAGCGATCGGACTGCTCGGACTGCTCGGCTGGCGCTGGAGACAGCTCTCCACGGCGGACCGCGTGGGCACCGCTGCCGGAGGGGTGGCGGCATCGGTGGCAGCAGTGGCCGTCGTGCTCGCCCTCGCCTCAGGAGGTGAGGCCGAACAAGCGGCTCCCGCGGTCGTCACGTCGTCGACGTCGGCGTCGACGACCACCTCGCCCCGGCTCCTCGGCACGCTCAGCGCGGCAGGGAGACCACTCGGCTCTTCGAGAGCTGCGCTCGGTGCTGCGGTGGACCAACAGGTGACCGCCACCGACGCCGTGGTCTCCGCCGTCCCCGCCGACGAGGGCTTCTGGGTGGCAGCAGATGATGGCGGACGGGTCTGGGTCCAGCTGTCGGGCGAGCAGGCCGAGTCACCGGTCACGATCGAGCCCGGCATGCGCATCTCCTTCACCGGCAGGCTCGTCAGCCAGGACGGACGGTTCGCCGAGCTGGCCGGCGTGGGCGACCAGCGCGACCTGGACATCCTCCGCACGCAAGGGCATCACATCGAGGTCCGCTACGAAGACGTCCGTCCGAGCTGACCGCTGGCCGGCCTCAGGCGCTCGTGGGGATCACGAGGCGGTGGTCGGCGGTCACGAGCTTGAGCCCGACCCCGTGGCCGATCATGAGGCTGGTGATGGCGACGGAGCCGAGGACGAGGAACATCACCGCGGCCTGGATCAGGACGGCGTCGAGCGGGACCGGCCTCCTGCTCGCCGGATCTCGATCACGGTGCGACGGGCGGCGAGAACCGTGGCGCCGATGGCGTTGCCGAGGAGCATTCCGGCGACGGGGACGATGGTCCGGGGTTCGAGGCGGGAAGATGACACCTCACTGGCGGTAAGGGGCAGTGCTGCGGCAGGCCGTCGAGAACGGTGAAGACTGCCCTGGTGCACATACCGGGTGGTCTGAGTTGGCTCCAGGACGAACCGACCGGTGCGGCCTGGTTATCGGAGCTGCCTCGGACGGTCGAGCAAGTCGCTGAGCTCTGGGATCTCGAGGTGGGCGAGCCGTTCCCCGACTCGACCGTCGGGTGGGTCGCACCGGTGCTGCGTGAGGCAGAGCCCTTGGTCGTGAAGATCCAGTGGCCGCACCCAGAGTGCGAGCACGAGGCAGCCGCGCTCGCCACGTGGGCCGGGGACGGCGCCATCGAACTCGTCGCACACGACCCCGAGCGTCATGCACTCCTGCTGGAACGCTGCGCCCCCGGCACTCACCTCGCCCGCGCCCCAGGGGCCGAAGCCATGGACGTCATGGCATCGTTGCTCCCTCGCTTGTGGAAGCACACGGATGGGCCATTCAAGACACTTGAGGAGGAGGCCGACGGCTGGCGAGCATCGATCAACCGGGCATGGGACGAAGCCGGCCGGCCTTGCGAACGTCGTCTCGTCGACGCCGCCCGGACGCTCCTCGCCGACCTGGGTCCCACCCAAGGCGAACAGGTGCTCGTCCACCAAGACCTGCACGGCGACAACGTGCTCGCCGCTCAGCGGTCCGGGTGGCTTGCCATCGACCCGAAGCCCCTCACCGGCGAACGCGAGTTCTCGTGCGCGCCCATCATTCGCTCGTTTGAGTTCGGCCACTCTGAACAGCAGGTCATGGGCAGGTTGGATCGGCTGAGCGCCGAGCTCGGTCTCGACCACGAGCGAGTCCAGGGATGGGCGATCGCCCAGACCATGGCATGGAGCTTCTCGTCCGCCTACGCCGCCATGCACTTCGCTACCGCCCGATGGCTCCTCAACGCCTGACCAACCAGGCCGGAACCCGGCGTTCGGGGGCACCTGCAGAGACGACCAGATCGAAAGGCGTTAGCCGAAGGCACTGAACGGGTGATCGGCGATCGCGCTGTCCCAGCACTCCTCGAACCACAGGCCCGTGATCCCGTTGGACTCCACTGCGAACCGGAAACCTTCCTCGAGGTCGTCTGTGTCCTCCCAGCAGTACAGCGGCCCGTAGTCCGTGCCCGGAAGGCGGAACAACGACCGGTTCCCGGCAAAGCGCCGCTTCAAGAACGCATACCGCGTGATCAGCCCGGTCGGCCCACCGATCGCCTCGGTCGCCGCCACATCCAGCACGTTCGGGGTGCTGAGCACGTTGATCCCATCGAGTTCCCGTCCATCGACCACCAGCGGGATCCGCTCCTCGTGGGCAACCCAGTCGAAGAGGAGGTCGTACACCCCGGGTCGGAGCACGAGGATCGCGAAGGCGCCGACGGAACAGATGTCGGGAATCGCGAGATTGAGTGGGTCCGGATACAGCGGCGGCGGCTCCCAGCCCGCCGGAGCGGGTCTGCCGCCGAAGCAGAAGGCATCGAGGATCTCGTCGCCATCCGAGTCGACGCGCAGGGTCTGGAAGTCGTCGAGGAGATCTCGAATCGCGAACACCTTCACCGACACGACAACCTCATCCGCAGGCGATACACGCCCCGTTGCTCGATTACTCCGCCTTGAACGTGGCGATAACCCGCCAGACGCTACCGGCGCCACCGCTCCTCGCAGTCACGACGGCACGGGCGCGGTGTCCTCAAGGTGCCGGATAGCGACGCCCCGCCTGCCCGGCGGTATGGGGCAGTCGGCGGACTGCTCTCACCGCCAGCCTCCCCTCTGGATCTGGTCGTAGTCCTCGATCCAGCGCCGCTCGCACCATGCGTCCTCGCCGCGTCGAGCCAGTTGCTTCCGCAGGACCGCCGGGGTGAGTACGTCGGCGACGGCCGGGAACGTGGTCGTGAGGGCGCCGCAGATCTCTCGAAGCCGATCGACAGCGGTCTCGTCTGTGAACACGTCCCCGGGCCATCCGTGCAGGCCCGTGTTGTGCGACCGGTAGCGCCATCGTCGCTTCAACAAATCCGCCGCAGACGACGGAGCGATCTTGATCGGCCACTGGTTCAGGTCCGTGGTCCTCGGCGCAGGAACACGTTCCTGGAAGTCACGCAGCCCGGCGTGTCCGATCGCCAACGTCAGCTTGAACGGCCACAGGTTGCGGCCCTCGGTCCGCACCACGCCGGCCCGCATGCCATCCGGATGCTCGTACCAGAGGCTCTTGCCCCAACGCTCGAAGCCGAGCAGCGACACCGGCTCCACGAGATGCTCCACCAGCAGGCGATCGAAGGTGGCCGCGTCCACCGCCGGACCCTACAAGCCATCCGCGAAGCAGGCCCGCGACGGGTGCCACCAACGTGCCGGTCGAGGACACCCATGGTGAGGTGGCGTTTCGAGCCGCTTCCGATGGACATCCGCGTGTTCATCTTCGGAGCGAGCGTGTCTCATCCACGGGTTGGCGGTCGATCGCAACTCCGGCCCCCGATGTGGGGCCGGAGTTCGCCATCGGAACCTCGCTTGTTTCGCGATGTTCTCGTGGTGCGCGAGGAGGGACTTGAACCCTCACGTCCGTTAGGACACTGGAACCTGAATCCAGCGCGTCTGCCAATTCCGCCACTCGCGCGAGCAGCGGGGAGACCGTACCGCACCCGAGCGGGCTCGCCCCAGTCCGTTGCGGGGCCGGTGCACCGCGGCCCGCAGCACGACCGCTCGCCCCGGTAGCCTGCTCGCCCGTGGCGCTCAAAGGGTTCGAACGACGACTGGAACGCATGGTCGAGGGCACGTTCTCGCGCCTGTTCCGCTCGACGATCCGCCCGGTCGAGCTGGGTCGTCGCCTCGTCCGGGAGATGGACGACAACCGCTCGGTCGACGTGCGGGGCCGCACCCTCGTGCCCAACGCCTTCTCCGTCGAGCTGTCGGAGACGGACTTCGAGCAGTTCAGCGAGGTGGCCGACGGCCTGGAGCGCGAGCTGGCCGAAGCAGCCCGGGAGCACGCACGCGACGAGGGCTACGTCTTCATGGGCCCGGTGTCGGTGCACCTCGAGCAGGTGGACAAGCAGCACGCCGGGTCGTTCCAGATCGTCGGGCGGATGCGCGAGGGCAAGGGTGGTTCGGGTGCGGGGGCGCTGCTGCTCCCCACCGGCGAGCGGCTCCAGCTCGGCGAGGCCGTGGTCACCATCGGGCGCAAGCCCGAGTCCACGCTGCAGCTGGGTGACCCCAACGTGAGCCGCAACCACGCCGAGATCCGGCCCCACGGCAACGGCTGGCTGCTGGTGGACCTCGGCTCCACCAACGGCTCCCGGGTCAACGGCTCCCGGGTGAGCTCCCACGAGCTGCACGAGGGCGACGAGGTCGCCTTCGGCAACACCGTCCTGCGGTTCGAGGCGTCCTGAGCCAGCACCGGCCCCCGGCCCACCAGCAGGCCGCCCCAGCCGGCGCGCCGGAGCGCCTTCGGGCCGACCGGTAGGATCGACCGGTCATGGACGAGCAGCTGCTCACGATCCTCAAGCTGTGCCTGCTGGCACTGCTGTACCTGTTCTTCTTCCGGGTGCTGCGCGCCGTGTGGGCAGAGATCCGCGCGCCCAAGCTGGCGGTCGCCGCGCCGCGCCCGGCGGCGCCCACGGCCAAGGCGGTCAAGAAGGCCGAGCGCAAGGCCCTGCCCGTCCAGCTCGCCATCGTCGAGCCTGCGGCGATGCGGGGCCGCACCTATCCCCTCGCCGAGGAGCTGACCGTGGGCCGTGCCGCTGGCTGCCAGGTCACCATCGACGACACGTACGCGTCGCAGATCCACGCCCGGGTCTTCTCCCGCGACGGGCAGCTGTTCGTGGAGGACCTCGGGTCCACCAACGGCACGTTCGTGAACCGCCAGAAGGTCAACGGCCCGCAGGCGTTCCGCCGGGGCGACCGCCTCCAGGTCGGCAACACCGTGCTGGAGCTGGTGTGACCACGCTGCGCTCGGGGAGCGCCACCCACGTCGGCCAGGTCCGCTCCAACAACCAGGACTCGTTCCTGGTGCTGGCCGAGGCCGACCTCTTCGGGGTCGCCGACGGCATGGGCGGCCACAACGGTGGCGAGGTGGCGTCGGCCATGGCGGTCGAGCACCTCCGGGAGCACGCCGGCGAGCCGAGCCTGGAGAACCTGCAGCAGGCTGCCCGCATCGGCAACCGGGCCATCTTCGAGAAGGCCGGCGCCGAGGCCGATCTGCACGGCATGGGCACCACGCTCTGCGCGGTGCGGGTGGTGCCGGGGCCCGAGGGCGACGAGATCGCCTGGATCAACGTGGGCGACTCCCGCGTGTACCTGTTCCGCGACGACAGCCTGATCCAGCTCAGCCGCGATCACAGCCTGGTCGAGGACCTGCTGCGCGACGGCCAGCTCACCGAGGACGAGGCCAAGGTCCACCCGAAGCGCAACATCATCACCCGGGCGCTGGGGATCGATGTCGATGTCGACGTCGACGGCAGCACCGTCATCCCGTTCAACGGCGACCGGTTCCTGCTCTGCAGCGATGGCCTGTTCGGCGAGGTCACGGGCGACCAGATCTCGTCGGTCCTGCGCCGGCTGGCCGAGCCCACCGAGGCGGCCGAGGAGCTGGTCCGGCTCGCCAATGAGTCCGGTGGGCGCGACAACATCACCGTCGTGCTGGTGGAGGTCGTCGACGACGACGGCCGTTCGGCAGCGGCATCGGCGGCACTGGCCAAGGACGAGTCGACGCTGGCCTCCCGTCAGGACCCCACGGTCGTGGGCGACGATGCCGACACCCGCCCCGTCGGCGAGGCGGGCGAGCCGGGCGAGACCGGAACCGCCTACGTCCCGGTGTTCGCCGACCGCAAGAGCTCGCTGCCCGATGCTCCGGACTTCGCGTCCGAGGGCGACGAATCAGACGACCTGTTCGGCGGCCTCGATCACCAGCGCTCCAAGCGGGTGACCTGGCGCGTGGTGGTGTTCATCGTGGCGCTGCTCGCCGTGGTGGGCGTGGTGCTCGGGGCCATCGTCTGGACGGGGAACAACACGTACTACGTCGCGTTCGACGGCAGGAACGTGGCCATCTACCAGGGCAAGCCCGGCGGGGTGCTGTGGATCGAGCCGAAGCTGGTGCAGACCACCGACATCACCCGCTCGGAGCTACCCGAGGACGTGCGCGGCGCGGTCGCAGCCAACAAGGAGTTCAGCTCCGAGGGCGCCGCCACCCGCTACGTCGTCACGCTCCAGGCGGTGGTCGACAAGCAGGCCGACGCCACCAGCACCACCACGTCGTCCACCACCACGACCCGGCCCGTGACCACCACCACCGCCGCCGGCGCGGTCACGACCACGGCGCCCGCCACCCCGACCACCACCGCACCGTGAGCGCGGTCGCCCAAGCCCGCCGCCGGGCGGCGCCGAGCGCGCTCGGCAAGTCCCGGCGCCGCGCCGAGCTCGGTCTGTTGATCCTGGCCATCGCCATCACGGGCGGGGCCTACACGTTGGCGTCGCTGGGCCAGACCTCGTCGGTGCCGGCCAACATCGGGCCGTTCTTCCTGGCCATCACCGGCCTGTTCTTCGCCGCCCACCTGGCGATCCGCCGCCTGGCGCCCGAGGCCGACGGTCTGCTGTTCCCGCTGATCGCCCTGCTGAACGGCATCGGCTACGTGTTCATCGCCCGCCTCGATCCGAAGCTCGCCGACAACCAGGCCACCTGGACGTTCGTCGGCATCGCGGCGTTCGTCCTCACGCTGGCGTTCGTGCGGCGGATCCGCGACCTCCAGCGCTACCGGTACACGTTCCTCGCCATGGGCCTGGTCCTCCTGGTCCTCCCGCTGGCCCCGGGCGTCGGTGTCACCATCAACGGTGCCCGCATCTGGGTGGCCCTCGGTCCCATCAGCTTCCAGCCCGGCGAGTTCGCCAAGATCGCCTTCGCCCTCTTCTTCGCCTCGTACCTCGTCGAGAAGCGCGAGCTGCTCTCGATGGCGACGTGGCCGAAGTTCCGGCCGGTCCTCCCGGACCTCAAGCACCTCGGCCCGGTGCTCCTGGCGTGGGGCATCGCCATCCTCGTGATGACGGCGCAGAAGGATCTCGGGTCCTCGCTGCTGCTCTTCTTCCTGTTCATCGCCATGCTCTGGGTGGCCACCGGCAAGGTGGCGTACCCGGTCGCCGGTGCGGGCCTGTTCGCCGTGGCGTCGTACGGCGCCTGGACCAAGTTCTCCCACGTCCAGGCTCGGGTCGACGCCTGGCTCAACCCGTGGATCTACCCGAAGGCCGGCTTCCAGGTGGTCCAGGGCTGGTACGCGATGGCGTGGGGCGGCATCGCGGGCACCGGGATCGGGCTGGGCCGGCCCGAGAAGGTTCCGTACGTGGCCAGCGACTTCATCTTCGTCGCCGTGGCCGAGGAGCTGGGCCTGCTGGGCGGCACCGCCATCTTGATGGCCTACCTGCTCTTCATCGGGGCCGGCCTGCGGACCGCGGTCCAGGCCGAGCACTCCTTCAGCAAGCTCCTCGCTGCCGGCCTTACCGCCCTGCTCGGGTTCCAGGCGTTCGTGATCCTGGCGGGCGTCACCCGGCTGCTCCCGCTCACCGGCGTGGTCCTGCCCTTCGTGGCCTACGGCGGTTCGGCGCTCGTCGCCAACTACGTGCTGCTGGCGCTGCTCATCCGGATCTCCGACGACAGTGCTCGGAGCCGGCCCGGCGCCAACGGGGCGGTGAGCTGATGGACCGCTCGATCCGCCGGTTGGGCGCGTTCCTGCTGCTGTGCTTCTGCGCGCTGTTCGTGCAGCTCAACTACATCCAGGTGCTGAAGGCCGAGAAGCTCAACGTGAGGACGGGCAACAACCGCCCGATCGACCAGTCGTTCAGCAAGCCCCGCGGCACGATGGTCACCGCCGACGGCGTGCTGCTGGCGGAGTCCGTGCCCAGCGACGACCGCTTCCAGTACCAGCGGGAGTACCCCGAGGGCGAGCTGTACGGCGCGCTCACCGGCTTCTTCAACTACTCGCGCGGCGCCACCGGGCTCGAGCGGTCCTACAACCAGGAGCTCTCCGGCAAGACCGCCAAGCAGCAGGTCCGCGAGATCGGCGACCTGTTCGTCGACACGGACCGCACCGGCAACCTCAAGCTCTCCGTCCGCTCGGACATCCAGAAGGTGGCCAAGCAGGCGCTGGGGGACTTCCGGGGCTCGGTCGTGGCCCTCGACCCTCGGACGGGCGAGGTGCTGGCGATGTACAGCAACCCGTCCTACGACCCGAACCTGCTCGCCGACCACGACGTCACCGACAGCGAGAACGCCTACAAGCTGCTGTCGGCGGCCGACGGCAACCCGCTGCTGCCCAAGGCGTACCGCGAGATCTACCCCCCCGGTTCGACGTTCAAGGCCGTCACCGGCTCCACCGGCGTGGAGGTCGGCGGCGTCACCCCGACCTCCCCCGACTACCCGGTGGTCCGGTCCATCACGGTGCCGGGCACCACGCGGCCCCTGCGGAACTTCGGCGGTTCCGAGTGCGGCGGCACGCTGTTCACCATCCTCGCCAAGTCGTGCAACACCTCGTTCGCCCAGATGGGCCTGGACCTCGGCGGCGACAAGATGGTCGCCGGCGCGCAGGGGTTCGGCTTCAACAGCGTGCCCCCGTTCGACCTGCCCGCCGTCGCTTCCCGCTTCAAGACGGACTTCACCCGGAACGAGCCGGCGCTCGCCCAGTCCTCGATCGGCCAGAACGAGACGGCGGCCACGCCGCTCCAGATGGCGCTCGTCGCCGCCGGCATCGCCAACGACGGCGTGATCATGGAGCCCCACGTCGTCAGCGAGATCCGCGACGGCGAAGGCGATCTGGTGAAGGCCTTCGACCCCACGGAGTGGAAGAAGGCCACGAGCCCGCAGACCGCGGACATCATGCGCCAGGGCATGCGCGGGGTCGTCACCGAGGGCAGTGCCAGCCGCATCGCGGTCGAGGGCCTCGACATCGGCGCCAAGACCGGGACCGCCCAGTTCGGCCCGTCCGAGCCGCTGCGCTCGCACGCCTGGATCATCGCCTGGGCCGCGCTCCCGAACCAGCCGGCCTCCATCGCGGTCGCGGTGATCGTCGAGAACCAGGACGGTGCCTCGGAGTCCACCGGCGGGCGGTTGGCCGCCCCCATCGCCAAGCAGGTCATCGAGCAGTCGTTCCAGCCGATGCCGGCCCCGCCCGCCGACCCTGGCACCACCACCACGAGCGGGGCGGGCAACTGATGCGTCCCCCAGCTGGTGTCCGATCCCGCCAGAACCCGTCTCGTAGGCTGGCCTGAGCGATGTCGAACCGTGAACAGGTCGTCCTCAACGGGCGCTACGAACTTCACCGGCGCGTCGGGCGCGGGGGGATGGCCGAGGTCTACCTGGCGCGCGACCGGCTCCTCGACCGCCTCGTCGCCATCAAGATCCTGTTCCCCGAGTTCGCCACCGACCCGTCGTTCGTGGCCCGGTTCCGCCGGGAGGCCCAAGCGGCCGCCAACCTCAACCACCCCAACATCGTGGGCGTCTACGACTGGGGCAAGGAGCGGGGCACGTACTACATCGTGATGGAGTACGTGGACGGCCAGACCGTCTCGGAGATCCTCCGCAACGAGGGACCCATCGAGCCCAAGCGGGCGGCCGGCATCGCCGCCGACGTGGCTGCGGCGCTCGGCTTCGCCCACCGCAAGGGCGTCGTCCACCGCGACGTGAAGCCGGGCAACGTGCTCATCACCAAGACCGGCGAGGTCAAGGTGGCGGACTTCGGCATCGCCCGGGCCATGACGGCCAGCAGCGAGGAGAACCTGACCCAGACCGGTTCGGTCATGGGGACGGCCACCTACTTCTCGCCCGAGCAGGCCCAGGGCAAGCCGGTCGACGCCCGGTCGGACCTGTACTCGCTGGGCGTGGTGCTCTACGAGATGGCGTCGGGCAAGCCGCCCTTCAGCGCCGACAGCCCCGTCGCCATCGCCTACAAGCACGTCCAGGAGCCCATCCCGTCGCTGGCCGAGAAGGTGCCGGGCATCCCGAGCGACTACGAGGCCATCACCCTCCGCGCGCTGGCCAAGGACCCCGACGACCGCTACGCCGACGGCGCCGCCATGCGTGCCGATCTCCTGCGGTTCCGCGAGGGCAAGCCCATCGCCGGGGCGAGCCCCGTGCCCGGCCCGGCCCGGCCGCCGGCGCCACCCACGCCTCCCGCCGGCAACCCGACCGTGGCCGTGCCCCCGCCTGAGGTGGTGGCCGCTGCGCCGGCGAAGAAGCGGACCGGCTGGTTCTTCGTCATCATCCTCCTGCTCATGGTCGTGCTGGCCGGTCTGCTGTTCGCGTTCGGCCAACAGCTGGGCGTCTTCGAGGAACAGACCAAGAAGGTCGCCGTTCCCGACGTGGTGGACCTCGACGTGGAGACCGCCCAGACCCGGTTGGAGGACGCCGGCCTCAAGTTCACGATCTCCACCGAGGAGAGCACCACCAAGCCCAAGGACACGGTGCTGCGCCAGGACCCTGCGGGAGGCGAGCAGGTGGAGAAGGGCACCACGGTCATCATCACCGTGAGCGTGGGTGCGGGCGAGGCCCTGCTGCCCGACGTGAAGGGCATGAACGAGTCCGACGCCCGGGCGGAGCTGAAGGCGGTCGGGTTCGAGAAGGTCAACGCCGTCTTCGAGCAGTCCGACGAGCAGGAGGCCGGCAACGTGATCCGCACCGAGCCCGTGCCCAACCAGTCGTACCCCAAGGACACGCAGGTCACCTTGTTCCTGGCCGAGCTCCCGGCCACCACCACGACGGAGCAGGTCACCACGACCGCGGCCCCGGTGGTCACCACCACCTCGCCTCCGGTGGTCACCACCACCACGTCCCCGCCCATCGTCACCACCACCACGTCCCCGCCCATCGTCACCACCACGACGATCTGACCGAGGGGCGCTGCGCCTCGGGCGAGGCGCGGTCTCAGGAGAAGGCGTCGACCTGGGTGAGGAAGTTGCCGACCAGGTCGTGGCCGCCGACGGTGAGGATCGACTCCGGGTGGAACTGCACGCCCTCGGTGGGCGCGTCCTTGTGGCGCAGGCCCATCACGATGCCGTCGTCGGTCTCGGCGGTGATCTCCAGCACGTCGGGCACCGACTCCCGGTCGACGACGAGCGAGTGGTAGCGGGTGGCCTCGAGGGGCTGGGGCAGACCGGTGAAGACGCCGGTGCCGTGGTGGCGGATCAGCGACGTCTTGCCGTGCATGATCTCCGGCGCCCGGACCACGGTCCCGCCGAACACCTGGCCCAGGCACTGGTGGCCCAGGCACACGCCGAACACGGGCTTCTTCCCGGTGAAGTGGGCGATGGCCTCGTTGGACACGCCGGCATCGTCCGGTGCGCCGGGCCCGGGGGAGATCAGCACGCCGTCGGGGTCCAGCTCGATGGCCTGGTCCAGGGTGATGGCGTCGTGGCGGTACACCAGCGGCTCCGCCCCGAGCTCCCCCAGGTACTGGACCAGGTTGTAGACGAAGGAGTCGTAGTTGTCGATCACCAGCACACGACGGCTCATGGGCGGCCACGGTAGTGCTGGCACCGCCGAGGTCCCCCCTCGGAATCGGCGCCCGGTGCTGGGCCGGCCGGACCTCGCCACGACCGCACGGGACGGGCGCCGAGCCGGCACCGGTCGCCGCACGGCGGTTCTGTAGGCTGCCGGACCATGTCCGAAGACTCCGACGAGACCGTCACCGACGACGTGACCGAACCCACCGACGCCACGGTGGCTGACGCCCCCGAGACCGTCGGGGACACCGCCGCGGACGCGGAGGTCGCCGGGTCCGAGACCGGCACGGACACCGACGCCGGCACCGCCGCCGGTTATGGCGATGGCGACGCAGACCAGGCCGAAGCCAGCGAGCGCAAGGCCAAGGCCGACGCCGTCGTGGCCGAGCGCCAGGTCGTCGCCCGCCGCACCGTCACGAGCCGCCGGGTCACCCCCAAGGGCGGTGCTGCGGCGGGCAAGCCCGCGAGCAAGGATGCGAACGGCGCGCCGAGCGCGGCCTCGAAGGCGCGCGACGCCAAGAAGACCGCCACGGTGACCAACCGGGCCCCGGCGGCCACCCCGCAGCAGGTCTATTCGAAGGGGCCGAGCCCCTGGTGGGTCCCGGCGATCATGTTCGGCCTGTTGATCATCGGGGCGCTCATCATCATGAGCAACTACATGGGCGTGTTCGGCGATGCCTCGAACATCCGCCTGGTCATCGGCCTGGGCTTCATCCTCGGCGGCATCGTCACCGCCACCCAGTACCGCTGAGGGCCTTCGCCCCGCACCTCCACGAGGTGTCGGGCGGGCCTCACCCGGGTGGCGCAGAAGTTACAGGGATGTGACCCTCCCCAAACTTGTCCACAGGTTGGGGAAAGGCTCGGGTCCATCCACAGGGCGGTGTGCTCGAGCCCGGTTTCGGTGAGCGTTCGGCCTGCTCCGTAGGCTGGCGCGATGGTCTCCGGCACCGCCTCCCCCCTCGTGCTCGGTGCGTTGAGCGGCGGCGATGCGTTCCGGATCGTGGTGGCGGTGCTGTTCGCCGCCATCGTGCTCCGCATGGGCACCAAGATGCTGGGCGGCTTCGCCCGGCCGGTTCCCGCTGCGCCCGACCCCGGTGAGCTGCGCAAGGTCCGCCTCACCTACCGGTGCAGCATCTGCGCCACCGAGGTCCGCATGACCCAGGCCAACGACGAGGTCCCCGAGCCGCCGCGCCACTGCATGGAGGACATGGACCTGGTGGCGAACCCCTACGACGACTGAAGCGGTGCCGGAGCGCGCCGCCCGGCTGCACCGAGCCCCGGAACGCGCAGCGCCCGGCTTCCGGAGAAGCCGGGCGCTGGCCGATCTGAGCGAACCCGGAGGGAGGGGTGGGCCCGTCAGACCGTCTCGGCGAGCGTGATGCGCAGGTGCGCGATCAGTCCAGCCGCTCGATGATGGTGGCGTTGGCCATGCCTGCACCCTCGCACATGGTCTGGAGGCCGTAGCGGCCGCCGGTGCGCTCGAGCTCGTTGAGCAGGGTCGCCATGAGCTTGGTGCCCGAGCAGCCGAGCGGGTGACCGAGGGCGATGGCGCCGCCGTTCACGTTCACCTTGCTCATGTCGGGGCTGTACTCCTTCTCCCACGCCAGGACGACGGAGGCGAAGGCCTCGTTGATCTCGATGAGATCGATGTCGTCGAGGGTGAGGCCGGCCTTGTCGAGCACCTTCTTGGTGGCGGGGATGGGGCCGGTGAGCATCATGATCGGGTCCACGCCGACCACGGAGAACGAGTGGACCTTGGCGCGGGGCTTGAGGCCCAGCTCCTTGGCCTTCTCCTCGCTCATGATCAGCACGGCGGAGGCGCCGTCGGTGATCTGCGACGAGTTGGCCGCAGTGACCTGGCCGTTCTCGGGGTCGAAGGCCGGCTTGAGCTTGGCCAGCGACTCGAGGGAGGAGTCGGGGCGGATGCCCTCGTCGGCGGTGACCAGCTCGCCGGTCTCGATGACCTGCTTGGTCTCGCGGTCGAAGCGCTTCTCGAGGACGGGGATGAGCTCGTTGTCGAAGCGGCCCTCGGCGGTGGCGGTGGCGGCCCGCTTGTGGCTCTCGACGGCGTACGCGTCCATGTCCTCGCGGGTGATGTCCCACTTGTTGGCGATGAGCTCGGCCGAGGTGCCCTGCATGACGACGCCGCCGCGGGGGGCGTAGCGCTCCATGACCTTGGGGCCCATCGGGAAGCTGCCCGGGGTGACCGAGGCGCCCATGGGGGTGGTGGACATGACCTCGACGCCGGCGGCGACGACGATGTCGTAGGCCCCGGCGATGACGCCCTGGGCGGCGAAGTGCACGGACTGCTGGGACGAGCCGCACTGGCGGTCGATGGTGGTGGCGGGCACCTCTTCGGGCCAGCCGGCGGCCAGGACGGCCGAGCGGCCGACGTTGACCGACTGGTTGCCGACCTGCATGACGCAGCCCATGATCACGTCCTCGACGAGGGCGGGGTCGAGGTTGTTCCGCTCGGCGAGCGCCTTGAGCGTCTCGGCGGCCAGATCGGCGGCGTGCCAACCCGAGAGCTTGCCGTAGCGCTTGCCGCCCGCAGTGCGGACGGCGTCGACGATGACAGCAGTAGCCATTGTGGCTCTTCCCCTTCCGGCCCCTCAGGGTCCGAGTGGCGTTTTCCTGACCGGTCGGTCAAGTTCCAGTCAAGCGGGGTCCGCAGGGCCTGCGCAACCCCGGTCGGACGTGACGGGCGAGCCAAGCGTCACAAGGGTCTGCTAGTGAAGGGTCCGACTTTCGCCGCCGAGCCAGGGGACCCCTCCGCCGCCATGAACGCCATCGCGGATCGCACCGCCAGCAAGACCATCGCCAGCGCCTTCCTCGATGTGGTGGCGGCTCAGGGCGGCGACGTCGCGCTCCGGTGGAAGGAGGGCGACGACTGGAACGAGTGGACCTTCTCCGAGGTCGCCGATCTCGTGGCCCGGGTGGCGGGCGGGTTGAAGGCGCAAGGGGTGCAGCGCGGCGACCGCGTCGTGTTGATGATGCGGAACATCCCGCACTTCCACGTGGTCGACGTGGCGGTCCTGATGCTCGGGGCCACGCCGATCTCGATCTACAACTCCTCGGCTCCCGATCAGGTCGAGTACCTGGTCAAGCACTCGGGCGCCGTCATCGGCATCGTGGAGGACGACAGCTTCCTGAAGCGGTTCCACGCCGTGCGCGACCAGCTGACCGAGCTGCGCTCGCTGGGGGTGCTGAAGCCGGGCGAGCTCGACGCCGACTTCACCTGGGACGAGCTCACCGCCGGGGAGCCGATCGACCTGGCTGCGGCGGCGGCGCAGGGCGATCCGAGCGATCTGGTGACGGTCATCTACACCTCGGGGACCACCGGCCCGCCCAAGGGCGTGATGATCTCGAACGCCAACGTGATGTTCGTGGCCGAGGCCACCCGGGACCTCATGCCGTTCCACGAGGCCCGGGGCAAGAAGGTCGTGTCGTACCTGCCGATGGCCCACATCGCCGAGCGCACGGTGAGCCACTACTCGCAGGTCGTGCTCGGGTACCAGGTGAGCTGCTGTCCGAACCCGGGCGAGATCGCCGCCTACCTCGGCCCGGTCGAGCCCAACGTGCTCTTCGGCGTGCCGCGGGTGTGGGAGAAGATCCACGCCGGTCTGACCGGCGCCCTGGCGGCGGACCCGGAGAAGGCCCGCCAGTTCGACGAGGCGGTGGAGGCGGCCCGGCCCATCGCCATCAAGAAGTCGTGGGGGACCGCCACCGACGAGGAGGAGGCCACCTACGCGTTCCTCGACGAGGTCGCGTTCAAGCCGGTCCGCCAGCTCCTCGGCCTCGACCACCTCGAGGTCGCGGTCACCGGCGCAGCGCCGATCCCGCCCGACCTGCTCAGCTGGTTCCGCGCCATCGGCGTGCCGCTGTCGGAGGTGTACGGCATGTCGGAGAACACCGGCCTCATGACGTGGACGCCCGAGCGCATCAAGCCCGGCACCGTCGGTCCGGCCTGTCCGGGCACCGAGGTCCGCATCGCCGAGGACGGCGAGGTCATCTGCCGGGGCCCCCACGTCTTCCAGGGCTACCTGGACGATCCGGAGAAGACCGATGAGGCGCTGTCGGCCGACGGCTGGCTCCACACCGGCGACATCGGCGAGCTCGATGAGGACGGCTACCTCAAGATCGTCGATCGGAAGAAGGAGCTGATCATCACCGCCGGCGGGAAGAACATCAGCCCCGCCAACCTCGAGGCTGCGCTGAAGATGATCCCGCTCGTCGGACAGGCCGCCGCCATCGGCGACCAGCGCCCGTTCGTCTCGGCGCTCGTGGTGCTCGACCCCGACACCGCTCCGGCGTGGGCGGCGCAGCACGGCCTCGGCGACCTGTCGCTCGCCGAGCTCGCCGACCACCCGGACGTCATCGCCGAGGTCGAGGCAGGCCTCGAGTCCGTGATGGCGAACTTCAACAACGCCGAGCGGGTGAAGAAGGTGAAGGTGCTCGGCGAGGAGTGGCTGCCAGACTCGGAGCTGCTCACCCCCACCTCCAAGCTCAAGCGCCGGGGCGTGAACTCGTACTACTCAGCCGAGATCGAAGCGCTCTACCGCTGACGGACCGAGTGACGCACGGCGGATCGGACGGTTCCCCATGAACATGCGACGACTGCTGGCCTTGGGCCTCGCAGGTGGCCTTGCGGTCACCGTGCTCGCCGGCTGCGACGCCCCGACGAGCTCGCTCACCCGCCCGACCGCGCCCGTCGTGCTCACCGGCTCGAAGCTCAACCGGTTCGGCGGGGTCGCTCCCGAGCGGGTCGTGGCGTTCCGGTGGCTGTCGGGGGCCTGGCAGCAGGTTCCGGTGCAGGTGGACCAGCGCCGGGTGGTCCTGTTCGGCTCCCAGCCGTCGAGCAACGCCACGCCGGGGGTGGCGGGCTCGGTCTACGGCAACGGCACCGGCGGTCCCACTGCGCTCCAGTACGCGGACCCCGACACCTGGGTCGGTGCTGACCCCAACCCGAAGGTCGACGCCGACGACGAGGTGGTGTTCATGGCATCGGACGCCGGCGGCGCCGCGCCCAGCGGCACGGCGAACCCGACCGGCGCGGTCACCGGGAGCGGCCTGCGCGTCGAGGTGGCGGACCCGCGGGCCTCGTCCGAGAAGGGGTGGATCTACCTGTTCCGCTCCGACGGCAGCCTCGACCCGGCGGCCGGCAAGGACTACGTCGACTACGACTTCACCCTCACCGCTGGCGACTACAAGACGACCTACAAGCGGGCAGAGGGCCCGAACCCGGAGACCTCGAAGGTCACGACGCCCTCGTACTCGATCACCTTCTCCGACCGCTGGAAGGAGATCAGCTGGCAGGTGCGGGCGCCCGGCGCGTCGCAGGTCGACGTGCTCGACGGCCACAAGAACCAGTTCTCCACCGACACCTGCTCGCGGAGCAACGCCACCTTCGCCGCCGAGGAGGGCGCGTTCGTGGCCAACATCGACGGCCCGGTCCGCGCCGTCCGGAGCTACGTCGGCGCCAACAGCGGGCCGCTCACCCAGCGGACGCACCTCATGTACCGCGACCGCGAGGACGTCATCACCAGCCTCCGCGTCCACCCCATCCCGGCGATCATGGACTTCGTCGACTTCAGCTCGGCGGCGAAGGGCATGACGTACCGCAGCTCCACCAAGCCCGGCGGCGTCACCATCGACGGCTCCTCGGACTCGATCAGCACCGCGCTGCCCACGTGGGAGGCGGTCGACGGGCCCCAGGGGCGGATCTACCTGCGCAACACGTTCACCACCTCGCAGGGCGACCTCAAGTCCGGGACCACACAGTTCTACCGGGACCAGTCGCTGCCCCGGGAGACGCAGTGCTGGGGCGACGGGTCGTACTTCGGGGCCGCCGGTTCGTACGTGCAGACGGCCATCGGCAACACCGACCCGCGCTCCGCGCCTGCGGCCACGGTCACCGGCCGTCGGACCACGCAGTTCCTGGCCCCGGCCGCCGACCCGAGCCGGGTGGCGGCCTACGCCGCTGACTGGGCGAAGGACATCGACGCCCCGCTGACCTCGACGGTCGCCCCGTTCCCCAGCTGACCGCGACGAGGGTGCGAGGGGGCGCTTGACGCTCGGGCGTCGACCGGCGCTCAGGCGTCGACGGCGGTGGTGCCCCGGACGCCGGCGAGGAAGTGGTCGACGCAGTGGTCGGCGAACTCGGCGGTCAGCGGGGTGGAGTCGGTGAGGGCGGCCATGAGGATCGGACCGATGAGGAGGGTGGACACGCACTGGGCGTCGAAGCCCTCGGGCAGCCAGCCCTCGTGCACCCCGCACTCGAGCACGGGCGTGACCACGTCGTTCTGGTGCTGCTGGAGGTCTGCGTTGAGCTCCTCGATCTCGTGCATCTCGGACTTCAGGAGCAGCATCGCCGGGATCAGCCGCTTCCAGTAGGGGTCGCTGACGATGGCCACGAACTCGTGGGCCAGGACCCGCAGGCCCTCCTCGAAGGTGAGCGTCGGATCCGGCGACGGGAGGTTCGGGGCGATGTGGCCGAACACGGCGATGACCAGCGCGTCGCGGGTGGGCCAGTGGCGGTACAGCGTGGACTTGGCCACGCCAGAGCGGGCGACCACGCCGTCCATGGTGATGGCGCTCGGCCCGCCCTCGAGCAGCAGCTCGGTAGCGGCCTCCATGACGGCGGTGCGGGTTCGTTCGATGCGGGCGTCCATGGCTGATCTCGATCGTACTGGTGACGGGTGTCTCACACCCAGGGGCTTGTCCTCCGAGAAACAGTACGGTACCGTCTCGTACTACAGAGACGCTACCGTCTCGTACTGTAGCGAGACCACGAGGAGTTCCCGATGTCGACCGAAGCCATCGCCCCCAACCGAGACGCCCCACCTGATCCGGCCGTGGCGGCGGAGGCCCGCCGCCGCACCTGGGTGCTCGTGGCCGTGTGCACCGGGCTCATCGCCGTCGTGGCGTCGGTCTCGGGGCTGAACGTGGCCCAGGGCCAGCTGGCCGCCGACCTCGGTGCGACCCAGAGCCAGCTGCTCTGGGTCATCAACGGCTACACCATCGCCCTCGCCGCCCTGCTCCTCCCCATCGGCGCCATCGGCGACCGCTGGGGGCGCAAGCAGGTGCTGATGACCGGTCTGGTGGTCTTCGTCCTCGCCAACGTCGCGGCCGCCTTCTCCGGATCGGTGAACCAGCTGCTGGTCGCCCGCATCGTCGCTGGCGCCGCCGCCGCCATGATCATGCCGGTCACCCTGTCGGTCATCACCTCGACGTTCCCCGAAGAGGAGCGCGACCGGGCCATCGGCGTCTGGGCCGGCTTCGCCGGTGCCGGTGGCATCCTCGGGCTGCTGAGCTCCTCGATCGTGGTCGACAACTTCACCTGGCCCTGGGTCTTCCTGGCCCCCACGATCCTCGCCGCCGCTGCGTTCGCCCTGACCTTCAAGGTGGTGCCCGCCTCCCGCGAGGACCACGAGGGTCAGTTCGACACCTTGGGCTCGTTCCTGTCGGCGTTCGCCGTCGGCGGCCTGGTGCTCGCCGTCCACGAAGGGCCCGAGGCGGGCTGGTCCGACCCGCTCACCGTCTTCGGCCTCACCGTCGGCATCCTCGGCGCCGCCTGGTTCGCCTGGTGGGAATCACGGGTCGAGACCCCGCTGCTCGACCTGCGGGTCTTCCGGAACCGCTCGCTCGCGTCGGCCTCCATCGTGTTGATGGTGCTGTTCGCCATGATGATGGGACTGTTCCTGGTGATCGTGCAGTTCCTCCAGGCCGTCCTCGGCTACTCGGCCATCAAGGCGTCGCTGAGCCTCATGCCGATGGCCGTCGTGATGATGCCGCTGTCCACCGTCGCCCCCCGCATCGCCTCCCGCATCGGCTACCGGGCGATGTTCACCGTGGGCATGGGCCTGTTCGCCACCGGCCTGGCCATGATGGCCTCCATGGCGTCGGTCTCCGGTGGCTACTGGTCGGTCCTCCCCGGCTTCTTGGTCCTCGGCGTCGGCATGGGCCTGGCCCAGACGCCCGCCACCACCGCCATCACCGCCTCCCTGCCGGTCGAGGAGCAGGGTGTGGCCTCCGCCCTCAACGACACGGTGCGCGAGTTCGGCGGTGCCCTGGGCATCGCCCTCATCGGCAGCGTCCTGTCCGCCGGCTACCGGGCGGGCCTCGGCTCCTCGGCCGATGCCCTTCCGCCGCAGGCGGCCGAGGCCGTCAACTCCGGCATCGGCGGAGCATCAGTCGTGGCCTCGCAGGCGGGGGCCGCCGGGGAGCAGATCATGGCGGTCGCCCGGACGGCGTTCGTCGACGGCCTCAGCCAGGCGCTCTTCATCGCCGCCGGCATCTCGGTGCTGGCCGGGCTCGCCGCCTTCTTCTGGACCCCAGCCCAGCACCACGCCGCGGACGGTTCGCTGGAGGAGATCGAAGAGCTCGAGATCCTCGAGCACTCGATCGAACTCGAACCCGAACCCGAAGGCACCTCGGACGTCGAGGTGGCCCTCGTCGACTGACCCACTCCGCTGAACCGGGTCACCTGCGCCGCGCCCGCTGC
Source organism: Ilumatobacteraceae bacterium (assembly GCA_025463265.1). Taxonomy (GTDB): domain Bacteria; phylum Actinomycetota; class Acidimicrobiia; order Acidimicrobiales; family Iamiaceae; genus Aquihabitans. The sequence goes on from JAOBWH010000169.1 coordinate 53,391, forward strand.
CGCTCAGGTGACCCGATCGGCGCGTCTCGGCCGGGATCGTTCCGGTACGTTGCGGCGCATGCGTGCGGTCGTGCTGTCGGAGGATCGTCCCAAGCTCGAGCTCGTGGAGCTGCCGGACCCGGAACCGGGGGCCGGGGAGGCGCTGATCCGGGTGACCGGGTGCGGGATATGCGGGACCGACCTGCACGTCGCCACGGCGGTCGCGCCCGCAGGCACGACGTTCGGCCACGAGATCGCCGGCACCGTCGAGGCCGTCGGTGCGGGCGTCGAGGCCGGTGCGTACCGGGTCGGGGACACCGTCGCGGTGCGCCCGTTCACCGGTTGCGGGCGGTGCGCCCACTGCGTCCGGGGCCGGGCCGATCACTGCGACGGATTCGCGCTGCTCGGGCTCGGCCGGCCGGGCGGGTTCGCCGAGCTGGTGGTGGCCCAGGCCGACGAGGTCTACCGGCTCCCCGCCGCGGTGACGGGCGCCGAGCAGGCGCTGGTGGAGCCCATGGCCGTCGCGCTGCGTGCCGTGCGCCGGGGCGGGCTCACGGCGGTCGACACCGTCGTGGTCCTGGGGGCCGGTCCTATCGGCCTGGCGATCATCGCCTGGGCCCGTCAGCTCGGCGTCGAGCACATCACCGCATCGGACCCGTCGGCGAGCAGGCGGGCGCTGGCCGCCCAGCTGGGCGCCACCCGAACGCTCGACCCGCTGGTCGACGAGCTCGACCTGCTCGAGGTGACGATGACAGGCGCCTCGGTGGTGTTCGAGTGCACCGGCCGGCCGGGGATGATCCGCCAGGCCATGGACATCGCCGCGGTCGACGGGCGGGTCGTAGTGGTCGGCGTGTGCATCGCCGACGACGCCACGTTCCCCTACACGGGGCTCAACAAGGAGCTCGACGTCCGGTACGCGCTCTACTACCAGCGCGACGACTTCACCGACACGATCGACGTGCTCAGCGCCCACGGCCTGCACCTCGAGGGGTTCGTGGAGGGCACGGTCTCGCTCGAGCACCTCCCGGACGCGTTCGCCGGGCTGCTGGCCGGCGCCGACGGCGGCAAGCTCGTCGTCGCCCCCTGAACTGGGTCAGCCCGGTCGAGCCCGGAGCCCGACACCGCACCGGCGCACCCATCGGCGGGTGCCACTCATCCGGCGTTGAGCTCAACCCCGTTGCGCACCATGCTCGGTGCATGCAAACTGCAATCATGCCCAACATCACCATCCGAGACGTGCCCGAGCCGGTGCACCGGAAGCTCATCGAGCGGGCGGAGCGCAGCGGCCAGAGCCTCCAGCAGTACCTCCTGGAGCAGCTCACCGAGATGACCGAGAAGCTCACCATGGATGAATGGCTCGACCAGGCGGCGGCCCACCGAGCATCGATGCCACCCGTCGTGGGGGTCGACACGGTCGCACTGATCAAGGCAGGCCACGACGAACGCGATGCGAAGCTCGCCGACCTGATGGGCGCCCGCTGGGAGGACGATGCGAACGACGCAGGTGTTTGACTCCTCCGCCCTGCTCCCGCTCCTCGTCAGGATGCCCGGTCAGCAGCACGCGGTCGAAGCCTCATACGGAACGGACATCGTCGTGCCGCACATCGCCGATGCCGAAGTGCTCCACGGCCTGCGCGGGTTGTGGCTCGGAGGCGTCATCGACGAACCACGGCTCGTGGTCGCGGCGGGGGACCTGGAGGCCATGCCGATCCCCCGCTTCGGGATGGAAGGGCTCCACCAGCGGGTGCTCCAGCTCCGGCAGAACCTCACGGCCTACGACGCGACCTTCGTCGCGCTGGCCGAGGTGCTCGAGCTCGAGCTGGTCACCTACGACCGGGCGATGGCCACGGCGCCGGGTATCCGGTGCGATGTGATCCTGCTGGAGGGCTGAGTCAGTCCTGCTCGGCGCCGAGGATGGAGACGAAGCTGACCATCTCGCCGGGGTAGCCGCCGAGGTTGTGGGTGAGGGCCAGGTTCCGGTCGCCCGCGATCGACGAGATCGTCCGGTCCTCGGGGGCCTCGCGGCGCAGCTGGAGGTAGGCCTCGAACATCATCCGCAGGCCCGAGGCGCCGACCGGGTGGCCGAAGCTCTTGAGGCCGCCGTCGGGGTTGATCGGCAGCTCGCCGTCCAGGTCGAAGCGACCGGATTCGATGTCCTTCCAGGCCATGCCCCGCTCCGAGAACCCCAGGTCCTCCATGAGCACCAGCTCGGTGGGCGTGAAGCAGTCGTGGACCTCGGCCATGGCGATGCGGCTCACCGGATCGTCGATGCCGGCCTGGGCGTAGGCGTCCTTGGCGCAGGCGTGGATCTCGGGGAACCAGGTGTAGTCGTAGCCCGGGTCGACCAGGCCGGAGCCGTTGCCGGCGATGAAGCTCAGCGCCTTCACGAAGATCGGCTTGTCGGTGTAGTCGTAGGCGTCCTCGGCCCGCACGACGATCGCCGAGGCCGAGCCGTCGGCCACGCCGGCGCAGTCGAACACGGACAGGTCGCCCGCCACGTTGGGCATGGCGCAGATCTGGTCGACGCTCATCTCGCGGCGGAACTGGGCGCGCGGGTTGCGAGCGCCGTTGTAGTGGTTCTTGCTGGCGATGCGGGCCAGCGTGCGCTTCAGCTGCTCCATCGGCACGCCGTACTTCGCGGCGTAGGCCGGGGCGACCATGGAGAACGAGCCGGCGGCGGTGAGGGTGCGGGTGGTGCCGTCGTTCGGGATCGGGAAGGCGTTGAGCCCCTGGTACCCAGAGTCCTTGACCTTCTCGACGCCGACGGCCATGGCCACGTCGTAGGCACCGGAGGCGACCGCGTAGCAGGCCTGGCGGAGGGCCTCTGAGCCCGAGGCGCAGTAGTTCTCGACCCGGGTGACCGGCTTGTCCTGGAGCTGGAGCGCCCGGGAGAGGGTGATGCCGCTCATGCCGGACTGGGCGGTGCCGAGCCAGTAGGCGTCGACGTCGTCCTTGGTGATGCCGGCGGCGGCGAACGCCTCGTTGCTGGCCTCCAGCGCAAGGTCGTCGACGCCCTTGTCCCAGTGCTCGCGGAAGGGCGTGCAGCCCATCGCGACGATGGCGACGCGGTCCTTGATGCCGTGGCTGGCCATGTCAGGCCTCCTTCTCGTCGGCGCCGTCGGGGGCGGGCGCTCGGCCGGGGACCGGGCGGCCCTTCCAGAAGTAGTTGTGGATGCCGTCGGCGGTGAACAGCTTCCGGAACGTCATCTCGATGCGGTCGCCGATGGCCACGGCCTTCGGGTCGACGTCGGTGAGCTCGATGGGGGCGCGGCCGCCACCGTCGAAGTCGACGATGGCGAACACCACCGGCGGGCTCGGCGAGTAGACGAGCTTGTCGATCGTGTAGGTGGCCACCGTGCCCTGGACGTCGGCCATGGGGATCGGGTCCATCTCGTCGACGGCCCCGCCCTCCATCGACACCCGCGAGGGCGGGAGGTGGATGGCACCCGAGGACCGGTCCCTGGCGCCGACGAAGCCGAACTTCCAGTCCTCGCTGCGGCCGGCGGCCGAGGCGGACGGGCGAGCGGGCTCCGGGCGGCGGGGCGGCTCGGGCGACAGGTGGCCGCGCCACGCGAGGAACTTGCCGTAGGGCACCGGAGCCCCCGCGGCGGCCTGGTCGGCGACCGGCTCGTCCGGTGCGAAGGCGGCGATGGCCTCGGTGGTCTTGAACACGAGGGCGTCGGCGCCGTCGGCGAGGGACAGCAGAACGATCACCTGGCCGGGGGCGGCCGTGTCGAGGGTGGCGGCGAGCACCACACCGGCCTGAGCGGCACCCGGGTTGCCGATCGTGCTGGAGAGATCGTCGACGACCTTGGCCCCATCGATGCCCGACTTCTTGGCGACGGTCTTGTTGGCCCGGCCGTGGGTGCCGGCGACGATGAGGGCGTCGACCCGGTCGGCCTCGATGCCGGCGTCCTTCAGCGCGTCGCGCAGGGCGGCCTGGCCGAGGGCCACGTACTTGCCCTCACCGAACTTCTCCTCCCACTGCTTCGAGCGGCCGTCGCCCGGCGTGCGCCAGCGGTCGAGGAACTCATCGGTGGCCGTGCCGGACCCGATGAGCTCGGCCAGCACGGGGCCGTCGGTCTCGTCGCCGATCAACAGGGCGGCGCCGGCGTCGCCGCCGGCCGCCTCGTCGGCGCTGCCGGGGAGGCCGGTGCGGATGTCGGCGGTGACCACGAGCGCGGCCGGTCCGCCGGCGAGGGCGCTGCGGTAGGCGGCGATGCCGGAACGGACCGCGCCGCCGAAGTCGGCGGCGATCACGTCGCCGGGCAGGAGCAGGGCGGCGTGCACCGTCGTGGCGTTGGTCTTGTCGACGTAGGCCGGCGTGACGGTGGAGAACCACAGCGCGGCGGGGCGGGCGGTCGTCGAGCGCAGAGCCCGGCGGGCGGCCTCGACGCCGAGGGTGGTCGTGTCCTCGTCGTAGCTGGCGACGGTCCGGGTGCCCTTGCCTCCGCCGGTCCCGGCCACGGCCGCGATGGCGGTCCGGTCGAGGCGGCGGTGGGGGAGGTACGCCCCGTAGCTGATGATCCCACGCATGCCGATCAGGCTACGCCCACATCTGACGACCCGTCAGATCCGCCACAGGCCTTCGGGCGGCGACCTGACCGGCCGGGCTGTCGGTCGGGGTGGGCATGATGTGGGCCATGGGTGCTGCGAGGCGATCGACCGGGGCTGGGGCGCGCCGTCCAGCGAACCAAGAGGTGCGGGGGCCGATCGTGGTGACCGACCTCGACGAGGTCGAGCTCGACGGCCTCCAGGACCACGACGGGTGGTCGGAGTCGGCCATCAGCGGGTACGCCGTGGGCGCCGATGCCGAGCACGTCAACATCAGCCGCTCCACCATCTCCGCCGCCCGGTTCACCGGAGCCAACCTCCGACGCCTGGAGCTGACCGACGTGGTCGTGGCCAACACCGACTTCGCCGGAGCCGTGCTCGAGGAGCTGTCGCTCAGCCGGGTGTCGTTCACCAACTGCCGCTTCAGCGGCGCCGACCTCGGTGGGGCCACGTTGGCCGACGTCCGCTTCACCGACTGCCAGCTCGATGAGGTTGCCCTCCGCACGGTGCGAGCGGAGCGCCTCGCAGTGTCCGGCGGGACCGCCGTCAAGATCGACCTCTACCGAGCCCAGGTCCCGGGCAGCCGCTGGCACGACGTCGACCTGACCGGAGCCGACCTGTCCGGCGCGAACCTCGAACGCGCACGCCTGCAGGGCTCGACCATCGCCGACGTCGTCGGGGCGAAGGCCCTCCAGGGCACGGTCATCGACCACGACCAGGTCGTCGCCATCGGCCTCGCCCTCATGGCGGACAGCAGCATCACCGTCGACGAGCACCGCTGAGGGTGCGGCGGGCCAGCGCCACGCCCCGGGCTGGCGTTGGTGGGGGGGGGGACGGCGGTGCCGGTGACGCCTAGGCTCGGACGGGTTCGCACCGTGGGTGCCGGACCAGGGGTCGACCGGGGGGACGGCGTGATGCGGCGCATGCGCGCAAGGGCTGTGGGACTGGCCATGGCGGCGTTGGCCGCAGCGGTCGTGGCAGTGCCGGTGACGATGTCGGCCCTGCCGGCGGGCGCGGCGGCGTCGAACATCGCCCCCTTCCGATCCGCCGATGCACTGGTGCGCCAGCAGTACCGGGATTTCCAGGGCCGCACCCCCACCTCCAGCGAGGTGGCGCCCCACCTGACCGGGCTCGCGGACGGGTCGAAGTCCGCCGCTGACGTGGTCGACGGGATCGCCCACCTCGGTGAGCCTCCGGCGCGGTCCGGCAACGTGACCCGGCTCTACACGGCCTACTTCCAGCGGGTGCCGGACATCAGCGGCCTGGAGTACTGGGTCGGGAAGTCGGCCGCCGGGTGGACATTGAACAAGATCTCGGGGAACTTCGCGGGGTCGTCGGAGTTCACGCGCCGGTACGGGTCGCTGTCGAACGCGGGGTTCGTGGATCGAGCGTTCGAGAACGTGTTCGGCCGGGCAGCCGATCCGGGTGGCCGGGCCTACTGGATCAACAAGTTGAACAAGGGCACGAGCCGGGGCGTGGTCATGGTCGGGTTCTCGCAGTCCAGCGAGTACCAGCGCAAGCAGGCCCCCACCGTGGACATGGTGCTGGCCTACCGGGGGCTCCTCCACCGCATCCCGACCGGCACCGAGGCTGCGGACGCCACGGCGCTCGTGCAGGCCGACGGCTTCGAGGCGCTGGCCGAGGTTCTCCTCGGGCTCCCCGCCTACGCCACCCGCTTCCCGGCTCCCGGCGTGCCGACCGCGTTCACCGCACGGGTCGGCGACGCCAAGGCGACCCTCGCGTGGAAGGCGCCGGCCACCAACGGCGTGGCGATCGCCGGCTACACGCTCCGGGTGCTGAAGGGCGGCGTGCAGCAGGGCGCCGATCGGCCGCTGGCCGCGTCGGCGCTGTCGGCGGTGGTGACCGGCCTGACCAACGGGCAGGCCTATTCGTTCTCACTCGTCGCGTTCAACGTGAACCGGGACGGTGCCGCCGCGTCGGTCGGTCCCGTCACGGTGAAGGCCGAGGTCGTCTGGTCCACCTTCCAGGGCAACGCCTCCCACACGGGCGTCCAGCCCAACGGCACGGTCCCCGCCTCCCCGGCGCTGAAGTGGAAGAAGAAGTTCCCGGGCATGGTGCGCCAGCTGACGGTGGGCGACGGCCGGATCTACGCGCTCGTGTGGGCGGTCCCCGAGGGACAGACCAGCCAAGCGCTCTCGCTCGTCGCGCTGGACCCGTCGAACGGGGCCGTCCTCTGGGGACCGCGGGAGATCTCGAGTGCCGTGGACGTCGCCGGCATGACCTACGACGAAGGCCGGATCTTCGTCGCCAGCAACGACGACCGGATCCGGGCCTACAGCTCGGCGACCGGGAGCCTGGCGTGGTCAGCGCAGCCCGGTGGCCTCATCATCGGCGACCGGGGGCCCGCGGTCTACGGCGGGCGGGTGTACTCGTGGGGCGAGGACGGGCTCCTGGCCCTCGACGCCGCCAACGGTGCGATCCGCTGGCGGGGGGCGCAGCCGGTGGGCGGTTGGGCGCCGCCGGCGGTCGACGCGACGGGCATCTACCTGTCCGACGGCTGTCCCCGCCGGATCACCCTCAGCGGGCAGCCGTCGTGGAAGAAGACGAGCTGCCAGGGCGGCGACGCCTGGGTGACGCTGGCGTCGGGCCGCATGTGGGTGACCGACACCGCTGAGGAGTACGCCACGATCCTCGACCAGGCCACGGGTGCCGCGAAGGGCTCGCCGCTCGGGACCGAGCCGCCGGCGGTGACCGGGCCCACCGCGCTCTACGACGTCGACGACCTCGGGGACGTGACGCTGCGCGCTGTCGACTGGGCGACCGGTGAGCTGAAGTGGAGCAAGGGCGGCGACGGCTACTTCCAGGGATCCCCGGTGGTCAACGCCGGCCGCACCTACATCTCCAGCTGGCTGGGGAAGGTGTACGGCTTCGATGTCGCCACCGGCGGATCGACCTGGACCCGGGACATCATCGTGGACATCACCGACCCGGGCGAGGAGCCGGACTACACCGCCGGGAAGGTCGGCGATCTCGCCATCGGCGACGGCCTCCTGCTGGTCCCGCTGTCCGACGAGTCCTTCGATGAAGGCGGCTGGATCCTGGCCTACGGCTGATCCGGATGGATCAGGGGTCGGCCGGCCCTTCTAACCTGAGCGCCCGGATCACGACACGGGGGCTGCGTTGAAGCTCGGAGACATCGCCAACGAAGGCGCAGCCGGCCACGGCAAGCCCCTGGAGGGGATCCGCATCCTCGCCGCCGAGCAGATGCAGGCCCTGCCCTACGCCACCCAGCTCCTGGCGCGGCTGGGCGCCGACGTGGTGAAGGTGGAGCACCCGACCATGGGCGACTCCGGGCGCGGGTCCAGCCCGTTCATGCTCGACCCGCAGGGTCGCAAGGTCGGCGCCACGTACCTGCGGAACAACTTCAACAAGCGCAGCGTCGGCATCGACCTGAAGGCGGAGGAGGGTCGGGAGCTGTTCCTCGACCTGGTCCCGCACTTCGACGTGGTGGCGGAGAACTTCAAGGCGGGCACGCTCGAGCGCCTGGGCCTGGGCTACGACGTCATCGCCGAGCGCCACCCCGAGGTCATCCACGTGTCGCTGTCGGGCTTCGGCAGCGACAGCCCCTACCGGGACTGGGCCGCCTACGCCTCGATCGTCGAAGCCATGTCCGGCATCTACGCCTACAAGACGCCCGACGGCCCGCCGACCACCATCCCGGTCGGTGCGCTGGGCGACATCAGCAGCGCCTTGTTCGCCACCATCGGCATCCTCGTCGCGCTGCGCCACCGGGACCGCACCGGCGAGGGCCAGCACGTCGATGTGGCCATGCTCGACGCCATGGTCGCCATGACCGACCTGGTCATGAACCTCTGGTCGCTCGGCGCGCGCCAGGAGCCCGACAAGCCGCTCGGCCTCATCTGCGAGGGCTTCCGCTGCTCCGACGGCTACGTCGTCATGCAGGTCGTGCGCGAGCACCAGTTCACGAAGCTCGCCGACCTGGTGGGCAGACCGGAGTGGCACGACGACCCCCGCTTCGCCGACCGCTACGGCTGGGAGCCGAACCTCGACGAGGTCATCCGGCCCGCGGTCGAGGCGTGGTCGTCGCAGCGCACGCGGGCCGAGGCCTCCGCCGAGCTGGCTGCGGCCGGCATCGCCGCTGGGCCGAGCCAGACCGCACCGGAGATCATCAACGACCCGCACGTGGTGCTCCACAACATGGTCGTCGAGATGCCGCGCAGCGACGGGGTCGACGAGCCGGTGCTGGTGCCCGGCAACCCGGTGAAGCTGTCGAAGGTGGCCGAGGGACCCGAGACGCGGGTCCCGTGGCTCGGCGAGCACACCGACGAGGTCCTCGCCGCCGAGCTGGGCCTCGGTTCGGACCGCATCGATGCACTGCGCGCCGCTGGCGTGATCGGCTGATCCCAGGGCCGATGGACGATCAGGGCGACGACTGGGGCGACACGCTCGCAGGGTTCGACATCGGTGACCTGACCAGGTCCCAGCGCGAGGTGCTGTCCGCCGACCTGGCCGATGCCGGCATCCTCCACGCGTTCGTCGGTCCGGAGCTCCAGGGCCCGGCGGCCGAGACGGAGCACATCGAGCACCTGGTCGCCCAGACCCGGCGCGGCGGCCGCCGTCGAGGCGTGCCGGCGTCCGTGCCCGGCGAGGTGACCGCGGCGCCGCGAGCGGTGCGGCTCCCCTGGGGCGGCGTGCCGCTCGAGGCGATGGCGCTGCCCCTGTCGGCCCGCTGGCGGCGGTTCGCCGCCTACCTGATGGAATCGCTGGCGTTCGGTCTGGTCACTGCGGTGATCGCCCGTGCCTCGGTGGGCGGCGCCCAGGTGTTCGTCCTCGCATCCAGCCTGGTGAGCGCGGTCCTCCTGGTGGCGGCGTTCGGCGGCACCGCGGGGATGCTGGTCCTGCGGATGCGTGTCGTCCTGCTCGACGCCCCGGAGCAGGCGACCCCCGGCTGGCGGGTGGCCCTCGTCCGCTACCTGGTGGCCTGGTGGCCGCAGGTGCTGGTGTTCGCCTTGATGCCGTTCGTCGCGTACGAGCAGCTCACCTGGCTCAGCACCGTCAGCGACATCTGGATCGCCGTCTGCTTCGGGCCGATCCTCCTCGATCCGGCCCATCGGGGCCTCCACGATCGCGTGGTCGGCACCGTCGTCGTCGACGTCCCGCGCTACCCCGCGGCCTCCGCCCACCCGGGCTGAGGTCAGGGGCGGAGGGCGCTGATGGCGGTGAGGATGCGCTCGGGGTCGGGGTCGACGCGGCGCGGCCGGCCGGTGGACGGGTCGGGGGCCAGGAACAGCTCGTGGATCTGGGTGGCGAGGACGGCCCGATGGGTGGTGGTGGCGGGGACCGTGCCGCTCGGCCAGCGGTCCGCTGCGTCGTCGATGAAGCGGGCGGCGGCGCGCACGGCGTCGTGGCGGACCTCGTCGTCGGTGCTGACGTGGGCGAACTGCCACCGCCGGACCCGCTCGGTGATCGCGGCCTTCGTGGCATCGTCGGGCTCGAGGCCCGCTGCGGCGAACACCCGGCAGTCGTAGGTCCGGCAGGTGCGGGGCCGGTGGTCGTAGATGCTGCAGGCGCCGTCGACCAGCATCGGGCAGTGGCCGCGCTCGCCGTAGCCGAGCAGGACGTGCCCCGCCGGGCGACCGGGGGCGGGGAAGCGCAGGGCGGCCGGGATGGCCCGCAGCGCGTCGACCTCGTCGGGACCGATGGCGATGAACTGCGACGACGTGCAGCACCCGGTGCACGACCCGCACGGCACGTCGGCGTCGTGATCGCCGGCGATGGCGCCCGGGAGGGCGTCGAGCCACGGGCCCAGCTCCCCGGCGGGCAGGCGATCATCGGCGTGCGAACGGTCCGTCATGGCGGGCTCGACGCTACGCCCGGTCGCGCTCGGCGGGTGCTGGGGCGCGGGCCGTTTGTCGGCCTGGAGGGCCGGCCGTATGATCCTGCGCTGATCTGACGACCCGTCAGATCCAGCGGTACCGCACCCCGATCCGGCGCAGGAGCACCCATGGACTTCGAGTTCTCGCCTGAACAGCAGACGTTCATCGAGCAGGTCGAGGCCTTCCTCGACGAGAACGACGATCCCGATGTCTTCGACGTCACCCGGGAGAACATGGCCCAGATCGTGGACACGCCCAAGCGGCGCGCGTTCATGGCCAAGCTCGGCGAGATGGGGTGGCTGGGCATGACCTGGCCGAAGGAGTACGGCGGCTCCGAGGGGGAGGGCGTCTACGAGTACCTCCTCAACGAGCGCCTCGCTGGCCGCGGCGGCCCGCAGATCGGCAAGGGCGTCGGCATTATCGGCAAGACCCTCATCGCTCACGGCAACGACTTCCTCAAGGAGACCTTCCTCCCGAAGATCCTCTGCAACGAGGTCGAGTTCGCCGTCGGCTACTCCGAGCCCAATGCCGGCTCCGACGCCGCGTCCATGCGCCTCAAGGGCGAGCGGGGCGAGCGCGACGGCCAGACCGGCTGGATCCTCAACGGCCAGAAGACCTGGACCACCTCGGCCCACTTCGCCGAGTGGTACTGGCTCGGCGTGCGCACCGACCCGGAGAACAAGCACCGGGGCATCACCTTGATGCTCGTGCCGATCGACCAGCCCGGCATCACCATCAACAAGATCGACACCATGGGCGGCGTCCCCATGGGCGACGAGCGCACCAACGAGGTGTTCGTCGATGACGTCTTCGTGCCCGATGACTACGTGGTGGGCGAGGTCAACAAGGGGTTCCAGTACATCTCCCAGGCGCTCGACCTCGAGCGCTTCACGATGTTCACGTACGCACCCATCAAGGAGCGCCTCGACGTGCTGTGCACCCACGTGCGCGAGGAGACCGTCGACGGCGAGCCCATCAAGGACGACCCGATCGTGCGCCAGCGCATCGCCCAGCTCGCCACCGAGGCTGAGGTCGCCCGGGTGATGGGCCTGCGGGTCGTGAGCGAGTCCGTCAAGGCCGACGAGGTGCCGGGCACGCCCCCGCCCACCGTCGAGTCGTCGCAGTACAAGCTGTTCGCCACCGAGTTCTCCAAGCGCCTCGCCGACGCGTCGATGGACCTCGGTGCCCCCGGCTCCCAGCTGCGGGTCAAGACCGAGGTCGCCCCCATGGAGGGCCGGGCCGAGAGCACCTACCGCTACACGGTGATCGACACGATCGGTGGTGGGTCGAGCGAGATCCAGAAGAACGTGATCGCCCGACGCGGCCTCGGTCTGCCGAAGAACTTCTGAGCCCGTGTCCTCGCCCCTCGACGGCATCACCGTCCTCGACCTCGCCAGCGTCGGACCGGCCGCCCGCACCTCGCGGTGGCTGGCCGACTTCGGTGCGCGGGTCATCAAGGTCGGCCCGACGCCCAAGCGGTCCGGCGTGCAGATCGTCCCGCCGTTCCACGCGTACGGCGGCCACCGGGGCATGGAACGGGTGCTGCTCGACCTCAAGGCCGATGGCGGGCGCGAGGCGTTCCTCAGGCTCGCTTCGTCGGTCGATGTGGTGATCGAGAGCTTCCGCCCGGGTGTGGTCGCCCGCCTCGGCATCGGCTTCGAGGACGTGCGCATCGTGAACCCCGGCGTCGTCTACTGCTCGACCAGCGGGTACGGGCAGACCGGCCCGAAGAGCCAGTGGGCCGGCCACGACATCAACTACCTCGCGGTCAGCGGCTACCTCGACTGCTCCGGCCGCGACGCCGAGGGCGGACCCGCCCTCCCGGGCGCGACCGTGGCCGACAGCGCCGCCGGCGGCATGCACGCCGTGATCTCGATCCTCGCCGCCATCGTCGCCCGCACCGCCACCGGCGAGGGCCAGCACCTCGACGTCGCCGTGGCCGACGGCGCCATCGCCCTGATGTCGCTCTCCATCGACGAGTACCTGGCCACCGGCACGGTCCCGGGTCCCGGCCACAACATCCTCACCGGCCGGTACGCCTGCTACGACGTCTACCGCTGCTCGGACGATCGCTGGGTGGCCGTCGGCGCCATCGAGCCGCACTTCTACGCCAACCTGTGCCGGCTGATCGGCTGCGAGCAGTGGCTCGCCCACCAGCTCGACGACGAGGTGCAGGACGAGATCCGCGCCGACTTCGCCTCCGCCTTCGCCACCCGCACCATGGAGGAGTGGGCCGCGGAGCTCGGCCCGGCCGACACGTGCGTGTCGCCGGTGGCCACCGTGCCCGAACTGGTCGAGGACGACCACTACCGCGACCGCGACGTGGTCATCACCGCCCACCGCCCCGGCCACGACGCGTTCGAGCAGGTGGGCTTCGTCCTGGCCGGGATGGATCACGACCAGGCCGCTCCCGTCGTGCGGGACAGCACCCTCACCGACACCGACGCCCTGCTGGCCGCGGCCGGCTACGACGCCGACGCCATCGCCGCCCTCCGAGCCGAAGGAGCCGTCGCGTGACCGACCCGACCGACCCCACCGTTCCCGCCGACCCCGGTGACCTCACCGCCGACCTGCCGCCCGAGGTGGCCGCCGTCATCGGCGAGTACCAGTACCAGGAGACCGGCGAGTTCCCGGCCGAGCAGGGCTACATCTGGACCAGCTGCTCCTCGGTCGAGAACGGCAACCCGCTGTTCTGGGACCCCGAGGTCGCCGCCGAGGTCACCGACGGTCCCATCGCCCCACCGACCATGCTCTCGGTCTGGTTCCGCCCGCACAACTGGGCGCCCGGCCGCACCGAGCAAGCCCTGCCGCTGCAGGTGCACTTCGACCTCAAGGCCGCCTTCGACCTGCCCGAGGCGGTGATGACCGACAACACGATCATCTTCCACGAGCCCGTCCGCCCCGGCGACGTCCTCACCACCCGCCAGGTGCTCCGCTCGGTGAGCGGGCCGAAGACCACCAAGCTCGGCCGCGGCCGCTTCTGGGTGATCGACGTGGAGTACCTCAACCAGCGCGACGAGCTCGTCGGCGTCGAGAGCTACACGGGCTTCGGCTACCGCAGGAGCGCAGCATGACCGACACGACGACCCTCCTCCTCGGCGACGTGGCGCCCGGCGATCACCTCCCCGAGCTGGCCTACGACGTCACCGCCACCACGGTCGTGCTCGGCGCCCTCGCCACCCGCGACTGGCGGCCGATGCACCACGACCACGACTTCGCGGTCAACCGCAACGGCACCCGGGACATCTTCTTGAACACGCCCAACCAGGCCGCCTGGTTCGAGCGCTACATCACCGACTGGACCGGCCCCAAGGGCCGGCTCGGCCGCATGACGTTCCGCATGAAGGGCTCCGTGTTCCCGAAGGACCGCATGGTGTTCACCGCCGCCGTCGAAGGCGTGACCACCGACGAGGCCGGCTGCGGCTGGGCTTCGCTGCTGGTCACCCTCGCCGTCGACGGCGACACCAAGACCGACTGCTCCGTGCGCGTGGCCCTGCCCACCGCCCCCGACGACAACCCCTGGGCGCGCCGCGGCGACCAGTGGAAGCCCTGATCGCACCGAACCCCGAGGACTGACCGATGGATCTGGATTTCTCCGACGAACAATCGATGCTGCGAGAGATGGTGCGCGGCGTGTGCAGCACCGCCTCGTCGCTGGAGCAGGTGCGCGCCCTCGAGGACGACCCCATCGGGTACTCGCCGGAGTTCTGGCAGCAGCTCGCCGACCTCGACCTCACCGGCCTCATGATCCCCGAGGAGTACGGCGGCTCCGGCATGACCGCCCTCGAAGGCGCGGTCGTCTACGAGGAGCTGGGCCGGGCGCTCGCCCCGTCGCCCCACTTCGTGAGCGCCGTGCTGAGCGCGGGGCTGCTGCTCCGAGCCGGCTCCGACGGTCAGAAGGAGGCGCTGCTGCCGCAGATCGCCAAGGGCTCCGCCATCGCCACCACGGCGTGGCTCGAGCCGAAAAACGGCTTCGGCCCCAAGGGCGTGCAGGCCACGGCCACGGCCACGGCCGGCGGTGACGGGTTCGTCCTCGCCGGCACCAAGTGGCACGTGCCCTACGCCGCGGCCGCCACCCACCTCGTCGTCCTCGCCCGCACCGGCACCGCGCCGACCGACGTCGACCTGTTCCTCGTCGACCCGAAGGCCGACGGCGTCACCCTCACGCAGATGTTCTCCATCGCCTCGGACTGCCAGTACCAGGTGGAGCTCGACGGCGTCCGGGTCACCGAGGCCGACCGCATCGGCAGCGCCGGCACCGGCTGGGCCACGTGGGACGCCGTGCTCGACGAGGGCCTCGTGTTCCTCGCCGCCCAGGCCATCGGGGGCGCGGCCTACGCCCTCGAGATCACGGTCCAGTACGCCAAGGACCGCGAGCAGTTCGACAAGCCGCTCGGCGCCTTCCAGGCCATCAGCCACTACCTGTCCGACGCGGCCACGGCGGTCAACGGCGGCCGCATCCTCGCCTACGAGGCGGCCTGGTCCCTGGCCAACGGCCGCCCGGTCGAGGGCCGGGACGTGTCCGCCCTGGGACCGATGGCGAAGCTGTTCGCCTGCCAGACCTACCGCAACACCACCGCCATGGGCGAGCAGGTCTTCGGCGGGGTCGGCTTCACGCTCGAGTACGACATCCAGCTCTACTTCCGCAGGGCGAAGGCCCTCCAGATCTCCTGGCTCGACGACCCCGCCCTGCGCGAGAAGGTCGCCGCTCAGGTCCTCGACCAACCCGCCTGACCCCTGCTCCTTCGGGTCACCGTGGTCGCCCAGCGGCCGCTCGTGACCTGATGAGGTCCGGGTCGGGCAGGCTGGGGCGATGTCGACCGGACGGTTCGCGCCCTCGCCGACGGGGGACCTGCACCTGGGGAACCTGCGGACGGCGCTGGCGGCGTGGCTGTTCGCCCGGTCTGCGGGGTCGGCGTTCCTGGTGCGGATGGAGGATCTCGATCGCGCCCAGGCGTCGGCCGACCACGAACGGTCGCAGCTCGCCGACCTGGCTGCGCTCGGGCTCGACCGGGACGGCGACATCGTGCGCCAGAGCGAGCGGTTCGACCGGTACGAGGCGGCCATCGCCCAGCTCGACGCCGCCGGGGTCACCTACCCCTGCTCCTGCACCCGCCGGGAGATCCGCGAGGCATCGGCCGCACCCCACGGCGATCCCCTGCCCGACGGGGCCTACCCCGGCACCTGCCGGGATCTCACCGACGCCGAGCGGGAGGCCCAGGCCGCGTCCGGCCGGCCGCTCGCCCTGCGGTTGCGAGGTCCGGGCACGGCGGTGACCATCACCGATCTCCTCCTCGGCGAGGTGACGGCGCTGGTGGACGATGTCGTGCTGCGCCGCAACGACGGCGTCCCCGCGTACAACCTCGCGGTGGTGGTGGACGATGCCGCCCAGGGTGTGGAGCAGGTGGTCCGGGCGGACGACCTCGCCAGCTCGGCACCACGCCAGCGCCACCTGGCCGACCTGCTCGGGCTCCCGCCGGTGACCTACGCCCACGTCCCGCTGGTGCTCGGCCCGGGAGGCCGGCGCCTCGCCAAGCGCGACGGCGCCATCACGCTCGCCGACCAGCTCGCCCTCGGCCGCACCCCGGCAGAGGTCTGCGGACGCCTCGCCCGCTCCCTCGGCCTGCTCGACGAGGCGCGGCCGGTGCACCCTGCGGAGCTCGTCGCCACGTTCGACCCGAACCGCCTCCCCCGCGAGCCGTGGACCTGGTCGGACGCTGACGCCGGTACGGTCGGGCCATGAGCGAGACCCACATCGACGGACCCACCGCCATCGTGCTGATCGCCCACGGCAGCCGGACCGTGGCGGCCAACCAGGCGCACCGGAAGATGGCCGTCGACCTCGAGGCGATGCTGGGCATGCCGGTGTGGGCGGCGTTCCTCGAGCTGGCCGACCCGCTGATCCCCGCCGCCATCCACCAGGCCGCGGCCGCCGGCGCCACCAGGGTGCTGGTGCTCCCGTACTTCCTCTACCCGGGCCGGCACCTGAGCCTCGACATCCCCGAGCTGGTGGCCACCACGGCGGCCATGCACCCCACCGTCGAGATCGTGACGATGGACGGCTTCGGCGCCGACCCGGCCGTGCTCGCCCTGCTCGTCGCCCAGGTCCGCCGGGCCGACGCCCGCTGAACCGGATCCCGCGCGCCGCACCGATGCTGCGCCCCGCGGCTCAGGTGACCTGATCCAGGGTCACGGTCAATCGACGATGACGACGGGGGTCCCCTGGCGTGCGAGGGGGATCAGCGCCGAGATGTCCTCGTTCCTCATGCGGACGCATCCGTGGCTCGCCGGTTGGCCGATGAGCTCGGGCCGGTTGGTGCCGTGGATGGCGATCTGGCCGTTGCCGCCGCCGAAGCTGTCGTAGACGTTCGAGAACCCGGTGACGCTGATCTGGAACGGCCCGTACGGCCCGTTGGGGTTGCTGGGCCGGGTGAGGATGTCGGTGTAGAAGGCACCGGTCGGGGTGGGCGACGACGCCGTGCCGGGTGCCACAGAGGCGGTGAAGATCGGCGCCTCGCCGTGGAACACGGTGAGCTTCTTGGCGCCGAGCTCGATGAGGATGTGGTTGTCGACGGTGCGGATGGCGACGTCGGAGGACTTGATCCACGCGGTGGCGCCGTTGGGGCGCTGGTTGATCTGCACCTGGAGCCAGTCCCGCTGCTGCTTGCGCACCAGGAACACCAGCTTGAAGCCCTCGACCGTGGGGTTCGGCAGCGTCCGGCCGGTGGGCACCGGCCTGCCGGGCGATTCGTACAGCGCCACGTTGGCGACGATGGCGTCGGCCGCGGTGAAGTGGTCCGGCCACGGGGGGCCGATGGGTCCCGAGACGCTGAGGCCGGTGGCGGGGTCCAGGTTCGTCGGTGCCGTCGTCGTGGTGGTGGTGGACGTGGTGGGCCACGCCCCCTCCACCTTCGGGGGCTTGACCGCCGGCAGCGACAGCGACGCCGTCACCTGGTGGGGCTCGTCGTCGCGAGCCTGCTGCCAGGCCGCACCGGTGACGATCAGCGCACCGACGGCCACGACCCACGCTGCGACGAACCAGCGTCGTGAGCGGAGGGGGGTGGCGGCCATGAGGCCGCCAACGCTACCGACCTGGACGTTCGTTCGGCAGGTCGGGCTGGGGGCGGTCCGGCCCCGGACCTACTCGACGATGGTGTAGGCGGGGTTGAGGACGACCATCCGCCCCCGTTCGGTGCGGGCGACGCCGTCGACCACGATGCGGCGGCCGCAGTCGACGCCGCCGAGGCGCTTGCGCCCGGTGAAGACGGCGACCGCCCGGCCGCTGCCGTCGCTGATGGTCACCTCGAGCGACGGGGAACCGGCGCGGGGCACGACCTGGAGGCCCTGGACCTCACCGGCGAGCAGGATCGGGGTGCGGGTGGGCGCCTCCGCGATGGGCTGGACGCCGAGGTCGGCGAGGCGCCCGGTCAGCCGCTCGCCCTCGATGTCGTCGATGCTCTGGGAGAGCTTCTTGCGGAGGTTCTTCAGCACGACGCCCACTGTCGCACGGCGGCGGCGCGCCTGGCAACGGGGCGCACCCGCAGATCGGGATCGCTAGCCAAGGAGGGTGGTGATGACGTCGTCTTCGGCGTCGGGGGTGGTGAGGACGAGGACCTCGTCGCCGCCGCGCAGGACCGTGTCGCCGCGGGGGACGATCACGTGGTCTTCTCGGATGATGGCCACCACGGTGGAGTCCCGGGGCATGCCGAGCTCGGCGAGGTCCTTGCCGTTGGCGGGGGAGTCCGGGGCGAGCGTCGCTTCCGACAGCCGGGCCCGGCCGCCCTCGAACGACAGCAGCCGCACGAGCGAGCCGACCGACACGGCTTCTTCGACGAGGGCGGTGAGCAGGTGCGGGGTGGAGACGGAGACGTCGACGCCCCACATCTCGTTGAACATCCACTCGTTCTTCGGGTTGTTGACCCGGGCCACGACGCGGGGCACGGCGAACTCCTGCTTGGCCAGCAGCGAGATCACGAGGTTGTCCTCGTCGTCGCCGGTGACCGCGGCCACGACGTCGGCCTTGTCGACGCCAGCTCGGGCGAACTCGCTGACCTCGCAGCCGTCGGCGGCGATCCACTCGACGCCGGCCGGTTCGCCCTGGGCGAGGGCCTGGGCGACGCGGTCTGCGTCGACCTCGACGATGACGACGTCGTGACCGGCCTTGGCCAGGTCCTCGGCGATGAAGGTTCCGACGTTGCCGCCGCCTGCGATGACGACCCGCATCAGTGCGAACCTCCCGTGGGGGCACCGTTGAGGTGCTTGTCGAAGAACTCGATGGATCCGCCGTCGACGCTCACGTGGACGAGGTCGCCCTCCTGGAGGACGGTGTCGGGCCCGGCGACGGACCCTTGGCCGAGGCGGGTGACGACGGCGATGCGGGCATGGCCGGCGACGTCGAGCTCGGCGACCTTGTGGCCGGCCCACTTCGGTGGGACCGGGCGTTCGATCAGGCACACCTTGGCGCTGGCGTCGATCCACTCGGCCGAGGGGCGCTCGGGGAGGATGCGCTGGAGGACCCGCTCGGTGGCCCACTCGACGGTGGCGATGGTGGGCACGCCGAGCCGCTCGTAGATCTTGGCCCGGCGAGGGTCGTAGATGCGGGCGACGACGTTCTCGACGCCGAAGGTCTCCCGGGCCACGCGGGCCACGAGGATGTTCGAGTTGTCGCCGTTGGTGACCGCGGCGAGGGCGCTGGCCTCCTCGATGCCGGCGGCCTTCAGCCGATCGCGGTCGAAGCCGACGCCGCGGACGGTCTTGCCGGCGAAGTCGTCGGGCAGCCGCTCGAACGCCTTGGACCGGCGGTCAACGACGGCGACCGTGTGACCGCTCTCCTCGAGGGTGCGAGCCAGACCGGAGCCGACTCGACCACATCCCACTACGACGACGTGCACTGCACTCACCTCACCTTGGTGCCCGGGAGGGCACGGCGGCTGACTCTAAACCCGTGGGAGTCGTAACTGCACCCTGACCGATACCTGTCAGGGACGGTTCGCACGCCGGTCGGGCCCGGGTGCGCCAAGATGCCGGCGAACTACTTCGCGCGTGCTCCGGGACCATACGATCGCCCGGTCCGCCAGGTCGGCTCGAAGGATCTCCATGGCGTCCATCTTCAAGCGCATCCTCGTGGGCAAGCCGCTCGCCAGCAGCGAGCAGGATCACCAGGCTCTGGGCAAGCCCACCGCGCTGGCCGTGTTCGCCTCGGATGCGATCTCGTCGACGGCGTACGCGACCGAGGAGATCCTCTTCGTCCTCCTGGCCGCGGTGAGCTTCCCGCAGACGCACAGCTACCTGATGCCGATGGCGGTCGTCGCCGTGATCCTGCTGGCCGTCGTGTCGACGTCCTACCGCCAGACCATCTACGCCTACCCCGATGGCGGCGGCGCCTACATCGTGAGCCGCGACAACATCAGCCAGACCGCGGGCCTGGTGGCCGGTGCCTCGCTGCTCGTCGACTACACGCTCACCGTCGCGGTGTCGGTGTCGGCCGGCACGCTGGCCATCGGCTCGGCGTTCAACTTCAACGACAACGCCGCGCTGCGCGTGGGGCTCGCCCTGTTCTTCGTGGCGCTGCTGTCGGTGGGCAACCTCCGCGGCCTCAAGGAGGCCGGGAAGATCTTCGCCGTGCCCACCTACGCGTACACCGTCCTGCTCGGCGGACTGATCGCCTACGGGATGTACAAGATCCACTTCCAGCACCTGGGCACGATCCCCGGCAACGAGCGGCTGGCCCATGAGTTCGCCGAGGAGCACGGCGCCGACCTCAAGACGCTCACCGGCTCGGTCGGGCTGATCCTGCTGCTGCGGGCGTTCTCCTCGGGTGCGGTGGTGCTGGCCGGCGTCGAGGCCATGTCGAACGGCGTGCCGTCGTTCCGCAAGCCCCGCTCGAAGAACGCAGCCCAGACGCTGATCATGATGGCGGTCATCCTCGGCACGCTGACCCTCGGTGTCAGCTACGTGGCCAGCCACCTGCACCCGGTCTTCGTGGAGAACGGCGACACCGTGCTGTCGCAGCTCGGCGGTCACATCTTCGGGTCGGGCACGTTCTTCTACTACGCCCTCCAGTTCGCCACCTTCGCCATCCTCATCCTGGCGGCGAACACGGCGTACAACGGCTTCCCGCAGCTGTCGTCGAACATCGCCCGAGACGGGTTCCTGCCACGGCAGCTGGCCAACCGAGGCGACCGGCTCGTGTTCTCCAACGGCGTGCTGATCCTGTCGGGCATGGCGGCCCTGCTGATCATCGCCTTCCAAGCCCAGGTGAGCGCCCTCATCCCGCTCTACGCGGTGGGCGTCTTCGTGGGCTTCACGCTGTCGCAGTTCGGCATGTGCCGGCACCACCTCCGGCTGCGGGAGCCGAAGTGGAGGAGCGGCCTGGCGGTCAACGCGCTCGGCTGCTTCATGACCTTCACCGTGCTGATGGTGGTGATCATCTCGAAGTTCACCGAGGGCGCCTGGATCCCGGTGGTGGTGATTCCGCTGGTGGTCGTGCTGCTCCAGGGAATCAACCGGCACTACCGGTCGATGGACGAGCTGCTGGTCATCGAGCCCGACGAGAAGGTGCGCCGCAAGACCAACACGGTGATCGTGCTGGTGGCCCGGGTCAGCCGCGGGTCCCTCACCGCGCTGGCCTACGCCCGGTCGCTGCACCCCGACCGGCTGGTCGCCGTGTCGGTCGTGTCGAACGCCGAGGAGCAGGAGCGCATCACCGAGGACTGGGACCGCCACCAGATCCCCGTCGAGCTCCAGACCCTCTACTCGCCCTACCGAGAGCTGTCGCGGCCGATCATGGCCTACATCGACGAGCTCGACGACCGCCACGACGACGACTTCCTCACCGTCATCGTCCCCGAGTTCACGCTCGACAAGTGGTGGCAGCAGCTGCTGCACAACCAGAGCGCGCTCGTGCTCCGCAACCGGCTCCGCAGCCGGCCCAACACCGTGGTGACCTCGGTCCCGTTCCACGCCGACCGCGTGTCGACCGCCACCAAGGCGGCCGCAGAGACCCCCACCCCCACCTCCACCATCACCTGAACCACCCTCCGGGCCTCGGCCCGATCCTGGAAAGGGGTCTGCCATGACCTCTCCCTTCAAGCGCCTCCTCGTCGGCAAGCCCATCGCCACCAGCGAAGAAGGCCATCAGCGCATCGGCAAGCCGGTCGCCCTCGCCGTCTTCGCGTCGGACGCCGTCTCGTCCACGGCGTACGCCACCGAGGAGATGATGCTCGTCCTGCTCACGGCGGTCGTGTTCCCGACGGCCCTGAACTACCTCGTCCCCCTGTCGATCGCTGCCGTGATCCTGCTGGTCATCGTCGGCATCAGCTACGTGCAGACGATCCACGCCTACCCCGATGGCGGCGGCGCCTACGTGGTGAGCCGGGAGAACATCAGCACCACGGCGTCGCTCGTCGCCGGCGGCTCGCTGCTCGTCGACTACACGCTCACCGTCGCCGTCTCCATCTCGTCGGGCGTGCTCGCCATCGGCTCGGCGTTCCACTTCAACGACAACGACGCCCTGCGCATCGGCCTGGCCCTGTTCTTCGTGGCGATGATGTGCGTGGGCAACCTGCGCGGCCTGAAGGAGTCCGGGAAGGTCTTCGCCGTCCCCACCTACTTCTACGTGTCGATGCTCGCCATCTTCTTGATCGTCGGCTTCTTCAAGCTGCTCACCGGCAACCTCGAGGAGCTGACCACGAGTGCGGAGCTGGCCAAGCACTTCGAGGAGAACCACGACCTGATGACGTCGGCCACGCTGTTCGTGCTGCTGCGGGCGTTCAGCTCCGGCGCCGTCGTGCTGTCCGGGGTGGAGGCCATCTCCAACGGCGTCCCGGCGTTCAAGAAGCCCGAGTCCCGCAACGCCTCGCAGACGCTGGCGATGATGGCGGGCATCTTGGCCGTCGGCTTCCTCGGCATCTCGACGCTGGCCCACCACATGAAGCCGGTGGTGGACGAGGGCGGCCAGACCGTGCTCGCCCAGATGGCCAACGGCGTCTTCGGCGGGACGAACATCTGGTTCTACGGCCTCCAGTTCGCCACCTTCGCCATCTTGATCATGGCGGCCAACACGGCGTACGCCGACTTCCCCCGGCTCAGCTCGCTGATCGCCCGCGACGGCTACCTGCCGAGGCAGCTGGCCAACCGGGGCGACCGCCTCGTGTTCTCGAACGGGATCTTGGCCCTGTCGGCGATGGCCGGCGTGCTGATCGTGATCTTCAAGGCCGAGGTCAGCGCCCTCATCCCGCTCTACGCGGTGGGCGTGTTCACCGGCTTCTCGCTCAGCCAGTTCGGCATGATCAAGCACCACCTCAAGCTGCGCGAGGACCACTGGCGCCGGGGCCTGGTGATCAACGCGATCGGCTGCGCGGCCACCACCATCGTCCTCCTCGTGGTGGTGGTGTCGAAGTTCACCATCGGCGCCTGGATCCCCGTCGTGGTGATCCCGATCATCGTGCTCGTCTTCCGGCGCATCCACCGCCACTACGACAAGGTCGACCGCCGCATGGCTGCGGCGCCCGGCGAGAAGGTGCGCCGCCGCCAGAACACGGTCGTGGTGCTGGTGGGCAAGGTCACCAAGGGCTCGCTCACCGCCATCGCCTACGCCCGGTCGCTGAACCCGGACCGGCTCATCGCCGTCACCGTGGTCGCCACCCCCGAGGAGCAGGAGCGCATCGCGCAGCAGTGGGAGGACCACCAGATCCCGGTGGACCTGCGCGAGCTGTACTCGCCCTACCGCGAGCTGTCCCGCCCGATCCTGAGCTTCATCGACGAGCTCGACGCCCAGCACGAGGGCGACTTCGTCACGGTCATCGTCCCGGAGTTCGCCCTCGAGCACTGGTGGCAGCAGCTCCTCCACAACCAGAGCGCCCTCGTGCTGCGCACCCGCCTGCGGAACCGGCCCAACACGGTCGTCACCAGCGTCCCGTTCCACGTCGACGAGGACGATCCCGTCGGCGAGATCGTCGGCGCCGGCCCCGACGACTGACTAGGAGAACATCGTCAGCCACTGGTCGAGGGAGTCGGGTCGGAAGACGACGTTGCGGCTGCGGGTCTCGGCCATCGTGGCGAAGGGCTTCTCCGAGTAGAGGTGCCCGGGGTAGAGGACGGCGTCGTCGGGGACCTGCCCGAGGCGCTGGGTGAGCGAGTAGTACATCTGCTCCGGGTCGCTGCCGGGCAGGTCCGTGCGGCCGCAGCCGTTGAGGAACAGGGTGTCGCCGGCCACCAGCTTCCCGTCCACCAGGAAGCACTGGCTCCCCGGCGTGTGCCCCGGCGTGTGGATGAGCGTGATGGGGATCTCGCCAACCATGACCGTGTCGCCGCTGCCGTGCCCGACCAGGTGCGGCGCGGTGACCCCGGTGGTGCGGGCCACCCAGTCGACCTCCTCGGCCTGGAGGTGGATGGGCACCTGCACCAGGTCGAGCAGCTCGGCGATGCCGACGATGGGATGGCCCATCAGGTTGCCGCCCACGTGGTCGGCGTGGAAGTGGGTGCCGAGGGCGCCGGTGAGCACCATGCCGTCGGCCTCGACGATGTCGAGGATGGCCTGCGGGTCGTACGCCGGGTCGACCACGACCGCCTCGCCGGTCTCCCGGTCGCCGATCAGGTACACGAAGTTGACCATCTGCTGGGCGACAGGGTCCGACTCGGCGATGTCCATGCCGGCGAGGATCTGACGGAAGTAGACGCGGGAGGTGTCGGCCATGGCCGCATCGTACGGCCGTCGGATGGTCACGGCAGCGGCCGTCGGGCCCCTGGTGCCCTGGCTCCCCTGCGAGGGGGATCGCGAGCGCGCACCGCAGTGGCGTTCTAGGTTTCCTCGAGCGACCAACTCGCGAAACGAAGGGGAAAGCGAATGCGAACGACCAGTAGGGCAGCACGGCTGGGGGCCGTCACGGCGGGCCTGGCACTGATCCTGGCCGCCTGCGGCAGCTCCGACAGCGGCTCGGACTCGACCAGCAAGGACGCCGGCAGCGAGAAGACCACCACCACCGCAGCCAAGACCGAAGAGGTCACCGCCACGGCTCCCGAGGACAACGGCGGCCGCACCGAGGGCGATGGCACCCTCCAGCTGGGCGCCATCCTCCCGCAGTCGGGCAACCTCGACTTCCTCGGCCCGCCCATGATCGAGGGTGGCAACATGGCCATCGACGACATCAACAAGGCCGGCGGCGTGCTGGGCAAGGACGTCACGTTCGTGGTCAAGGACGACGGCGGCGCCGGCGACGACGACCTCGCCGCCACCTCGACCGACGAGCTCATCAACAACGAGAAGGTCGACGCCATCTTGGGCGCCGCGGCCTCCGGCACCACGAAGTCGGTCATCGACCGCATCGTGTCGTCGGGCACCACGCAGTGCTCGCCGTCGAACACCGGCTCGGATCTCACCGGCTGGAAGGACGAGGGCCTGTACTTCCGCACGGCTCCGCCGGACAACCTGCAGGCGCAGGCCCTGGCCAAGGTCGTGTCCGATGACGGTCACGCCAACGTGGCGATCATCGCCCAGAACACCGACTACGGCACCGGCTTCGTCGAGTTCCTCGACAAGGATCTCACCGACAACGGCGCCAAGATCGTCGAGAACGTGACCTACGAGGCGGACGGCACGTCGTTCGACTCCGAGGTCGAGACCATCGTCGGCTCCAAGCCCGACGCCGTGGTCCTCGTCGGCTACCCCGAAGACGGTGGCAAGGTCATCGCCGAGATGATCAAGCAGAGCGCCGGCCCGTCCGACGTGCCGCTGTACGTCACCGACGGGCTCCAGAGCAACGAGCTCTACGAGCTGGTCGACAAGGCTGATCCGGCCTCCACGGCCGGCATCCGCGGCACCGCCGCCTCGGCGGCGCCCGAGGACGGCGCGTCGTTCTTCCCGGATGCCTTCGCGGCCTTCGCTCCCGACGTCGAGTCGCCGATCTACTCGGCTCAGGCCTACGACTGCGTCGTCCTCTTCGCTCTGGCGGCGGAGAAGGCCCAGTCCGATGCCCCGTTCGACATCGCCAAGGAGATGATCAACGTCTCCAGCGGCGAGGGCGACGACGCCGAGAAGTGCAGCACGTACGCCGACTGCCTCGCGCTCCTCAAGGACGACAAGGACATCGACTACGACGGTGCGTCGGGCGCGCTCGACTTCTCCGAGTTCGGTGAGCCCAGCGCCGGGTCCTACGACGTCTACACCTTCATCGACGACGGCACCTACGAGGTCGACGAGCAGGTCGTCGTCGGCGAGTAGGCGACCTCACCCACCGGTCTGAGACCGGGGCGGTGACCAGCAGTCCGGAGGGGGCGGGGTCGAGAGGCCCCGCCCCCTCCGCGCCGGAGGTCGAGCGAGACGAGGCCTACAGGTCGCGGGCGAGGGTGCCGAGGTAGAGCTCGATGACCGTCGGGTCGTCCATGAGCTCTCGACCGGTGCCGGTGTAGGCGTTGCGGCCCTGGTCCAAGACGAAGGCGACGTCAGCGATCTGGAGGCACTTGCGGGCGTTCTGCTCCACCATGACGACCGAGACCCCGGCCGCCTTGACCTCGTCGATGCGGGCGAAGACCTCGTCCTGGTTGAGGGGGGAGAGGCCCGCCGACGGTTCGTCGAGCAGGAGCACCGATGGGTCGGTCATGAGCGCCCGGCCCATGGCCACCATCTGGCGCTGGCCGCCGGAGAGCAGGCCGGCCCGTTCCCTCCGCCGGTCGGCGAGCAGCGGGAAGAGGGACACGACCCGCTCGAAGCGCTCGTCGAAGCGGCCGGGGTCGAGGAAGATCCCCATCCGCAGGTTCTCCTCGATGGTGAGCGAGGGGAACACGTTCTTGGTCTGCGGCACGTAGCCCACGCCCTGGGCGACCAGCTCGTGGGCGGGCTTCGACGTGATGTCCTCGCCGTCGAGCACGACCGTGCCGCTGCGCACCGGGACCAGGCCGAACAGGGCCTTGATGAGCGTCGACTTGCCGGCGCCGTTCGGTCCGATGATGCCGACGAGCTCGCCCTGGCGCAGCTCGAGGGACGCACCGTTGAGGATGTCGACGCCGGGGAGGTAGCCGGCCACCAGGTCGGTGGCGGTCATCAGGACCGGCCGGCCGGTGTCGGGGTGCTCGAGGTGGCCGGCGGCCTCGGGCGGCAGCGGCCGGGCCGCCGTGGGATCGGTGGGGTCGGTGGAGTCGGTGGAGTCGGTGGAGTCGGTCACCGGATCTCGCCCGTGGTGGTGTTGCCGTGGTCGATGCCGAGGTAGGCCTCGATGACGGCGTCGTTGCCGGCGATGTCGGCGGGACGTCCCTCGGCGATGATCGTGCCCTCGGCCATGCAGACCACCCAGTCGCTGATGGTCATGATCACGTCCATGTCGTGCTCCACGAACAGCACCGACATGCCCTCGTCCCGCAGGGCGGTGACGTGGCCGAGGAGGCTCTGGGTGAGGGCCGGGTTCACGCCGGCCATGGGCTCGTCGAGCATGACGAGCGACGGGTCGGTCATGAGGGCCCGGGCCATCTCGAGCAGCTTGCGCTGGCCGCCGGAGAGGCCGGCGGCGTACTCGTCGGCGAGGGCGTCGAGCTTGAACCGGGTGAGCAGCTCGTGGGCCCGCTCGGTGTTGGCCGCCTCTTCGTCGCGCCACAGCGGCCTCAGGAGCGACGTGAGGGCGGACTCGCCGGTCTGGTCGCGTCCGGCGAGCAGCATGTTGTCGAGGACGGTCATGCGCCCGAGCGCCTTGGTGAGCTGGAAGGTCCGGACCATGCCCCGCCGGGCGAGGTGGTGGGGCCGGACGCCGTCGGCCCGCTCGCCCTCGAAGGTCCAGGTGCCCTCGTTGGCCTTGTCGAACCCCGTGAGGAGGTTGAAGAAGGTGGTCTTGCCGGCACCGTTGGGGCCGATGAGCGAGGTGATGACGCCGCGCTGGAGCTCGAGGTGGTCGACGTCGACGGCGGTGAGCCCGCCGTAGCGGCGCCGGACGCCGTCGGCCACGAGGATCGGGTCGGGCTTCGGGGCGCCGGGGGTGGCGGGCACGTCGGCGAACGGGTCGGTGGCCACGGCGGAGGTCGAGAGGGCGTCATCGGGCACTGGCGAACGCCTCCTTCTTGTTGCCGAGGATGCCCTGTGGCCGGAAGACCATGAGCAGCATGAGGCCGATGCCCATGAGCGTCAGGCGGAAGGCGCCCGAGGTGGTGTCGCTCACGTCGAACCAGAGGTTGTTGAGGGCGCCGTCGGCGAAGTCGAGCACGAACCAGTAGACGACGGCGCCGACCACCGGGCCCCAGACCGTGCCCGCGCCGCCCAGGATCACCACGGTGTAGAGGGCGAAGGTGAGCGGGGCGATCCAGCGGGCGGGCCCGACCGAGCCGGAGTCGAGGGCGATCATGGCCCCGGCGAGCGAGCCGATGACGCCGCCGATCACGAACGATTGGAGCTTGTAGACCACGACGTTCTTGCCCAGCGCCCGGGCGGCGTCCTCGTCCTCTCGGATGGCCCGCAGGACCCGGCCCCACGGGCTGCGCACCCAGGCCCGGATGAGCAGGGTGGCGAGCAGCACCAGCGTCCAGCAGACGAGCATGGACCACAGCTGGCGGCTGTTGAAGACGAAGTCGTCGCCGATCCCGTAGGAGCCCTCGGGGATGAAGTTGGGCTTGAAGAAGCCGAGGTTGCTGCTCAGGCCGCCGATGCCGCGGGCGGCGCCGGTGAGGTCGGCGCTGGGGCGGGCGGCGATCACGAGCCGCAGGATCTCGGCGGTGGCGATGGTGACCACCGACAAGTAGTCGGCTCGCAACCGCAGGGTCGGGATGCCGAGCAGCAGGGCGAGGACGACGGCCGCGGTGATGCCGAGGGCGAACCCGACCCAGATGCCCCAGCCGCGGTCAGCCGAGATGGCCATGCCGTAGGCACCCATCATCAAGAAGGCGACCATGCCGAAGTTCGACAGGCCCGTGTACCCGAACTGCAGGTTGAGGCCCGTGGCGGCCAGGGCGTAGGACGCGGCGGGGAAGCCGAGGGCCGTCTGGAGGGCCAGGAGGAAGACGCCGAGCCAGCTCATCCGAAGCGCTCCTTCGTGCCGAGCAGGCCTTGCGGTCGCACGAGGAGCACGACGATGAGCACGGCCAGGGCCACCACGAACTTGTAGGCGGTGTCGACGAACAGGCCCGACGTCTCCTGCATGACGCCGAGGATGATGGCGCCGAACAGGGCGCCGTAGGCGTTGCCCAGCCCGCCGAGCACGACCGCGGCGAACATCGACAGCAGCAGGATGAAGCCCATGTCGGAGGTGACGGTGACCGACAGCCCGTAGAGGATGCCGCCGAGCGCCGCCATCCCGCCGCAGATGATCCACACGATGGCGATGATCTTGTTGACCCCGATGCCCGACGACGCCGCGAGGTCCGGGTTGTCGGCGGTGGCCCGGATGGCGGTGCCGAGGCGGGTCTTGCGGAGCATGTAGGTGATCCCGATGAGCACCACCACGCAGATCCCCATGATGATGAGGTCGTTGGGGGTCAGGCGGACCAGTCCGAAGTCCTTCTCCCGCTGTCCGGACGCCGCCGTGTAGCGCCTGCTGTTGGGGCCGAAGACGATGAGGAAGATGTTGCGGACCGCGATCGACAGGCCGATCGACACCACCATCTGCGACACCAGCGCCATGTTGCGCTTGCGCAGGGGTCGCCAGAGCAGGCGGTCGCTGGTGTAGCCGGCGAGGCAGCCGGCCGCGATCGCGAACGGGATGCACAGCCAGAACGGCATGCCCGCGTCGTTGAGCACGAAGGCGACGATGGCGCCGAAGGTGACCAGTTCGGCGTGGGCGAAGTTGATGAGCCCGGTGACGCCGTAGACGAGCGACAGCCCCACGGCCGCCACCGCCAGGATCAGTCCGAGGCGCAGGCCCTTGGCGGCGGTGGTCAGGTAGTCCTGGAGGTCCCGGCTGCCGCGGGTGTCCTCGCCCAGGCGGAAGGTCACCTGCTGGTCGCCGAGGTTCACCTTCACCGCGCCGAGGGTGGCCAGGTCGGCGTCGGTGAGCGCGAAGCCCTTGGGCAGGGTCTTGGTGTCCAGGGCGACCTGGTAGGTGCCGTTGCCGGGGATCTCGACCACGAAGACCCCGGCGTCGTCGGTGGTGGCCGACGCCACCTCCTTGCCGTCCTGGGTGACCGTGATCTCGACGCCCTCGGGGAACGCAGGCTTGCCGTCGCGCACCTGGCAGAGCCGGCCCCAGATCGACTGGCCGAGCGGTCCACCGTTCGCCTCGACGGCTTCGGCCTTGGTGAACGCGCACCGGGCGGCGTCGGCCTCGTCGGACTGGGCCGAGGCCGGAGACCCCCAGAAGAACGTGCCGGTCAGCACCAGCGCGAGGAGCGCGGCCAGCGTGAACCGGTGGGGCGTGCGGGGCGACCGATCGAGCGACATGTGGCTCGGGACACTACCGATCCGGCTGTGGCGGGGACGGATATCCGCTTGCGCGATCACCCGCGCGCGTGCAACCACGCGCGCAGGACGGTCTTGAACGATTGATCGAAGCGCTCCTCGCGACCGCGCAGCACGCCACCGGGCCACTCGGGCGGCAACAGCGGGCGGGGGAGCAGCGGGTCGGCCTGGAGGTGGCGGAGCACGGCAGCCGACACGACGAACCCGTCAGCGAGCGCCGTCGCATCACCGTCGTCGAGCCGGGTCTGGAGCGGCTCGAGCTCGATGGCGAGCGCCTCCGCCGCGTCGGCCCAGCCGTCGAGGTCCCAGAGCGACCGGGCCAGGACCACCGGGTCGGTCTGCGGGTCGAGCGGGCCGGTGAGGCCGACGGCGCGGTCGGCGGCGACGGCTTCGGCGCCGGGCAGGGCGCCGGTGGGGAGGTTCGCGGGCCGGAGCCACACGCCGTCGCGCAGCTCGGCGTACCGGAGGGCGGCCATCGCCCGGCGGAGGGCGGCCCGGTCTGCGGCCGGGCGGGCCTCAGCGGGGACGAGGACGGTGCGCCACGTCCCGTCCCAGGCCTCCGGGGTGCCCGTGCGGGACTGCGCCTGACGGGCCTGGCGGTCGAGCAGGTGGCCGGCGAGCCGGTAGCCGTCGCCGGTCGGCTCGAGCTCGCCGGCCGCGACCATGCGCGACATGGCGACGCGGGCGGTCCCGGCCGTGACCCCGAGGAGCTCGGCGCTGGCCACCAGGGACGCGGTGGGCAGCTGGGGCGGGCGGACCCCGAGCAGCGTCGACGCGATCACGGACCGGGCGGTGAGCCGGGGGCGATCGGGGGTGCGAGCACCGGTCTCGGTGTTACGTGTGGACGCCATGTGGTTCTGGAACGTAACATGTGCTCATGGCCGCCCCCACCCACGCCGTCGACGGAAGCGATCCCGCTCCCCGCTCCTTCCGCACGGGCGGCATGGTCCCGCCCGCATCGGCGCTGCCGGACGTGCTGCCCACCGAGCGCCTCGCCGCCACCGGCATGGCGCTGCCCGAGGTGCGCGAGCCGCTGCGCCGCATCGCCAGCTGGCGCAACGCCGGCACGGTCGGCGGGCTCTGGCTCGCCATCGCCGCGCTGTTCGGGGTGGCCGCCTGGTTGGACCACCCGCTCGGGTACGCCGCCCTGTTCGTGCTGATGGGCCCGATGTTCGCCCGCCTCGCCATCCTCGGCCACGAGGCCGCCCACCGGCTCCTGTTCCGCAACAAGAAGGCCAACGACCTCGTGGGCCGCTGGCTGCTGGACTACCCGGCCTTCGTCCCGTTCGACGTCTACCGCCGGGTGCACTTCGCCCACCACAAGGACGAGTTCGGCCCCAACGAGCCCGACATCCCGCTGTACTCGGGCTACCCGGTGCCGGCGTCATCGTGGCGGCGCAAGCTGCTGCGCGACGCCACGGGCAGCTCGGGCTGGAAGAACCTCAAGCCGCTCGTCACCTCGTTGAGGTCAAAGCAGGCCCGTCCGATGGTCGCTCGCATCTGGGCCACGCAGCTCGTGATCTGGGCGCTCATCTGGGTTGGCACGGGCCACTGGTGGCTCTACCCCCTGTGCTGGCTGGGCCCGTGGCTCACCGTGTGGCGGGTCCTCAACCGGCTGCGGGCCATCGCCGAGCACGGTGGCATGGAGCGCAGCAAGGACCGGCGCCGGACCACCCACCACATCCGCCAGAGCTGGGCGGCCCGGTTCTGGATCGTGCCGTACCGGACCGGATGGCACCTCGCCCACCACACCGACATGGGCGTGCCGTGGCGGAACCTCCCCGCGTTCCACCGGGAGCTGGTGGACAGCGGCTGGGTCACCGACGAGTACGTGTACCCCAGCTACCGGGCGTTCTGGAAGGCCTGCGCCTCGGCGTAGCTCCCGCCCGGCCGTCGTGGCGGCAACACTGGGAGCGTGTCGCGCCCCGTGAAGATCTGGTCCCACCTCGTCGTCGTGCTGTCGGTCCTGCTGGTCGGCTTCCTCGCCCTCAACGGCTTCATCGGGGAGAACGCCCACAAGGAGAAGATCGAGCAGCTCCAGGTGGTCGTCAGCGCATCGGGTGACAGCGGGGTGCGGATCACCGAGACCATCGATCAGGACTTCGGGACCGAATCCCGGCACGGCCCCCAGCTCGTGGTGCCCGAGGACTTCGGCGCGCCCACCGACATCACCGCCTCGTCGGAGACCGCTCCCGACGACGTGCACACCGACGACGCCCCCTTCGACTCGCGGGTCCAGGGCACCCGCATCCGCGTCGGCGACCCGGACGTGACCGTCTCCGGGCAGCACCGCTACACCATCTCCTACGTCCTGCCCACCGCTCGCTTCGCGGCGCCGACGTTCGCGCTCGACGCCGTCGGCGCCGAGTCGGAGTTCCCGATCGAGGACGTGACGGTGGTGTTCGACGGCATCTCGCTCGAGAACCCGACGTGCGTCGTCGGCGGCACCGGATCCGAAGAGCCCTGCGAGTTCGAGCGGGGAGCGCCGCTGCGCCTCGCCTACCCCCGCCTCGACCCCTTCGAGGGCATCACCGTCGGCGGCGAGGTCACCGAGTGGACCGCGGCGGCGAGCGACGGGATCGCTGCGCCGCCGCTGCCCGAGCGCCGGTCGACCGACCGGGGGGTCACCGCGCTGTGGACCATGGCGCTGGGCGCGATCGCTGCCGCGTGGGTCTACCTCTGGTCGGTCCGTCGAGGATCGAACGAGGTCATCGGGGCGGGCGCCGCCGAGGCGGCTCACGGCGTCAGCGGGACGGCGCCGGGCACCACCCGGAAGGTCACCGACGCCGAGCTGGCCGAGATGACCACCATCGAGTTCGCGCCGCCGAAGGGCATCGAGCCGTGGCAGGGCGCAGTGGTCTACTCCGAGGTGCTCGACCAGTCGTCGGTCACGGCCTGGTTCTCGGGAGCCATCGCCGCCGACCACCTCGCCATCGAGAAGCACGGCGACGAGCCCCGGCTCACCCGCGGGCCCAAGGCCGGCGAGGCCGATCCGGTGACCGCCGGGGTCCTCGACAAGCTGTTCGGCAACCGCGAGGCCGTGGACCTCGACGGCTACGACTCGCAGTTCGCCTCGGCGTGGTCGAAGGTCGAGACGCTCCAAGACGAGTGGGTCGCCAACTGCGGCTGGTGGAACGTCGGCACCCCCAAGCGGGGGCGCAGCCGGCCGGGTGGCTGTGCCAGCTTGTTCACCCTGGCGTTCCTCGCCGTCGTGTTCGTGGTCGGGGCCGCCTTCCTCCTCGGCTTCCTCGGGGTGCTCGGCGGCATCGTCACCGGGATCCTCGTGGGCATCGGCCTGCCGTACCTGGTGGCCCGGGTGGCGTACGCGCCGCTGCGCCCCGGCCGCTCCGCGAACGGCTCGGCCTACGCCCTCCAGGTGGCGTCGTTCCGGAAGTTCCTGGTGGAGAGCGAGGGCCAGTACGTCCAGTGGGCGTGGGAGAACGGGCTGCTCCGCCAGTACTCGGCGTGGGCCGTCGCCCTCGACGCCGCCGACGCCTGGCAGGCGGCCATGGAGCGCGCCGGCGTGCCCCAGGCGGAGATCGAGCACAGCAGCCCGCTCATGGTCCACGCCATGGGCGGCGCCTTCGTCTCGTCGCACGTCCAGCCCACCCAGTCCGGCTCGGGCGGATCGAGCGGCTTCTCGGGCGGCGGCTTCTCCGGCGGCAGCGTCGGCGGAGGCGGTGGCGGCGGCAGCCACGGCTCCTGGTGAGCACGGCCCGGCCCTGACCGACCGCGGACCTCTCGGGCCGGCTCAGGCGGTCGGGTCCGGCTCGGGGGTCGGGCGCTCCCGCCTCCTCGGGCGGCGGAGGCCGGCCTCGCGCAGGCGCCGCACCAGCTCCCTCGCGCCGACCTCGGTCGCGCCGGCGGCGATGGCCCGGTTCACCCAGGCGTCGGGCAGGTCGTAGTGGTCGCGGTGAAACGCCCGCTCGGGCAGGCCGAGCCGTGCTGCGAACGCGTGCAGCTCCTCGAACGACTCGTCGCTCACGAGGTGGGCGAACCGCCGCCCGTGAGCCGGCCAGATCGCCTGGTCCACCAGGATCATGCGGGTCAGGATGCCGGGACGAAGCGGGAACCGGGCGCGGTGCCGGTGACGCGGACGGTGCGGCGGGCGAAGCGCCAGTGGCCGTCGATGCGGTCCATCACCACGTCGTCGCGGTAGCGGCCCCAGTGATCCAGCCCTCGCACCATGTGGACGGCGAAGTACGACCGGACCGCGGCGGTGGTGGGGTCGGTCATGGTGATGAGCACGCTCGACACGTGGTGGTTGACCGGCCCGGGTGCGTCGGCGGCGGACGCGACCCGGGCGATGACGGCGTCCAGCTCGGCGGCGATGGCGGCGCGCCCCTCGAGCACCCCGCCGTGATCACCGAGATCGAGCACGCCGTCGACGGTGAAGCAGTCGGCGACCTCGGCGGTGCGCCCGGCGTCGCCGGCCCAGGTGTAGCGGCCGAGCAGGTCGCGGATCCCCTCGCGGGCGATCAGCTCCGTGCGCTCCATCTCGCGGGTCATCGGCTCATGCCGGATCTTCGTCCTCGGGTGGGCGGGGGACTTCGTGGAGCAGCGCGTCGCCGTGGTCCTGGGAGGGGTGGCCGTAGTGGTGGTCCTCGGGCGGGTGGTCGTGGGGCCGCACCTCCTGAGGTGCGTCGATCTCCTCCACCGCGTGCAGGGGTCGGCCGACCGCGTCCCGGTGCTCGCCCCAGCGCTGCTCCGCTTCGGCCAGTACCTCGCGGACCGGCCGGCCGGTCCGCTCGGCGACGCGGGCCGCGTCGTCGAACTCGGCCTTGGCCCGCCCCGGGCTGACCTTGACCCGCACCGACAGATCGTCGACGACCACCCGCTCGAGGTGGCGCGGCTGGGTCCACCGCTCGATGCGGCTGCCGCGCACGCCGAGCGACCCGGTCTCGGCGGTGAGCACGGCGGTCACCTGGGACGCGAGCGCCGGGTCGACGAGGGCGTGGACCGTGTGGGCGGGGCGTCCCTTCTTCATCACGATCGGCGTCACCCACGCGTCGTGGGCGCCGGCGGCGAGGAGGGCCCCGACGGCGTGGGCGAGGACCTCGCCGGTGATGTCGTCGACGTTGGTCTCGAGCAGGACGACGGGCTGACCGTCGGTGATCGGCGCATCGGCAGGTTCCCCCAGCACGACCTGGGTGAGGTTCGGCCGGTGGTCCAGCTCCTTGGTGCCGGCACCGAAGCCGGTGGCGCCCACGGTCATGGCCGGCAGCGGGCCGAACCCGGAGGCGAGCGCCGCCATGAGCGCGGCGCCGGTGGGCGTGGTGAGCTCGACCGCCAGGTCGACCCCCTTGGTGGGGATCCCGGCGAGCAGCTCGACCACCGCCGGCGCCGGGTTGGGGATGATCCCGTGGGCGGCGCGGACCATGCCGAGGCCGACCGCGATCGGAGAGCAGGTCACCGTGTCGACGTCGAGCACCTCGAGGGCGGCGCAGGTGCCGACGACGTCGACGATGGCGTCGATGCCACCCACCTCGTGGAAGTGGACCTGGTCCGGGGGCCGGCCGTGGAGGCGGCCCTCCGCCACCGCGAGCGCGGTGAAGACGGCGGCGGCGCGCTGCTGGACCCGCTCGGGCAGCCGGGCCTCGGCGACCAGGCCCTGGATGTGCGATGCGGTTCGCACCACCGTGGAGTCGGTGGCGCGGACGTGGACCTTGGTGCCGGCGATGCCGCCCCGGAGGACGGGCTCGGCCTCGAGCTCCCAGTCCGCGACGGGCAACCGATCGAGCAGCTCCTTCACCGCATCGAGGTCGGCGCCGGCATCGATCAGCGAGCCGAGGGCCATGTCGCCGGCGACGCCCGAGAAGCAGTGGAACCACGCCGTGGTCACGTCGGGGCCGGCCCGGCGCTGGCGCTGGCGCTGGCGGTCGTGGTCGTGGTCGTGCCGGCGGCACGGCGGACCGCCGGCGGCGACAGGAACATGCGGGCCACGGCGCACGCCGCGCCGTACCCGTTGTCGATGCCGACGACCGTGATGCCCGCGGCGCACGAGGCGAGCATGCCGAGCAGTGCGGTCACGCCCTCGAGGCCGGCGCCGTAGCCCACGCTGGTGGGCACGGCGACGACCGGCGCGCCGGTGAGCCCGCCCACCACGCTGGCCAGCGCCCCTTCCATCCCCGCCACCACGATGACGGCGTCGGCGTCGGCCAGCTCGACGGTCCGGTCGAGCAAGCGGTGGATGCCGGCGACCCCCACGTCGGTGATCCGCACGGGGGCCAGTCCGTGGGCGGTGAGGGTGGCGGCGCACTCGTCGGCCACGGGGAGGTCGGCGGTGCCAGCGGTGAGCAGCACCACCCGTTCCGGACGCGCCGGGGCCGGGCGCCACACCACCGTGGTCCCGCGTACCTCGGCGCCGGGGTTGGCCTCGACGGCGGCGCGGATCTGGTCGGCGTCGGCGCGGGTGAGCACCACCGCGGCCTCGTCCGAACGGGCGAGCAGCTCGGCGGCGATGCGGGCGGCCTGGTCCGGGGTCTTGCCCGGTCCGTAGATGGCCTCCGCCATTCCCTGGCGCACCTGGCGGTGGTGATCGACCGTCGCGAAGCCGAGGTCGGCGTAGGGAAGTCGGCGGAGCGCGTCGACGGCTTCGTCCGGGGAGGTGCCGCCCGCACGGACGTCTTCGAGCAATCGTCGGATTGCGGCCTCGTCCACGCCCCTATCCTGGCCCGTCGTGAACGATCTGGTGCAGCCGAGCCCCCCGTCCGATGCAGACCGCCCGGAACGGGTCGGCTTCCTCGGGCCGCTCGGGACGTTCACCGAGCAGGCGCTGCTCACCCAGCCGGACCTCGTCCACCACCAGCGTGAGCGCTACGACTCCATGGCCAAGGTCCTGCGGGCCACCGAGGACGGCGAGGTCGACCTGGGCTTCGTCGCCATCGAGAACTCCATCGAGGGAACCGTCCACGTCACCTCGGACATCCTGGCGTTCGACGTCGACCTGCTGATCCAGCGCGAGGTGGTCATCCCCATCCAGCAGCACCTCATGGCGCCGCCAGGGGTGACCCTCGCCGACATCGACGTCGTGGCGTCCATCCCGGTGGCCACCGCGCAGTGCCACCTCTTCCTCCGCCAGACCCTGCCCGACGCCGCGCCGCAGCCCTACAACTCCACGGCCGAGGCGGCCAAGGCCGTCAGCGAGAGCAGCGCCCGCAACGTGGCCGCCATCGCCAACGAGCTGGCGGCCTCGATCTACGGGCTCGACATCATCGAGCGCCAGATCGAGGACCACCCCGAGAACGAGACCCGCTTCGTGGCCGTCGCGCCGGGTGTGGTGCCGGCGCCCACCGGGCACGACAAGACGTCGCTCGTGGTCTTCCAGCACGAGGACGCGCCCGGGAGCCTGCTCGCCATCCTCCAGCAGTTCGCGGCCCGGTCCATCAACCTCACCAACCTCCAGTCCCGGCCCACCAAGAAGGGCCTCGGCGACTACTGCTTCCTGATCGACCTCGAGGGCCACGTGGCCGACGACGTCGTGGCCGACTGCCTCAAGGTGCTGCGGACCAAGGGCCACGAGCTCAAGTTCCTCGGCTCCTACCCGGCCGCCGGCGACCACGGCCCCGCCCTGCGCGAGGCCCAGAGCGACGCCGCCCGCCAGGCCGAGTCCTGGCTCGCCGACATCCGCGCCCGCATCACCCCGAGCTGACGCTTACCCGGGCGGCCGGGACCTTCGACCCTGGGCGTCTGCTGGCTGCGTCCGTAGCCTCGGTGGCATGAACGACGCGATGATCGAGGGGGCGCGGGCGTGAGCGCCGGTCCGGTCCGACCCGCGCCCGTCCGCGATCTGGACGCACCCGAGGAGATCGCGGAGATGGTGCGCCGCTTCTACCAGAGCATCGCCCAGGACGATCTGCTGGGACCCGTGTTCAACGAGGTGGCCGAGGTCGACTGGAACGAGCACCTGCCCAAGCTCACCGCGTTCTGGTGCCGGGCCCTGCTCGGCATGGAGGGCTACGAGGGCAACCCGTACCGCCAGCACTCGCTGATCAACGACCGGTCCCCCCTCACCCAAGCGCACTTCGACCGGTGGCTCGACCTGTTCCACGACACCGTCGAGACCGGCTGGGTCGGCCCGAACGTCGATCGGGCCTTCGCCCTCGCCCGCAACGTGGCCGACGTCCACGGCCGCCAGCTGATCGGCCACCGCAACGTCGTCCGTCCCGCCCCCTGTCCGACCCCGCCCCCCGCCAAGCCGCGTCCTGACCGCCGCGCAGGTTCGAGTCGATCGACATCCGTTCACCGATGCGGACGGCCGCTTCTGCAGCCATGAGCGACGACCTCGGCCTCCGAATCCGGGTCGGCTCCCGTCGACGTGTGCGCCGGAAGCGGCTGGCGTCGGGACGACTGAGCGGAGCGGGAGGGATTCGAACCCTCGGACCCTTGCGGGTCGCCGGTTTTCAAGACCGGTGCATTCGTCCGCTCTGCCACCGCTCCGCTCGGCATCGTAGGCGGGGCCGCGGGGCCGGGCTGTGTACGATCGGCGGCGCAACACGGAGAGGTGCCGGAGTCTGGTCGATCGGGCCTCCCTGCTAAGGAGGTGACGGGGTAACTCGTCCGTGGGTTCAAATCCCACCCTCTCCGCTGAACGGGACCCCGGCCCCTCGGCCGGGGTCCTGCGCGTCCGGGCCATGGCCAAGCGTCCGACCCCATGGTGCCCAACTTGGAGGATCGGTGTCGCTGGGCGTCTGGCCCGATCGTGCGCAACTTGGAGGATCGGTGTCGCTCGGCGTCTGGCCCGATCGTGCGCAACTTGGAGGATCGGTGTCGCTGGGCGTCGCTCTCTGCCCAACTTCCGCCCCCAGGCTCCAACTTGGTCGATGAACGACGGGAATCGACCTCGATCCTCCAAGTTGGGGAGAAAGGCTGACCGGGTGTCAGGACTTGGGCGCGGGGGAGGGGGCGGTCACGGGTTTTCGGGGTTCGACGCAGAACCCCTGGTCCGGGTGGGTGGCCGGAGTCTCACCAGGTGGTTGACGATCGGCTCGCGTCGGTGAACGGGCCGGGTCGATTGTCACAACGGGTCGGTTCGTGTTGCATTTCCGTTACGGATGCGACAGTCTGTCGGCCGACCGAAAGCCCGTCGTGTGCGCCAGACCCGGGACCCCTCCCGGTGAAGCGCCCGCAACGCCCACCTGATCACCAGGTGCCAGCGTCCACTCCCGTGGGACCGGGTCCGCCGATCAAGGAGCACCCCCAACGTGACCAGCCCCGCCCTCACCGAGACCGCAGCTCCCATGGAGCCGCAGTCGAAGGTGCGCCGGAGCCGCAAGGCCATCCACCTCTCGGTCGGCCTCCTGGCCGTCGTCAGCATCGCCTTCGCCACCACCGCCTGCACGCCGGAGGCCATGGCCAAAGACGCCATCGCCAAGCACTGGGCGGGCAACGCCACGTGCGCCGAGAGGATCGCCCAGCGCGAGTCGGGCATGCATCCCGACGCCGTCAACCGCAGCAGCGGGGCCACGGGCCTCTTCCAGATCATGCCGCTGCACAAGACGTGGATCAAGAACGAGCTCGGGTACGACTTCTCCGAGATGAAGGACCCGTACAAGAACGCCGAGGTGGCCAAGCGCCTCTCGGACAAGAACTACAAGGCCTATGGCGACGGCTGGGCGCCGTGGCGCCTGAGCGGCCGGGCCATCCGCGGCGGCGGTTGCCCCGCCTGATCCTCGGATCGACGAACGGGACGGACGGCCTGCCTTCGGGCGGGCCGTCCGCCGTTTTCGGCTGAACGCGCCTGAACCCGCCGGACCGCCGGACCACAGGACTGCCGGACCGCCAACCCGCCGGACTCCCGCACCTGCGAGGGCGACGTGATTCGCACCCGTTCGTGGCATCATGCGAGCCAGATCTGACGGGTCGTCAGAGTGTCGACCCCGGGAGCGTCCATGAGCAGCGAGCTGGAGCCGGCGGCGCCGGTCATCGTGCACGACGAGGCCCGGGTCCGGACCATCACCCTGAACCGGCCCGACGCCCTCAACGCCTGCAACGAGGCGCTCTACGACGCCCTCACCGACGGGCTGCTCGCCGCCGCCGCCGACCCCGGGGTGGCCGTCGTGCTGCTCACCGGCGCCGGCCGGGCGTTCTGCGCCGGCACCGACCTCGTCGAGATGGCGGCCCGGGTCATGGATCCGGACAACTTCGTCGAGGGGGAGCACGGCTTCCTCGGGCTCATCGACGCGCTGACGGCGTTCCCCAAGCCGCTGGTGATCGCCGTCAACGGCCTGGGCCTCGGCATCGGGGCGACCATCTTGGGCTTCGCCGACCTCGTGTTCATGAGCACGGCCGCCAAGCTCAAGTGCCCGTTCACCAGCCTGGCCGTGGCTCCCGAGGCGGCGTCGAGCCTCCTGTTCCCGCAGCTGATCGGTCGGCAGAACGCCACGTGGATGCTGCTGAGCTCCGAGTGGATCTCGGCGGCCGACGCCAAGGAGATGGGCCTGGTCTGGAAGCTCACCGAGCCCGACGACCTGCTGCCGGCAGCCAGCCAGCACGCGGAGCACCTCGCCGCCCTGCCGATCTCGAGTCTGGTCGCCTGCAAGCGGGTCATCACCGAGCCGCTGCGGCCGCAGATCGAGGCGGCCCGCCAGCGCGAGAACGACGCCTTCGTCGAGCTGCTGGGCAGCCCGTCGAACCTCGAGGCGTTCGCCGCGTTCGCCGAGGGCCGCAAGCCGGACTTCGTCGGCCTCGAAGGCGGCTGACACCGGCCCCCGCCGCAGCCGAGACGGGGTGGACGGATGTCGGGATTCCGTGGCAAGGTGCCGATGAACGGTGTTCACCCGGGGAGAGGGAACGATGGTGCGAGCGATGGTCCGAGGCGCAGTCGCGGTGGTGGCGGGGGCGATCGCCGTCGCCTCGCTCACGGCGTGCGAGCCCACCTACACCGTGAAGCTCACCGAGGTGAAGCTGGCGATCCCCTGCGGCGGGACTACCTCCGTCGACGCCGAGTGGGCGATCCCGGGGGGGTGGCGCCCACGGGCTTCGTCTGGCTCCAGCACGGCTTCGCCCGGTCGAACGACGCGCTGATCGATCTCCAGAAGGCGTACGCCGCCCGGGGCTGGATCGTGGTCTCGCCCACGATCAGCGCGTTCGGGACGTGCTCCATCAACGCCGCGGTCCTGCACCAGGGCATCGCCACGTTGCTGGCCGGTTCGACCGCGGGCGGCTCCGCCCTCGAGGCGAGCTACGACGCCGCCCGCACCAAGCTCGGCCTGCCCGCGGCGAACCTGCCGAGCGCCTTCGCCTTGTCGGGCCACTCGGCCGGCGGCGCCGCCGTCACGGTGGTGGGTGGCGCCCTCGCATCGAACCCGTCGGGAGCGGTGTCGTCGCGGTTGAAGGGCATCGTCCTGCTCGACCCGGTGGAGAACGCGGACAACGGCATGGCAGCCAACCTGCCGAAGCTCACCGGCACCACGGTCCTCACCATCTCCGGCGGCGACAGCAGCTGCAACAGCAACAGCAGCGGGACCAAGGTGCTGCTCCCGAAGCGCACCGGATTCGCCGGGGTCCGGCTGCCGTCGGGCTGCCACTGCGATGCCGAGGGCGACTCCACCGACGCCCTCTGCACCCTGGCCTGCGGGACCCCGAAGGCAGCGAACAAGGCAGCACTCAAGCATCTGGCCGGGGACTGGGTCACCGACATCCTCCGCGCTAAGGCCAACCCGTCCGCCTACCCCGGCGGCGAGTACTACGAGAAGACCAAGGCGGCGGGCACCATCACCACCCTCACCGGCACGGCCTGACCGGACCCGAGCGGAGCGCGACGCCGGAGCTGGCGGGCTGCGGCGGGGTTGACTGACGGTCCGGCGGGTCGGGCACCATGGCGGCGATGGACCAGGCCGGCGACGCGTTCGCATCCGTCGCGCCGGCGCTGGCGTTCCTGCTCGTGGGCGTGCCGCTCGCCGCGCTGCTCGACGAGCTCGGGTTCTTCGACGCGGTGGCCGGCCTGATGGAGCAGCGCCACCCGGACCTCCCGGTGCTGGCGCTGTGGCTGCTCGCCGGCGCGACCACGGTGGTGCTGAACCTCGACACCACGATCGTGCTGCTCACCCCGCTGTACGTGCGGCTCGCCCGGCGGGCAAGGGTGGACCCGGTCCCGTTGGCGCTCATCCCGCTGCTGCTCGCCGCGTTCGCCTCGTCGGTGCTGCCCGTCTCCAACCTGACCACGCTGATCGCCGCCGGGCAGCTCGGCCTGGGGGTCGGCGAGGTCGTCCGCCACCTCGCACTGCCCAGCGTGGCAGCGGTCGCCGCGGGCTGGCTGGCGTACCGGCGGCGGCACCCGACCCGGCTGGCGGCGTCATCGCCCGGCCCGGTCGACCTCCGGCCGCTGCGCCTCGGTGTGCCCGTGGTGGCCGGGCTGCTGGTGGGCGTGACGATCGGCCCGTCGTTCGGGGTGGCTCCGTGGATCGTGGTCCTCGTCGCCGACCTGTTCCTGGTGATCGGCGTGCGCCGCGTCCCCTGGCGGACGCTCCCGGTGGGGACAGCGCTCGGCGTCGGTGCGGTCGCTGCGCTCGTGGGCGCGGTCGTCTCGCCGGACCTGCTCGATCCGCTCCGAGCGGCGTCCGGACCGCTGGCCGCTGCGGGGGTGACCCTCGTGGCGACGGTGACGGCGAACGCCATCAACAACATCCCGGCGACGCTGCTGATGGTCGACGGGGCCACCCGGCCCACCGACGGGGTGTGGGCGTGGCTGCTCGGGGTGAACGTCGGGGCGGTGCTCCTCCCGCTCGGCGCGCTGGCCAACCTCCTGTGGCTGCGGATCGTCCGCGAGGAGGAGCTCGACGTGGACC
The DNA here is from genome assembly GCA_025463265.1 of Ilumatobacteraceae bacterium. GTDB lineage: Bacteria > Actinomycetota > Acidimicrobiia > Acidimicrobiales > Iamiaceae > Aquihabitans. The sequence goes on from JAOBWH010000169.1 coordinate 95,939, forward strand.
TCTGGGGCTACGCCCGGATGGTCGTCCCGATCGCCGTGCCGGCGCTCGCCGCAGCGGTCGCGGCGCAGGCGATCCTGGTGGCGCTCGTCGGTTGACCGCTTCGGGGTGGACGCGCCGGCTCGGGCTGGGAGACTCGCCCCCATGGCCGAGCGCGAAATCACCGTCACCACCCCCGAGGGCGAGCTGCCGACGTTCCTCTTCCACCCCGACGACGACCGGCCCCACCCCGTCGTCCTCTACCTGATGGACGCACCGGGGATCCGGCCCGCGCTGCGCGAGATGGCCGCCCGGCTCGCCGCAGCGGGCTACTACGTGATGCTCCCGTACCTCTACTACCGAGGCGGGCCGTACCAGGAGCTGGGCGTGAGCGACGAGGACGCCCACCGTCGCAAGGAGCTCATGGCGTCGATCACGCCGACCAACATCGTCAGCGACGCCGAGGCGCTGCTGGCCGCCGCCGCTGGCGACCCGGCTGCTGGCGATGGGCCCGTCGGTGTCGTCGGCTTCTGCATGAGCGGCGGCATGGCGATCTCGGTGGCCCGGGCGATGCCCGACCGGGTGGCGGCGGCGGCATCGATCCACGGGGCCTGGCTGGTGCGCGACGGCGAGGACTCGCCCCACCTCGGGCTCGACTCGGTCGCAGCCGAGATCCACCTGGCGTGGTGCGATCCGGACCCCACGGCGCCGCCCGAGACCCGCGACACGGTGGTGGCGGCGCTGGAGGAGGCGGGCATCACCTACACGCTCGACGTGGAGACCGAGGCCCAGCATGGCTTCGCCCCGCCCGGCCCCCGCCACCACCACGAGGCGTCGGAGCGCCACTGGGACCGCGTCCTCGACCTGCTCGACCGCAAGCTGTGATCGGGCCCCGATGATCGTCCTCGTGCGCCACGGCGCCACCGAGTGGAGCACCTCCCGCCGCCACACCGGGCGGACCGACCTCCCGCTCACCGACGAGGGACGGGCCCAGGCCGCCGCCCTCCGGCCGGTGCTCGCCGGGCTGCGGCCGGACCGGGTGCTCACCAGCCCGCTGTCGAGGGCTCGGGAGACGTGCGAGCTGGCCGGCTTCGGCGACCGGGCCGAGCCCGACGACCGGCTCCTCGAGTGGGACTACGGCCGAGCCGAGGGCCGCACCACGGCCGAGATCCGCGAGGAGCTCGACCCCGAGTGGTCCGTCTGGACCCACCCGATCGCCGACGCCGAGACGCTCGCCTCGGTCGCCGACCGGGTCGACGGCGTGGTCGCCGACCTGCAGGCGGCGGGTCCCGAGGCTGTGACCCTGGTGTTCGCCCACTCCCACCTGCTCCGCATCCTCGGGGCGCGCTGGTGCGGGCTCGACGCGGTGGCGGGCCAGAGCCTCGTCCTCGACCCGGCGAGCACCAGCATCCTCGGCTGGGAGCGGGAGACCCCGGTGATCGAGCGCTGGAACATCGTCCCCGACCCCTACGGCCCGAGCTGACGGCCCACGGGGGCCGCGGCCCAGGTCCCGGCCCGGGTCCGGCGCGTCAGGCCCGTCGGCGAGCGTCCGACCCGATCGTGCGGAACTTGGAGGATCGGTGTCGCTGGGCGTCACTCTGTGCCCAACTTCCGCCCCCAGGCTCCAACTTGGTCGATGAACGACGGAAATCGACCTCGATCCTCCAAGTTGGGCGAGAAGATCTGACCGGGCGTCAGGACGTGGATGCCGGGGGGCGGGGGGAGCCGGCGGGGACGGGTTTCTCCGACACCGGGCGCGGACCAGGCCGGTTCGGGCGCGGCGCGGGAACCGCTCAACCGGGGGCAGCACCCATCAGTCGGGGAAGGACTCGCCGACGAGCTCTTCGGAGCGGGTCCACAGGGCGGCCGCGGTGGCGGGGTCGAGGGCGTAGGCGAAGACGCCTTCGGCGGTGGCGGGGTCGTCGGTGACCGCGCTCACGTGGCAGTTCTCGCAGTAGCGGCCGCCGACCTCCTCGGCATCGGCCCGGAACCCGGCCCACACCGTGGTGGCGGCGCCCTGCTCCGGTGACTTCCACGCCGGCTGCTCGCGTCCGGCTCGGGCCTCGTTGAGGGTGGCGATGGTCTCCTCGGTGATATGGCGGCCGAGCGGCGTCATGATCGAACCGGGGTGCACGGCAGCGGCGCGCTGGCCGGCGTCGCGGCCGCGCCGGTCGAGCTCGACGGCGAAGAGCACGTTGGCCGTCTTCGACCGCCCGTACGCCTGCCACGGCTCGTAGGTCGTCTGCTCGAAGTTGATGTCGTCGAGGACGACGTCGCTGAAGCGGTGGCCCGACGACGACAGGTTGATGATGCGGGCAGGGCCGTCGGCCAGCAGCGGTCGCAGCCGGTTCACCAGGAGGAAGTGGCCGAGGTGGTTGGTCCCGAACTGCGTCTCGAAGCCGTCGGCGGTGCGGCCCTCCGGACACGCCATGACGCCGGCGTTGGCGATGATCGCATCGAGCCGGTGGTGGTCGGCGCGGACGCCGTCGGTGAACGCCCGGATCGAGGCGAGGGACCCGAGGTCCACCTCTCGCACCTCGACGGTGGCACCGCCGGTCGCCGCCGCCCGGACCACCTCGGCCGCCGGCTCGGCCCGACCGGCGTCGCGCACGGCGAGCACGACGGCCGCACCGTGCGCCGCCACGGCCCGGGCGGTCTCCTGGCCCAGCCCGGATCCGGCGCCGGTGATGAGCACCGTCTGCCCGGCGAGGTCGACGCCCTCGAGGACGTCATCGGTGGTGGAGTCGAAGCCGAAGGTCATGCGGGGGAGCCTGCCACCACCCCGGCCCTGGCGCTGGGCCGAACCCGGTCAGGCCGAGGCGAGGGCGCGCAGGGCGGCCTCGGTGGACTCGTCGGCGGGGTAGAAGAGCTCCACGGCGAGCTCGGCGAGGGTGATGTCCCGGGGGGTGCCGAACGACGTGAGCGTGGTGAACAGCGACAGGACCTGATCGCCGAGGAGCAGCTCGACGGGCACCAGCAGACCCGGTCCGGCGGCGTCACCGGCGGCGTCGGCCCGGTCGAAGCCGGTGGCGATGGCCGCCAGGTTCGGGTAGGCCCGGACCTCGCGCTCGAGGTCGGCCAGGCCTGCGTCGGCGGTGGCGGTGACCATGCGCCGGAGCTGGCCGAGCAGGTACGTGGCCCACGGCTCCAGGTTGCGGGTGATGCGGGCGAGGCCGTCGGGGTGCAGGCACGCCCGGAACACGTTCACCGGCGGCCCGGCGAGCGAAGGCGGCAGCAATGCGGTGAGCAGTCCGGCCGCCCCGTTGGCGAGGACCACGTTCCAGTGGGCGTCGATCACCACGCCGGGGTACGGATCGTGGGCGTCGAGCAGGCGGCTCAGCGAGGCCCGCACCTGGTCCATCGACGGATCGTGCAACGGGGTCTCCTGGAAGCGGGGCGCGTACCCGGCGGCGAGGAGCATGGTGTTGCGCTCCCGCAGCGGGACCTCGAGGTGGTGGGCGAGGCTGAGGACCAGCTCCGGGCTGGGCTTGGACCGCCCGGTCTCGACGAAGCTGAGGTGCCGGGCGGAGACGCCGGCGTCGAGCGCCAGGTCGAGCTGGCTGCGACGGCGGCGTCCCCGCCACTCCTTCACCAACGGGCCCACGCCTGCCGTCGCTGCCATGTGGGTGCTCCTCGTGCGTCGGGCGGGTGTGCGGGCCTCAGGGTGCCAGGTCAGGCGGCGGCGAGGTCGCCGAAGAAGCCGATGATGCGGGTGAGGCGGCCGTCGACGATCTCGGCGATGTCGGTGCCGCCCACCGCGATGGCCCCGTCTCCGGCCACGAGCTCCCACCCGTAGCGGGCGATGCCGTGGTGCTCGTCGATCACGGTGGTGCGCCGGAAGGTGTGCCCGGGGAAGTGCTCGAGGACGGTGTCGACCAGGTCGGCGATGCCGGCGACGCCGGTGCCGTCGAAGGGCGGATCGAGCAGCTGGCCGTCGTCGGCCCAGACCTGGGCGAGCAGCTCGGTGCGACGGGCCCGGTCGGGCTCGGCGTACGCAGCGAGGTGCACATCGACCAGGGCGGCGGTCCCGCCGACCGGTGCGGTCGTGACGGGGGCGGTGGTGTCGGGGGCGGTGGTGTCGGTCATGGAGGGCTCCGGTGGATCGGTGGTCGGTTGACCACCAGATCGTGCGCCCGATCGCGCCGACGATCGATTACCCGTCGGGTAACCGCCGACCGGACCGGTCAGATGCCCGCACGTCGGCCGGACCGCCTGTCGCAGAGCATCAGGATCCGTGGTGGCGCCCGCCACCGAACGCGTGAGGGCGACGCGAGCCGACGCACCGGCGGGCGACCGGTCGCGTCGCCGCGACCGCGACCCCGCCGGTCGGCGCGGCGGGTTCAAGGTCGAGGGGCGGGAGCGGCAGCAGGGGACCGAGGCCGATGCCGAGGGTGGGGGCCTGGGCGAAGAGGTCGCTCTCGAGCTGGCGCAGCTCGGGTCCCAGCGAGAGGCCGGCGTCGGCGAGGGCGCTGCGGGCCGCGTGGATCGTGGCGATGGCCTCGGCCGGCTCGCCGGCGCGGTAGCGGGCCACGGCGAGCAGCGCCCAGAGCCGCTCGGCCCGAGGGATGAGCGCGACCCGCCGCCGGAGATCGGCGATCGCCTCGTGGTGCCGGCCGAGCGCCAGGCGCCCGGTCTGGAGCAGTTCGAACGCCGTGGCGCGACGGGCGTCGAGACGGGCGGCCTCGGCGATCACGAAGGCTGCCTCGGCGAGCTCCGGCAGCAGCACCGACCCGGTGTCGACGGCTCCCTCCAGGCGTCGGACGACGGCGGCCGGTCGGCCGGCGGCGGCGTCCGCGGCGGCGGACGTCACCTCGGCCTCGAACCGGCCGACGTCCACCTGCGACCGCTCGACCAGCAGCTGGTAGCCGCCGGGGCGCAGCACCAGGACCTGCGGTGACCGGGCGGGCGGCCGGGCGGGCTCGAGGACCCGTCGCAGGTTCGAGATGGACGCCTGGAGGGAGCCGCGGGCGCTGGCCGGTGCGCCGTCACCCCAGACCAGCTCGATGAGGCGGTCCGGAGGGAGCGGCTGGCCGAGCGACAGGAGGAGGGCGGCGAGGAGGCGTCGGGGCTGCGGGCCGCCGAGCTCGAGCTCGACCGGACCCGCAGCGGCCGTCCGCCACGCCGCCAGCCCGCCCATCAGTTGGAACCGCAGCTCGTCACCCATGTCCTGCTCCCGTCTCGCCATCGCTCGTTCAGGCCAGGCCGAGCCGGCGGGCCAGCGCCGTGTGGTCGGCTGGATCCAGCACGGAACCGGCGAGCCCCCACACGCCCTGGAACGCCTCGGCGGGGGCGTGCTCCCGGATGCCGCCCAGCATCTCGCTGCGGTCGTCGAGGTTCATGGCGGGGAGCATGAGGGCGAGCGAACGGGCCATCTGGTCAGGCGGGATGCTGGCCAGGATCTGGCCGTGGATGCCGGCGACGGCTGCGGGCCCGACGGCCGCCTCGAGCGCCGGCATGATCTCGCGCTCCTCCACGTCCTGGTGCACCAGGTAGATCGACGTGAAGCCGGCGAGGTCGAGGTACAGCTGGTGCAGCAGCGCTCGTTCGTGGCCCGCCACGTCCTCGACGAGGTGCTCGGCGAAGTCGACCAGGTAGGCGGCCCGGCCGTCGAAGAGAGCGTGGTCGCGGACGATGCGCTCGGCGAGCGCCGGCAGGTGCACGTGCAGGACCGGGTCGATCGCGGTGTCCTCGTGGTGGGCGTGCGACTCGAGGAACGTCATCGCGGTGGTGACGGCGTCGGCCAGGGTGCGGCGGGCCGCGCAGTCCGACGGGTCGGTCCGTCCGGCCAGCTCCACCAGGTCGAACAGCTGGGTGCGGATGCCCTTGTGGATGTCGCGGTACAGGTCGAGGGTGACGGTGGGGATGGCAGGGGGCTGGAAGGTCTCGGTGATGGTCATGGCGGTTCCTCCGATCGAGGCCCCCCGGTGGATCCGGACGGCGCATGCGGTGTGGTTCGATCGTGAGGGACTTCGGTCCGGCCTGCTCCCAAATGGCCCGTAACCTCTTGCTAAGTAGTTGCGAAACAGCACGGCGGAGGGGCCGATCATGCTCACCGACGAGGCGCGGGACCTGCTCGAGGGCGGGTGCGCCCTGATCATCGGTCTGACCAAGGCGGACGGGTCTCCCTTCGCGACCCGGGGCTGGGGCTTCGACGTGGAGGACCCGGCTGATACGGCCCGGGTCCTCGTCCGGGCGGCGGATCTGGCGGCGCTGGGCGTGCACGTCGGCGACGCACCCGACGTGCCGATCGCCGTCACCGCAGCCGACGTCCGGACGCTCGCGTCGGTGCAGCTCAAGGGCCGCCTGGCCCGGGTCACACCGTCGGTCGAGGGCGATGCCGAGCGCATGGACCGCTACTGCGACGTGTTCATCGACGCCATCGTCGAGGTCGACGGCATCGCACGGGAGGTCGGCGAGCGCTGGCGCCACACCGACACCGTGGTGCGGGCGTGGATCCGGTTCGAGGAGCTCTTCGTCCAGACGCCCGGGCCGGGTGCCGGCGCATCGGTCGCCAAGGTGCAGGGGTGACGACGCCGGAGGGCGGCTCGTCGGCCGCGCCGGAGCGGGCGCTGCGCGACATCGCCCACACCCTGGCTGGCTACGTCCCGTCCGTCCTGGCCACGTCGTCAGCTGCGGGCGTGCCCAACGTGACCTACGTGTCCAAGGTGCTGATGGTGGACGAGCAGCGCGTGGCGCTGTCGAACCAGTTCCTCTCCAAGACGGCGCGGAACCTGGCGGAGAACCCCCAGGTGAGCCTGCTGGTGGTGGATGGCGAGTCCCACGACGAGTACCGGCTCACGCTCGTCTACGAGCGGACGGAGCGGCGCGGCCCGGTGTTCGATCAGCTGGCGACCGACGTCGACCTCATCGCGTCCATGGTCGGGATGGAGGACGTGTTCCGCCTCCAGGCCGCCGACATCTACCGCTGCACGAACATCGAGGTCATCCGCGAGCTGGGTCCGATCGATCCGCCCGGCCGCCTCGACTCGGTCGCGGCGGGACGGGGTCTGGGCGAGCTGTGCGCCCGCATCAGCCGCTGCCGCGACCTGGACGCGCTGGTGCGCGTGACGGTCGACGGTCTCGCCGAGCTGCTCGGTCACGACCACTCCATGCTCCTGCTCGCCGACGAGACCGGCCGCACCCTCTTCACCATCGCCAGTCGCGGCTACGAGACCGAGGGCATCGGTTCGGAGGTCTCGGTGGGCGATGGGGTGGTGGGCATGGCCGCCGCCCAGTGCGCGGCCATGCGCGTCGGCAACCTCCGCCAGATGGTCAAGTACGGCAGCTCCGTCCGCCGGTCCTTCGAGGAGGCGGGTGGCATCGGCCCGGGTCGGGAGATCCCGGTCCCGTCGCTGTTCGAGGCCGAGAGCCGACTGGCCGTCCCGGCGATGGCCCTCGGTCAGCTCGTCGGCGTGCTCACGGTCGAGGACGGCCGCAAGCACCGCTACACCGAGGTCGACGAGTCGGCGCTGCAGGTGGTGGCCTCCTTGCTGGCCAGCACGATCGAGGCGATCCGCGCCGAGGAGCGGGCCGTGGAGGCGGCCTCGGTCCGCTCGCCGGCGGCGCCGCCCACCACGGAGGGGCCCACCACGCACGTGCGGTTCTTCGCCGTCGACGGCAGCACGTTCCTCGATGGCGACTACCTGATCAAGGGCGTGGCCGGCCGCCTCCTGTGGTCGCTGCTGCGCCAGAACCAGGACGAGGGCCGCATCGAGTTCACCAACCGGGAGGTCCGCCTGGACCCGTCGCTCGACCTGCCCGACTTCCGGGACAACTTCGAGAGCCGCCTCATCTTGTTGAAGCGGCGCCTCGACGAGCGCGGTGCGCCGATCCGCATCGCCAAGACCGGTCGGGGCCGGTTCCGCCTCGACGTGGGTGCCGCCCTGCGCCTCGAGGCGATGGGCTCGCCGGAGGACTGACCGTCCCGGCTACTTGACGACGAGGTTGACGTAGTCGGCGCTGCTCAGCAGGACCAGCGCCCCCCACTCGGGTCCGGCGTGGTCCCGGTCGGCGTCGCCGACCTGCTTCCAGAGCGCCTTCGACGGCATGGCGTGGAGCATCCCCAGACCCATCAGCGTGGCGTCGACCTCAGGCGCCAGGAAGCGCCGGCCCTCGCTGCTCTCGGAGAAGGCCACCATCACGTCGCCCCGGCTCATGCCGCCGGCCATCTTGTTGACCCAGTGGTCCAGCCCGGCGGTGTCGGGCTTGCGCTGGAGGACGTTGCCGTAGACGAGGGTGACGAAGCCGGTGTTGTCGACGTTGCCGTAGGCGGTCTTGAACTCGCTCGATCCGGCGAACGAGGCGGCGATCACGCTGAGCTTGGTGCCGCCGACCCGCTTCTTCACCCAGAAGTTGAGCCCGTTGAGGTCCGGGACCCGGTGGAAGAACGCCTGGTAGAGGCGGGCGACGGGCTCGCGGTGCTGGGCCCAGGCGGGGTCGTGGGCGGAGCGGGCGATGAGGTGGCCGGGCGTGAGCCGCCCGTTGTCGAGGTCGGCCTGGACCGCTGCGTCGTTCGAGGTGAGCCCGAAGTCGGTGCGCATCCGGGCGGCCAAGGGGCCGAAGCCGGGAAACGGACCCAGGGGCTGGTAGCCCTGGGCGAACGCGTCGGCCGCACCGTTCGTGTCGCCGGCGATGAGGTTGGTGCTCGTCGAGGTGAACCCGACGGTCCCGTTCGATGCGAGCGATGCCCCCGTCGCACCCTGGTCGGTGTTGGTGTAGCCGTCGTTGCCGATCTGGTTCGTCAGGTTGCCGGAGATCTCCCGGAGGTAGACGTCGGTCTTGGCGTTGTTGGCCACCGAGGCCAGGTTGTCCGCCGTGGACTCGAACGCCACGAAGGTGGCAGCGGCGTACAGATCGGGGTGGCTCGACTCGCCGTTCGCCTGGGCGCCCCCGGTCTTCACGCTGAGGCGGTGGGTGGTCCCGGCGGCGAGGTCGCGGAGGAAGACGTCCCGGCTGTTGTTGGTGTCGTCGGTGACCAGGTTGTTGGCATCGGAGGTGAAGGCCACGTAGCGACCGTCGCCGCTGACCGAGGACTCGGTGCTCCCGCTGTTGGGGGCGACCTCGGTGTCGCTCAGGCTGACCCGCTTGGTCGTCCCGGTCTCGCGGTCGCGCTCGAACACGTCGGGGGCGAAGTTGTTGTCGTTGGCGACGAGGTTGCTGGCGTGGCTGGTGAAGGTCACGTACCGGGCGTCCGGGCTGACGCTGGGCTGGCCGGAGGTTCCGTTGGGCATCTGTCCGCCCCCGAGCACGTCGATCTGCTCGGTGTAGCCACCATCGGCCTGGGCCCACAGGTGGTTGGTGACGGTGGCGAAGACCACGTAGTAGCCGTTGTCGCTGAGCGTGCTCTCTCCGGCCTTGGCCGCCACCTGGCTGCCCGTGCCGCCCGTGAAGTTGGCGCGTCGCGTGTGGTGGTTCGAGATGCGGTGCACGTAGAGGTCCCGAGCGGTCGGAGCGCCCTGGCCCATGTTGGTGGCGGCGGTGGCGAACAGGATCTGGTCGCCGTCGGCGCTGATCCCCTCGACGGTGGAGGCGGCGTTGGCCGGCTGCCCGTCGTCGGCCACCGAGATGAGGGTGGTCCCGCCGCTGACGAGGCTCTTCACGTAGCTGCCGCTCAGGCCGGGGCGGCTGAAGGCCAGCCACTGGCCGTCGGCCGAGACGCGAGCGGCCGTGGTGCCGCCCGCGTACTGGGCCCCGGTCGAGTCGGTGGCGCGGGTGATGACCGTCGCCGACAACGTGCTGTACGCGGAGGCCGGCGCGGCCAGGACCGGGGCGAGGACGGCGGTGGCGGTGAGCGCCAGGGCGGCGCAGGAGCGGCGGTTGAGGTGCATGCTGGCCATCTTCTGCTCGTCGCCGCCCCTCGCCGAGAGCAGCGACTACTCATGTCCCCTGGTCGACTGCTCACCGATCCGGAGGGGGAAGGTGCCCTGGGTCGTCCTCGTCCGTCGCCGGACCTGATCAGCTGCGGCGGACCCGGGCCACGCTGGTTGCGGGGGTGTCGCCGAGCTCGATGCGGACCGGCTGATCCGGATCGAGCTGGTCGTCGCTCGCCTCCTGCTCGATCTCGGTGTCGGTCGGCGGCTTCGGGTCGTAGATCTGCCCGAGCGCCCGGCCCATCCCGAGCATCATCGCCCCGTTCAGCTTCCGAACCGTCTTGACCGGCCGCCGCGCCGGCACCTCCTCGTCGAGGTCGACGGGGTCATCGAACGGGTCCGCGGCCATGGCGCCGAGGGTACCGACCGGCCCGGCCGGCGCAGCAGCGGGTCGCCGTCCCCTCGGACGGCGCAGAACTCCTCGCAGCGTGCCTGCAAGAATCCCCGGCATGGCTGACGGCGTGTCCCTCCCCCGCTCGTACCGAGAGGCTCGCGAGGACTTCCTCCTGGCCGCCACCACGGCGGCGGCCAGGCTCCGCTCGGTCGAGCACCCGCTGAAGGGGCTCGAGGGCGAGGACCTGTTCGTCGACGTCGCCGAGGTCGGCCCCGAGGACGCGACCGAGGTCGTCCTGGTGGTCTCCGGCACCCACGGCGTGGAGGGGTACCTGGGCTCGGCGCTGCAGCGGGCGCACCTCGAGTCGCTCGCAGGCGTCGCGGCCGATGGCCCGGCCATCGTGTTCATCCACGCCCTCAACCCGTACGGGTTCTCCTGGGTGCGGCGGGTCAACGAGGACAACGTCGACCTGAACCGGAACTTCATCGACTGGGCCGAGCCGGCGCCGGCCAACCGGGAGTACGGCGAGCTCGCTGCCACCCTCGTCCCGGGCGACTGGAGCGCCGAGACCCAGGAGCGGACCCTGATCGAGATGGCGGCGAAGCTCGAGGAGGTGGGCATCGACCGGCTCCAGCAGATCGTCTCGGGCGGCCAGTACGACCATCCGGCCGGCGTGTTCTACGGCGGGACCGAACCGGTCTGGTCCAACCGGTGGCTCCAGGCGTTCCTCGGCGAGCGGCTGGCGTTCGTGCGCCGGGCCGCGATCATCGACCTGCACACCGGGCTCGGTCCGTGGGGCCACGGCGAGCTCATCTCGAGCGAGCCCCCCGACTCCGCCGCCCACGCCCGCCAGGCCGACTGGTGGGGCGACGTCACCTCGCTGCACGACGGCTCCAGCGTGTCCGCCCTGCTCTCCGGCGACTGGCTCGCGGCCGCACCCGAGCTCGCTCCCGCCACGGAGATCACCGGCATCGCCATCGAGTACGGCACGGTCGACTCCATCACCGTCCTGCAGAGCCTCCGAGCCGACGCCGTCCTCCACGCCAACGGGGACCCCACGAGCCCCGAGGCCGAGGCGGTCCGCACCCAGGTGCGGGCCGCCTTCCTCGACGACGACCCGAGCTGGCTCGCCACCTGCACCCCCCGCTACCGCGGGGTGGCCGAAGCCGCCCTGGCCGCGCTGAGCTGACCCGGCTCCGACGTCGGTCGGCGCTACTCGTACGCCTCGCCGGCGTAGGACAGGCAGTAGGTCTTGTCGTGCGGTTCGTGCGAGAAGGTGACGACGGCGCTCGAGCAGTAGCCGTCGTCGCCGTCGATGACCTCCACGACCTGGTACACGTTGCTGGAGAAGTCGACCGAGCTCGGACAGGAGGTCTTGGTCAGGTCGTTGTCGAAGGTCCGGTCCGTCATCTCGACGCAGTCACCGACCTTGAACGGCTTCTCCCCGAGCAGGGTGTTGCCGATCCAGATCGCCCCGCCGACCAGGCAGAGGACGACGGCCGCGACCACCAGCCCCTTCATGCTGAACCCCGAGCTCGTGCGGGGCGCAGCGGTCGAGGCTCCGGGGTGGCCGGGTGGGGGCGGAAGGCTCGAGGTCGAGCTGATGACCGGCACCATCGGCACGCCCCCAGGACCCGACGATGCCGCCGGGGTGGTGGGGCTCGGGCGGCGCGTCGACGGTCCGGGTGGGACCGTGCTCATCGGCGGCCCGGCTGGCGGCGTGGACGCCGGGGAGCCGACGGGCGGTGCGGCCGGCGGTGGCGGCGGGGGCGTCGGCGGGGGCGTCGCCGCGCCCATCGTGCCCCGCAGGCGGGAGGTGCCGTCGACACCCGCCGGGGGTCCGGCCCCGCAGCCGCTGCAGCGGCCGAGCGCGGCAGCGTTCATCGTGTTGCACGTCGAGCACGTCCAGGCACTCATCCACCCACCCCCACATCTGGGCGACCCGTCATCCGCGCTGCGCTCGTTCGAGCGCGGCCCCGGCGAACGGACCGACTCCCACCGATCTCCCACCCCTCCGCTCCCGAACACAGGGCGGAACCGCTCCCGATCGTAGCCGCTGGGCCGGACCGGGTCCCCGGACCGGATCCCCGGACCAGGGCGGCGGGGACGGCGCGGACGGGCCGCACCAGTCAGGCGCCGGACGCGGAGACGTGCTGGTGATCGGGGCTGTCCCAGGTGCCGCCCCAGCCCCATCCCACCGCGTCGAACGCGCCGACGGCCGCCCCTCCCGCCACGAGCATCCCGGGCCGGACGTCGCTGCGATCGACGAACGCTGCGGCGTTCGGCGGATCCACGACGTCGTCGTGGAGGTACGGGTTCTCGACCGGATTGATGTCGACCGCCCGGCCGTAGGCGTGCTGCGACCAGTGGTCCGCCCCGGCGACCAGGCGGCAGTTGAACGCCGAGGTGTTGTCCGCTGCCATCGATCGGTCGTCGTCCCCGCCGAAGTCGTCCACCAGCTGCATCGACCGGATGGGGAAGCGCTGATCGAAGAGCGCGGCGAAGGCCTGTCCCAAGGCGTCGACCGCATCGGCGTGCACCACCAGCTCCCCGTCGTGGACGGCCCCGTCGAACCCCCAGTAGGTGAGCGACACGTACCGGAGCGACTCCAGCGGCACCGGGCACCCCGGTCGCCACGAGGCAGCCATGCGGGCGCGCTGCGCATCATCGATCGGCGTGGCGCGCCAGCGGAACGCCGGTGGAGTGGTGGTGGTCGTGGGCGCGATGGTGCTGGTGGTCGTGCTGGCTGGGGCGCTGCTCGACGTCGAGGCGGTGGTGGCCGGGGCCCGCGTGGTGGACGCCTCGGTGCCACCAGATCCAGCACCGTCCGAGCTGCCGGAGCAGCCGGACAGCACGATGGCCAGCACGATGGCCAGCACGACGGAGATCGCGACCGCGACCCGGGCCGGCGGGGCGGTCGGGCTCACGGGGCCGTCCGCTTCCAGGGGATGGGCCAGTCGTTCGCCCGCTGCGCCTCGAGCGGCTCCTTCCGGGCGAGGAGCCGGTCGGCCGCGGCGATGGGCACGACGATGAGCACGAGCAGGGCCAGCACCGACAGGGCCCAGGGGAAGATGCCGGCCGCCCACCGCCCGTCGCAGGTGGGCAGCGCCTCGCGGCGGGCCTCCTCCTTGCCCTGCTCCACCTCGCTCGATCCCCCGCCCGACGTGGCGTAGGGGTCGCTGTACGGGTCGCTGTACGGGTCCGCGTAGGGATCGCCTCCGCCTGAGCCGGACCCGCCGAGCGGTTTGTCATCGAGGTAGCTGCAGCTCTGGCTCAGCTCGTACTCGTTGACCGTCGACGCCGCTGCCGCCATGCCCCAGTTGGCGCTCGTCACCATCGCGACCTCGCGCAGGACCGGCTTCGACTGGAGGTCGAGGGCGGCACCCGAGAAGAGCCACTGCACGACGAAGACGACGGGGATCAGGGCCATCGCCTTCTCGGAGGAGGAGACGAGGGTCGAGAGCACCAGCCCCAGGCTGACCGCCGCCACGCCGGTCAACATGACGTCGACGATGAGCTCGAGGTGGGGGATCACCAGGACGTTGGCGTGGCCCGGGCCGCCGGACCGCAGGGTGGTGATGATGACCAGGACGACCACCTGTGCGCAGGTGAGGATGCCGAGCACGATCATCTTCGAGGTCAGGTAGGCGGACCGCTGGAGGCCGATGGCCCGTTCCCGCTGGTAGATCGGGAGCTCCTTCACGATCTCCCGGATCGAGTTCGCGGCACCGATCGCCACCGCCGCCACCACCACCGCCCCCAGGATGTTCCGCGGCACGACCGGGATCGCCTGGCCGAGCTTCAGCGTCTGCGCCTCCATCAGCAGGAGGATGAGGATGGCGGGCACGATCACGCTGCCGACCAGGAACATGAGGTTCTGGCGGTCGGCGCGCAGGATCGCGACCTGACGGCGCACGAGGATCTCCACCTGCTGGCGCCAGGGCTGCGCCGGCGGGACCGGCCGGGGCGACGCGACGGGCGTCGCCGCCGGCGGCCGGGGCAGCGAGGGGACCAGGGGCTCGCACCGCCGTTCGGCCCAGACGGTCGGCGGCAGGTTCTCGAGATCGCGGAACACGTCGATGAAGTCGTCGCGCTCGAAGAACCCGAGGGCGGCGTCCGGCGCTCCGAAGTACGCGATCGTCCCACCGGGTGCGAGGAACAGGACCCGGTCGCAGAGGTCGAGGCTCTGGAGGCTGTGGGTCACGACGACCACGGCGCGGTCGTCGGTGGCCAGCTCCCGCAGCAGCTCCATGACCGTGCGCTCGAAGCCGGGGTCGAGGCCGGAGGTGGGCTCGTCGAGGAACAGCAGCTCCGGACGGGTGAGCAGCTCGAGCGCCACGCTGGTCCGCTTGCGCTGACCGCCGGAGACCTTCTCGATCGGCACGTCGCGCCGGTGCGTCAGCTCCAGCTCGGCCAGGACCTCGTCGACCCGGTGGGCCCGCTGCTCGGGCGTGGTCTCCGAGGAGAACCGGAGGTCCGCCCCGAACGCGAGCGCGTCCTGGATCGTGAGCGGCAGGTGGAGGATGTCGTCCTGGGGGACGTAGCCGATCGTCCGGCAGAGCTCGTCGTAGTGCGCGTACAGGTCCGATCCCCGGACCTCGATGGTGCCCTCCTCCGGCGGACGGGAGCCGGTGAGCGCCTTGAGGAGCGTGGACTTCCCGGAGCCGCTGGGCCCGACGATCGCCAGCAGCTCGCCCTTCTCCACCGACAGCGAGATGTCATCGAGGATCCGGGTCCCCTCGCCGACGACGACGGCGAGGTGGTGGGCGGCGAGCGCGGGGATGGCGGCCCGCGGCGCCGGCCGGGACGGTCCGGGCGACACGGTCGGGACGGTCGGGACGGCCGATCGGTGGGGTGCGCCCGGTGGGTGAGCGGCCGGGGGAGCCATCGGGGCTCCCGGGATCGGGGCCGTCGCCGGCGCCGGTGGTCGGGCGACCGGTGCGGGGCCGGTGAAGGTGGGGAACGAGGTCGGCTTCCTCGTCCGCGGTGGTGGCGGCACCGCCGTCGGTCGCGCGGTGGGTCCGCCGAGCTTGGCGGCACCGGCGGCATCGAGGTTCTCCACGCCGTGGTCCCGGACGCGCGCCGTCCAGACCCCGCCGTCCCGGTAGCGCTCCTTGTGCCGTCCCGAAGGATCCGGCTCCCAGCCTCCGCTGCTCACTGCTCTCCCCACCCGTCGCCCGCGCTGACGCGGTCGATCCGCTCCCATCGCCGGCGAGCCCACCTCGTGCGGCGCCACGGTACCCGCTGGTGCGGTGTCGGGTCCGGGTCGGGGCCGCCGCCGCGCCGGGTCGGGGCCAACCGCTAGGTTCGCTGGCGGGAGGACGGTGTCCTGCGGCGCTGGTCGTCGAGGGGGCGCACCTCGGTGGGAGCGAGCGAAAGAGGCGCGGCGAGATGGGTGGAGAGTGGAGGGCGGATCCGTCCGGTCGGCACGAGTCGCGGTTCCACGACGGCCACGACTGGACCGACCGGGTGCGGGACCGCGGCGTCGAGAACCGCGATCGCATGGCGGGGAGCGCAGGTGCCGGTGGGTCCGCCCCGGAGGCGCCGCACGCCGCTGGTCCGATCGCGTTCGGGAAGGTGTCCCGGTCGTCGCCGGCTCCTCCGTCGACGAGGCCGTCGGCAGGTGCTGGGACCGGCGGGTCGAGCGATGGCGGCTGGACGAGCGCCGCGTGGCCGTCGACGGGCGCTGCTGGCGCGCCGGAGCGCGACGCTCCGGCGGTGTCGGGCTCTGCGCCGACGGCCCCGACCCCTGCGGTCTCCGGGCCGCCCCCGACGCCTGGTCCGATCGGGCCTTCGTTCGAGTACCCGTCGGAGACGCCGGGGCCGCCCTCGGCTGCCGCCCCAGCGCCTCCGGCGTCGCCGCCGCCTCCGGTGGTCGTCGTCCGGGGCTCGCGGATGCCGTGGACGGCGATCGCCATCGTCCTCTGCACGCTGCTCGTCCTCGGCGCCGTCGGGGGCGGGGCCGCGGTGGTGGTGAAGCACCGCAAGCCCACGCGTTCGGTCGAGGCCTTCTGCTCCACCATGAAGTCCGAACAGAAGCGGATCCTCGAGCAGTTCGAGTCCGTCAGCGATGAGGCCAAGGCGACCGGCGACGAGTTCGCCGAGATGATGCTGACGGCGATGGGCGGCGTCCAGGCGATGGGCGAGCTCCAGACCTACTTCGCCAAGCTCGCCAAGGTGGCACCGGCGGAGATCCAGACCGAGGCCGAGCTGGTGGCCGAGAAGATCGGCGAGTCGATGAAGGTGCCGGAGCTCTCGATCGAGGGCATCGCCGGGTCGATGATCAACGGGATCGCGCTCTCGGGCCCGCTCAACACGCTGAACGCGTACGCGAAGAAGAACTGCGGCCAGGGCATCTGATGGGCTGGACCTGCGCGACCTGCCACACCGAGAACGCCGATGAGGCGGGGAGCT
>JAOBWH010000061.1 GCA_025463265.1 Ilumatobacteraceae bacterium
CCTTCCTCGAGGACGACGACGTCCCAGCCCGCCTCCGCCAGTTCGGCGGCCACGGCTGAGCCGCCCGCCCCCGACCCGACGACGACGGCATCGCAGGCGATGAGTTCGGCGTCGAGGGCGGCCGCCGACACGAAGCGCCCCGGATGCCGCCGTGGCGTCGTCCCCGTGACCAGCGGATCGGGTCGCAGCAGCTCGGCGGCCGAACTCCGGATCTCCGCACCCCACCGCTCGGCGCGCAGCGCGGACGTGCGGGCGACCCACCGGGCCGGGTCGTAGCCGAGCGCGGCGTGCGCCTCCGGTTGCTCGTACGCGACGGTCAGGATCAGGTCGCGCACCGCACCCGCCAGGGCCGCCGGCAAGGGAACTCCGGCAGCTCTGGCGGCGATGCCCGCGCGCAGGGCCAGCCGCGTCGCCGGAGCGGCGGCGTCGAGGACCCGCCCGACGCCCGCCGCGATCCCGGCGGCGACCCCGAGGGCGGCGATCTCGGGCGGGCACACCTCGTCGACGAGCGCCTCGACGCTGCGGACCATGCCGCACGCTAGCGCCGGGCGACGGGGATTCAGCTCTCCAGTTGCACGCGCTCCGGCGCCCGCCCGTTCCCGGTGTCCCGGTCGGCAGTGGGAGGAGCGTCCGCCCGCCTGCCCATTCCGTCGAGCACCGTGCGGAGCACGGTCGCACCCTGGGCGGCCAGCGAGGCGACCGTCTCGTTGAGGCCTTCAGCGCCGTTGAGCACGGTGAGGTTGGCGCCCTTCAGGCCGTCCGCCGCGGCCCGGACGAGCTCGGGCAGCTGGGAGATCACAGCCTGGTCGAGTGCGATCCGGTTCGAGCTCGCGGCCGCCTCCGCCGCCAACCGCGTGGCGTCGGCCTGGGCCTCGGCCGCGATGCGCACCCGGGCGGCCTCGGCCTGCGCGGGCTTGACCACCTCGGCCTGCAGTTGGGCCTCCCGCAGCTCGGCGTTGCGCTGCGCCACCTTGGACTGCTCGGCGAGCACCGCCTGCTGCGCCTGGGCCGCCGCCAGCGGGCCGGCCTGGGCGGCCTCCTGCTGCGCACGGTCGATCTCGGCCTGGTACTGGGCGCGGGCGATCGCGGTCTGACGGGCGTATTCGGCCTGGTTGCGGTCGCTCTCCTGGCGGGCCTGGGCGGCTGCCTGGTCGGCGATCGACTGGGCGATGTGCGCCGCCTGGTTGACCGACGCCTGGTGCGGAGCCGCCAGCGCGGCGATGTAGCCGCTCCCACGGTCGTCGATCTGGCTGATCTGCAGCGAGTCGACCGCGAGGCCGATCCGGGCCATCTCCAGCTTCGACGCGTCGAGGATCGCCTCACCGAGGCGCTGCTGGTCCCGGATGATGCTCTCGACGGTCATGCTGCCGATGATCGAGCGCAGGTGGCCGCTGAAGATGCGGCCGACGAGGGCCGCCATCTGCCGCTGGTCGGCCTGGAACCTCCGCGCCGCCGCACTGATGCTCTCCTGGTCGTCGCCGACCTTGAACGCGATCACCGCCTGCACCCCGAGCGTGAGGCCCTGCTGGGTGTAGCAGTCCTCGACCACCTCGGCCTCTTGCATGGCGAGCGTGAGGAACGACGCCTTCCGGACGATGGGCAGGACGAACGCTCCGTGCCCCACCACGATGCGGAAGGGCGTGTCGCCGGACGAGCTGCTGCGCTTTCCGCCGGAGATGAGCAGCGCCTCGTTGGGCGCGGGCACTCGATAGCCGAACATGGATCCTCTTCTCAGCTCCGGGCGGCGCCGACGGCGCCGATCGCCCGGAAGTTCACGGTTCGGCCCAGGGCGCCGGGGCCACGTCGACCGCGCGGTTGCCGCGGGAGTGGAACACCAGCACCTTCTCGTGCCGCTCGACCGGGGCGTCGCTGTAGGCGATGAACGTCTCGTGCGTTCCGCGGACGGTCACTCGGACCTCGCCGGGCAGGTCCCCGCCGCGAATGCGGGTGACCACCGTCCCGAGCTTGCCGATGACCTCGTGGTCCACGTGCGCCTGACTCCTCACATCCCGGCCGGACCCCGCCTCTGGTGGGGAGCAAGCGATGATGCCCCTCCAACGAGGATCGGGGCAGTTCCGTTCACCTCGACCCCCCGAACGGGTACCGCCGGGGCCACGGCGACGACGAACGCCGCCGGGGCGGGTGCCCCGACGGCGTCGGCTGGTGCGGTCGTGAGTGCGAAGGTGTGGAGCTGAGGGGAGTTGAACCCCTGACCCCCTCGATGCGAACGAGGTGCGCTACCGGACTGCGCCACAGCCCCTTCAGGCCGGAACTTTACCGTCCCGGCGCCCCGACGCCACCACCAGGGGTGACCTCGGAGCGCCGGAACCTCACCCGTTGGCGGCCCGCATCGGCTGGTACTCGTCGATGTCGGCGAAACCGATGTCGTCGTCGTCCAGGCCGACGACCGCGCTCTGCTGCCAGCCGACGGGCGCCGGCGACCGCGCCGCGACGACCCGGCCGAGGTGCAGCGGGTGCACGGGAGCCAGGGGCACGCTCGGGTGCGGCATCTGCGGCACCACGGTCTCGTGCACCTCGGCGTCCAGGACCGACGCCGCAGCGGCTCGCTGGACCGGCACCTGGCGCGGCGTCCGCAGCGCCTCCCGGGCGGCGGCACGGGCAGCACGGCGGGCGGCCAGGCGCTCGCGGCGCGCGGCCTTGCGCAGCACCAGCAGA
>JAOBWH010000176.1 GCA_025463265.1 Ilumatobacteraceae bacterium
CGAGCGCGCCCGGGAGCACCGACGGTCGGCCATGGCCAAGGCCACCGAGGCTGCCGCGGCCCTGGAGCAGGCCCGTCCGCTCATCGCCGACGACCCCACCGACCTGCTCGTGGCCCGACGGGCGGAGCTCGCCAGCGCGGAGGCGGCCGCCGGCGAGGCCGACCCCGATCACGACAGCTCGCCGGTCAGCCGGCTGCTGGCCGACCTCGAGCGCCGCCGGGTCGAACTGGTCCGCCTGCAGGAGGCCATCGGCGACTACGAGTCCGCCGGGGTCAGCGAGGCGCTCGACCGCCTGCTGAACGCGGGGACCGAGGCAGCGCCCGTGGTCGCTGCTCTGGCCCTGGCCGACACCTGGCGCGACCTGCACCAGCAGCTGAGCGCGCTCGACACGGGCGTCTCGCCCGACGAGTACGCCGCCGAGCAGCGCGTCGCCGAGGCCCGCCGGGGGCTCATCGAGGCCGAGGTCGACTACAACCAGCCCGTCCTCACCCCCGAGCAGATCACCAAGGTCGAGGCGGCCCACGCCCTCGTGCTGGAGGCGCAGGACCGCACGGAGGGCCGCTTCGGCGGCAGCCGCCTCCGCAAGAAGCTCGAAGACGCCCGGGCCGAGGAGCGTCGGGTGCTCGAGCGCCTCGGCTTCTCGACCTACGCCGATTACATGATGAGCTCGTCGAGCCGCGGGGTGGGTCCGGCCAACCGGTCCACGCTGGAGACGGCCCGCGCCGCCCTGAAGGCGGCCGAGGAGAACCTGGCGCTGCTGCCGGGCGCTGCGGACCGCGCCCGTCGGCGCCAGGAGCTGCTCCAGCGGCGTGACGCCGTGGCCCCCCGGGTCGCGTCGCTCCTGGGCCACGAGCCCACCGGGCCCGAGTCCGAGACCGAGCTGCGGGCCCTCCGGGAGTCGGCGGCGCCCAGCGACGCCGCCATGGAGGCGCTCGCCAACGAGCTCACCGCCGTCGGCGTCGCCGTGGTCGGACCGCCGTTCGATCGCGACGACCTGGTGCTGCTCGCCCGGTTCTACCTGTCCGAGCAGGACGACGCCGTGAGCCGCCGCCGGGAGATCGACTCGGCGCTCGGGGCGCTCGACCGTGCCATCGGCGAGGTCCGCAGCGCCCGCGACCGGGGCGACCAAGAGGTCCCGCCGCTCGATCCGCTGCCGGACCTCGCCCAGCCCAGCGCAGCGACCGCGCCCGGCGTCGACGACGCCGCCGCCCAGGCGGTGACCCTCCGCGAGGCCCGCTGGGCCGAGGTCGAGGCGGCACGGGCCGCGGTGGCCGAGGCCGAAGCGGCGGTCGCCCAGCACCGCCAGGCGACTGCGGACCTCAGCGGCCTGGAGGCCGAGCTGATCCGCAGCGGGGTCGAAGAGGAGCAGGCTGCGGCCGTCGTGGCCGAGGCCGAGGCCGAGGTCGCGCTGGCCAACGGACCGGCGTTCGACGAGGCCGTCGCCGCGGCCGCCGAAGCCGAGGCCGCCCTGGCCCGATCCACCTCCCGGGAGGAGGCGGCTCGGCGGGCGCTGGAGGACGTCACGGCTGGGTCCGGGGTCGATGCCATGGTCCAGGCCGCGGAGGCGCGGGTCGCCGACGGTGAGCACCTGGTGACCGCGGCGGCTGCGGCCGAGCAGGCCACCGCCGCCCAGCTGGCCGAGGTGGACGGCGCGTTCGCCGCCGCCACGGCCGCCGAGGAGCAGGCCGTGGCCGAGGCCGCCGCCGTCGACCGCACGAAGCTCATCGACGACGTCGACTGGCAGCTCATGTCGCGGTTGGCCGCCCTGCGATCGGTCGGCCTCGCCGGCTCGCTGCCCCTGGTGCTCGACGACCCCTTCGGTGCCCTCGATGACGACGAGCTGACCCAGGTCCTCGACCGGGTCGTGCGCCTGGCCGGCGCCGTCCAGGTCGTGGTGATCACCGATCGGGAGGCCGCGGTGGCGTGGGCCGCCCAGATCGGCTCCGAGCAAGCCCTCGTCCACTCCGCCTAGCCGCACCCGGCCCGGCAGCCGCTACTCGAAGGCGGTGCCCTTGGCCCGCTCGAGGCTCTGGGCGATCTCGGTCTCGGCGGCGTCACGGCCCTCGAAGCCTTTGGTGTTGGCGAACTTGCCGGGCTCGAGCTGCTTGTAGACCTCGAAGAAGTGCTCGATCTCGTCGGTGAGGAACATCGGGAGCTGGTCGATGTCTTGGACGTGGTCCCAGCGGGGGTCGCCGTGGGGCACGCAGATGATCTTGGCGTCGGGCCCGGCGTCGTCGTCCATCCAGAACACGCCGACGGGGCGGGCCCGCACGCGGCAGCCGGGGAACGTCGGCTCCTCCATGATGACCAGGGCGTCGAGCGGGTCCCCGTCCTCGCCCAACGTGTGCTCCACGTAGCCGTAGTCGGCCGGGTAGACGGTGGCGGAGAACAGGCGCCGGTCGAGCCAGATCTCGCCGGTCACGTGATCGATCTCGTACTTGTTGCGGCTGCCCCGGGGGATCTCCACCACGATGGGCACGTAGTCGCTGCGTTCGGCCATCCACCCAGCATGGCAGGTGCCTCGGAGCGACCGGCGAGGAGGGAACGCATGTCGGAGGGGGACGGGGTCGCGGCATAACGTGGCGCCCATGGAGTTCCGCCGGATCACGAATCTGCCGCCCTACGTCTTCACCATCATCGATGGGCTGAAGGTCGAGGCTCGGCGCGCTGGGGTCGACGTGGTCGACCTCGGCTTCGGCAACCCGGACCTCCCGTCCCCCGCCATCGCGGTCGAGAAGCTGTCCGAGGCGGCGCACAACTCCCGCAACCACCGCTACTCCTCGAGCCGGGGCATCCCGAAGCTGCGCGAGGCGGTCGCCGACCTGTACCTGCGCCGCTTCGGCGTCACCTTGGACCCCGAGAAGGAGATCATCTCCACCATCGGGGCGAAGGAGGGCTTCAGCCACCTCATGTGGGTGCTGCTCCAGCCGGGTGACGCCGCCCTCGTGCCGTCACCGTCGTACCCGATCCACATCTGGGGGCCGCACCTGGCCGGTGCCGACGTGCGCGAGATCCCCATCTCCACCGACACCGACTTCTTCGAGAACATGAAGGAGGCGTACGAGTACTCCTGGCCCAAGCCCCGGGTGATCGTGCTGTCGTTCCCCCACAACCCCACCACAGCCTGCGTCGACGTCGACTTCTTCCAGAAGGTGGTCGACTTCGCTCGCGAGAAGAACGTCATCGTCGTGCACGACAACGCCTACGCCGAGCTGGGCTTCGACGGCTACGAGCCGCCGAGCATCCTCCAGGCCGAAGGCGCCAAGGAGTGCGCGGTCGAGCTGTACTCGATGACGAAGTCGTTCTCGATGGCCGGCTGGCGGGTGGCGTTCATGGTCGGCAACGCCGAGGTGGTGGCTGCGCTCACCAAGTTGAAGAGCTACCTGGACTACGGGACCTTCCAGCCGATCCAGATCGCCGCCACCGTCACGCTCAACGAGGACCCGGACCACCCCCGCGAGGTGCTGCCGATCTACCAGGCCCGCCGCGACGCGCTGTGCGACGGGCTCGCCCGCATCGGCTGGGAGATGACTCCGCCGCAGGCCACGATGTTCGCCTGGGCGCCGATCCCGGAGCCGTACCGGGAGCTGGGCTCCATCGAGTTCGCCTCGATGCTCGTGCGCGAGGCGCAGGTCGCGGTGTCGCCCGGCGTCGGCTTCGGCCCCGGCGGCGACGGCCACGTCCGCTTCGCCCTCATCGAGAACGAGCAGCGCATCGGCCAGGCCATCCGCGGCCTCAAGAAGGCGCTGACCAAGCTCGGCTGACCCGCGGCGGGGAATCCTCCCGGCCGTCCGGCGGTTGGACCTCCTTGTGCCGCTCTCCCCGCCCCGCCTCTCCGTCCTCGACCTCGCCCTGATCGGCAAGGGCCAGACCGCCCGGGACGCGTTCGCCAACAGCGTCCGCGTGGCCCAGCTCGCCGAGGAGCGGGGCTACGAACGGGTCTGGTACGCCGAGCACCACAACATGGCCCAGATCGGGTCGTCGGCCACGAGCGTGCTGATCGCCCACGTGGCGGCGCACACCGAGCGGATCCGCCTGGGCGCCGGCGGGATCATGCTTCCCAACCACGCCCCGCTGCCGATCGCCGAGCAGTTCGGGACCCTCGCCGAGCTCCACCCCGGCCGCATCGACCTCGGCCTGGGCCGGGCCCCCGGCAGCGACCAGGTGACGATGCGGGCCATGCGGCGGGACCACACCTCATCGGACCAGTTCCCCCAGGACGTGCAGGAGCTCCAGGGCTACCTGAGCGGCGACTCCCTCGTCGCCGGGGTGCAGGCCACCCCGGGCCGGGGCACCAACGTGCCGCTGTACATCCTCGGTTCGTCGCTGTTCGGCGCCAAGCTGGCGGCGGCGCTCGGGCTGCCCTACGCGTTCGCGTCGCACTTCTCGCCGCAGGCCCTCCGCCAGGCGGTGGCCACCTACCGCCACGAGTTCCAGCCGTCGGAGCAGCTGGCGGAGCCGTACGTGATCGCGGGCGTCAACGTCATCGTCGCCGAGACGGACGACGATGCCCAGGCCCAGCACCTCGCGGTGCGCCGGGGCCGGGTGCGCATGTTCGTCCAGAAGGGCATCGACGTCTCCGATGCGCAGGCCGACGACATCTTGGCCTCCCCCCAGGGCGCCCAGATCGCCGAGATGATGCGGTACTCCGCCATCGGTACGCCCGGCGCGGTGAAGGAGTACCTCGACGGCTTCGCCGTCCACGCCGATGCCGACGAGCTGATCGTGGTCCCGGCCTCGCCCGGCATCGAGGCGCGCCTGCGCTCGCTCGAGCTCCTCGCCGACGTCGCCCGTCTCGTCCCGGCCTGAGCCGAGGCGAGCCTCGGACCCGGTGAGCGAGCAGCTAGCGCGGGGAGGGGCGGCCGAGGAGGCCGTGGAGGCAGAAGCTCACCGCGGCGTCGATGACGTCGTCGGTGGCGTCGAGCACGCCCCGGTGCACCTGCTGGACCAGGTGGGTGTTCACGCCGAGCAGGGCGTGGGAGAGCAAGGTGGCATCGCCGTCGGGGATCTCGCCGGCGTCCATCGCAGCTGACAGGACCTTGGCGGCGTCGTTGACCGCGACCTGCTCGCCCTTCCTGAGCCCGCCGTTGAAGCGGTCGTCGGTGGCCGCGAACTGGAACAGCCGGAAGTAGTCGGGGTGCTCGATCGACCACTCCATCGACGCCCGGAGCCCGGCCTCGATGCCGTCGGAGGGCGAGGCGGCACCGCTCACGGCGGCCCGCTGCCGGCGCCGGAGGTCGAGCTGCGCGTCGGCCAGGATCGCCCGCAGCAGCTCCTCCTTGGAGTCGAAGTACCAGTAGAACACGCCCTTGCCGACGCCGAGGCCCTCGGTGATCTCGGCCACGGAGGTGGGGTGGAAGCCGTTCTGGGCGAAGCGCTGCGTGGCGTAAGCCATGAGCTGACCCCGCCGTTCCTCGCCTCGCTGCGTCAGCTTCCGGTCCATCACCTGGTCACGCTACTTGACCGCCTGGTCAAGGGGCCGCGACCCCTGTCGCCGGGTCACCGCACGGATGAAACAGTCCGTTCATACGCGCCCCCTAGGGTCCGACCCCATGGAGAGCTACGTGCTGCGCGTCTGGCTGCCGGATCGTCCCGGTGCGCTGGGTGCCGTGGCCAGCCGGATCGGCGCGGTGAAGGGCGATGTGGTCGGGATCGAGATCCTCGAGACGGGCGATGGTCAGGCGGTCGATGAGCTGGTGGTCCAGCTGCCCGACGCCACCCTGGTCGACCTCCTCGTGAGCGAGGTGCGCCAGGTCGACGGGGTGCAGGTGGAGGAGGTGCGCGCCGTGGGGAGCGAGGGCCACGACCCCCGCCGCGCCACGCTCGAGACCGCCGGCAAGCTCGTCGAGGCCGCCGACCGCACCGCGCTGCTGGAGGTGGCCCGCGACGTGGCCCCCCGCTCGCTGTCCGCCGCGTGGGTCGCCGTCATCGACCTGGAGGCGGGCGCACTGCTCGTCGCCGGTGACCGCGCCCCCAGCGAGAGCTGGCTGGTGGCCTTCGTCCACGGGTCCACCAGCGCGGCGGAGCTCCAGGGCTCCGGCCGGGGGGCGGACCTGGGGGGCAACGACGTCATCTGGTCATCGATGCCCGACGTCGGCCTCGCCGTGATCGCCGGTCGCGACAAGATCGCCTGGCGCACGAGGGAGCGCCACGAGCTCGACGCCCTCGCGAGGATCGTGGCCCTCCGATGGGCTGAGCTCCCACGCCGCCCGGACTGAGTCCGGTCCTGCGGTGACCCGAGGGCTTCAGCGGGCCCAGCCCCGGGCGTGCTCGACCGCCTGGAGCCAGCGGCGGTGGGTGGCGTCGGCGAGGGTGCGGTCGGCCTCGGGGGTGAACTCGGCGTCGAGGGCCCAGTTGGCGGTGATGTCGTCGGGCGAGGACCACACGCCCTCGGCCAGTCCGGCGAGGTAGGCCGCGCCCAGCGCCGTGGTCTCCTGCACCTGGGGCCGGCGGACCGGGACCCCGAGCTGGTCGGCCTGCAGCTGGAGGAGCAGGTCCATCACCGCGGCGCCGCCGTCGGCGCGCAGCCCGGACACCGGGTGGCCGGAGTGGGCGCACATGGCATCGATCACGTCGCGGGTCTGGAACGCCATCGACTCGATGACGGCGCGGGTGATGTGGGCCTTCGTGGTGCCGCGGGTGAGGCCCACGAGGGTGCCGCGTGCGTACGGGTCCCACCAGGGGCTGCCCAGGCCGGTGAAGGCGGGGACGAAGTACACGTCGTCGGTGTCGTCGACCGAGGCGGCGAGCGGGCCGGCCTCCTTGGCGCTGGCGATGATGCCGAGGCCGTCGCGCAGCCACTGGATCGCCGACCCGGTGGAGAAGATGGCACCCTCGAACGCGTAGTCGGTGCGGGTGCCGCCGATGCCGTCCGGGATGCTCCAGGCCACGGTGGTGAGCAGCCCCTCGGCCGGTTCCGGGCAGGTCCCGCCCACGTTCATGAGCACGAAGGAGCCGGTGCCGTAGGTGTTCTTGGTGTCTCCCGGGGCGAAGCACGCCTGGCCGAACAGGGCGGCCTGCTGATCTCCGGCGATGCCGCTGATCGGGATGCCGGGCGGGAGGCCGGACGACTCGTGGGTGACGCCGAAGCGGCCGCTCGACGGGCGCACCTCGGGGAGCGCGTGGCGGGGGACCCCGAACAGGTCGCACAGCTCGTCGGACCAGTCGAGGGTCCGGATGTCGAGGAGCATGGTCCGGCTGGCGTTCGACGGCTCGGTGGCGTGGACGTGCCCGCCGGTGAGGTTCCAGAGCAGCCACGAATCGATGGTGCCGATGGCCAGGTTCTCGTCGACCTCGACGCCGCCCTCGGTGAGGAGCCACTCGATCTTCGACGCCGAGAAGTAGGGGTCGAGCACGAGCCCGGTGGTGGAGCGGACGAGCGGCAGGTGGCCGGCCTCGGCGAGGGCGTCGCAGCGGGCGGCGGTCCGCCGGTCCTGCCAGACGATGGCGCGGTGGCGGGGGAGCCCCGTCCGGCGGTCCCAGGCGACGATCGTCTCGCGCTGGTCGGTGATGCCGATGGCGGCGACGGGCTCCTGCAGCGACGAGATGAGCTCGGCGGTGGTCCCCACGATCGCGTGCCAGATCTCCATGGCGTCGTGCTCGACCCACCCGGCCTGGGGGAAGTGCTGGGTGAACTCCCGATACCGGTAGCCGACCGAGCGGCCGGAACGATCGACGGCGAAGGCGCGGACCCCGGTGGTGCCCGCGTCGAGGGCGATGACGACTGCCATGGCGCCGGACGCTACCGGAGCTCGGCGATCTCGGACCGGCCGGCCACAGGCCGGGTCGGAGGACCACCTCGCTACAGTGCCCGCGATGCGGATCGGCATCTTGACCGGAGGTGGCGACTGCCCCGGGCTCAACGCCGTCCTGCGGGCGGCGGTCCGGGCGGTGTCGGTCGACCACGGCGGCGATGTGATCGGGTTCCGCGACGGCTGGCGCGGGGTCATGGAGGACACCTGGGAGCCGCTCACGATCGATCGCTGCCGCGGGATCCTGCCGCGCGGCGGCACCATCCTCGGCACGTCACGGGATCAGCCCTACACCCGCGCCGACGGCGTGCAGCGGGTGCGGGAGGCCATCAGCCGGCACCGCCTCGACGCCATCGTGGCCATCGGCGGCGACGGCACGATGGGCGTCGCCAACGACCTCCACGGAGACGGCCTGCCGGTGGTCGGCGTCCCCAAGACCATCGACAACGACATCGCCAGCACCGAGATGACCTTCGGGTTCCAGACCGCCGTGCAGATCTGCACGTTCGCGATCGACCGCCTGCACACCACCGCCGAGAGCCACGACCGGGTGCTGGTGGTCGAGGTGATGGGCCGCCACGTCGGCCACATCGCCGTGTGGGCGGGGATCGCGGGCGGGGCAGCGGTGACGCTGGTCCCCGAGGAGCCCTTCGACCTCGACGATGTGGCCTCCCGGATCACCACCCGCCACGACCACGGCAGCTGGGCCACCATCGTGGTCGTCGCCGAGGGTGCGGTGCCCCAGCCGGGGACGCTGTCGATCACCGAGCCGATCGTGGACGCCTACGGCCACCAGCGCCTCGGGGGCATCGCCAACGTGGTCGCCGCCGAGCTGGAGCTGCGGACCCGGATCGAGACCCGGACCACGATCCTCGGCCACGTGCAGCGAGGCGGGACGCCCGTGGCGTTCGACCGGGTCCTCGGCACCCGCTTCGGCGTCGCCGCCGTCGACGCCGTGGCCGACGGGGCCTTCGGCTCGATGGTCGCCCTCCAGAACGGCAGCATCGTGCGGGTCCCGGTGGCTGATGCCGTCGGCCACCTCAAGCGGGTGGAGCCCGACTTGCTCCGGACCTCCGCGCTGTTCGCGCCGCAGCGGCCCGCTACCGGGGGTTGAGCGGCGGGTCGTAGTTCGCGGCGCTGACCACGGAGAGGTTGCCGTCGTCGGTGGGCGCGTCGATGGCCTTGCCGTCGATCAGGAACCGCACGTCCTGCACCTCGTCGAAGCCGAGTGCGGTGAACACGATCTGGGCGAACGCCTGCTTCTGCGCCGAGCCGCCGATGTCGTTGATCTCGCTGCTGAGGTCGATCGTGGCGAGGCCGTCGGCCACCTCGACGCCGCGCAGCGCCGTCCCCGGGGGGATCGCCGTGCGGAGGTCGCCCGCCTCGTCGGGCGGGGCGAGCACGGCGTCGAGGGCCGCGCCGAGGGTGATGTCGCCCTCGACCGGCTGCTCCTGGGCCTGGAGGGTGTCGCGGTTCAAGAAGTACACGGGCACGGTGGCGTCACCGGGGGACGCGATCGTGACGGAGGTGGTGGCGGGGGCGATGGTGGTCTGGTTG
The DNA here is from genome assembly GCA_025463265.1 of Ilumatobacteraceae bacterium. Classification (GTDB taxonomy): domain Bacteria; phylum Actinomycetota; class Acidimicrobiia; order Acidimicrobiales; family Iamiaceae; genus Aquihabitans. The sequence continues at coordinate 9,309 of JAOBWH010000176.1, forward strand.
ATGGCCCGCGGCTCCTGATCGAGGGGCACGCCGCACGCGGCGAGGGCGAGCAGACCCGCCGCCAGGGCGGCCAGGACCGCCGACGCCGCGATCGGGCGGAGGCGCCTCACGGCACGTCCTCGCCGTCGTCGTCGTGCTCGGTGACCTCGTCCCAGGCCACGGGCAGGTCGATGACGAACCGGGCCCCGCTCTCCCCGTCGGGCCGGTCCTCGACCCAGACCGTGCCCTTGTGGAGGGCCACGTGCTCGGCCACGAGGGAGAGCCCGAGGCCGACGCCCTCGCTGCCCGCCCGGCGGTTGGAGCCGGCACCGCGCGAGAAGCGGTCGAAGATCAGCTCGCGCTCGTCCTCGGGAACGCCGCTCCCACCGTCCTCGACGGCCCACTGGATGCCTTCGGGCACCTTGCTGACCTGGACGCGCGTGGCGCCGCCGCCGTACTTGCGGGCGTTGTCGAGGAGGTTCGTGATGACGCGGACGAGCCGGCGCTTGTCGGCCCGGATCAGGACGCCGGCCAGCTCGGTGTCCAGCTCGATCGGCACGTCGGGGCTCTGCGACCAGGCGACCGACTGGGTGGTGAGCTCGCCGGGGCGGATCTCGCTCAGGTCGAGGCGGGCCGCGCCGGCGTCGAACCGGGAGATCTCGAGGAGGTCCTCGACGAGCTGCTTGAACCGGGCCACATCGGCGACCATCAGGTCGACGGCGGCCTGGGCCGACGCATCGGGCATCTCCTCGCGCCGCGACGACAGCACCTCGATCGAGGCGGACAGCGTCATGAGCGGCGAGCGCAGCTCGTGGCTCACGTCCGACGCGAAGCGGTTGTCCTGCTCGATGCGCTCCTCGAGGACCTGCGCCATGTGGTTGAACGAGGAGACCAGCACGCCGAGGTCGGGGTCGTCGACGGCACCGAGGCGGGTCTCGAGGTGGCCGCCGGCGATGGCCTCGGCCGCCATGGAGACGTCGGCCAGGGGGCGCAGCGTCCGGCGGCTGGCCCACCAGCCCACCGCGGCGCCCGCCAGGGTGGTGACGAGCGCGGCGCCGAACAGCGAGGTCGACAGCGACTCGAGCGTGTTCTGGGCGTCGGTCAGCGGGACGAACTCGAAGTAGAGGCCGCCGTCCGCGAGCGGGACGGCGATCAGCAGGTCCGGCTCGCCGTTCACCGAGACCCGCATGCGAGACGCCGTGCCCTGCTCGGCCATCTCCAGCAGGTCGTCGGGGATGGCGGCCTCGTCGAACTCGGTGCGCTGGTACGTCCAGGTGCCGTACCTGTCGCGCACGACCGCACGAGACGGGGTCTCGCTGTCGAGGGAGTCGAGCACGGCGCGGAGGTCGGTGTCCTCCTCGCCGGCGGCGAGCTGCTGCTGGACCACCTCGGCGTTGCGGAACGCCTGGCGGGTGACGGCGCTCTCGCGCTGGCCCAAGATGCTCTCGCGGGTCAGGGCCCAGGTGGTGCCGGCGAGGATGGTGGAGAGGAAGAGCGCACCGAGCGTGAACGCGAGGGTGATGCGGGCTCGCAGGCCGAGGCGGGGCATGCGGATGCCCTGCCACCAGCGGTGCGGCGTCGCATCGTCCGGATCGGTCGTGGGATCCGAGGGGGGTGGCACGGCCTCAGGTCTGGAGCTTGTAGCCCAGGCCGCGCACGGTCACCACGTGGCGGGGGTTGGCCGGATCGGCCTCGACCTTGGTCCGCAGCCGTCGGACGTGCACGTCGACGAGGCGGCCGTCGGCGAAGTAGTCGTAGCCCCACACCTTGTCCAGGAGCGTCTCTCGGCTGAAGACCTTGCCGGGGGAGGTGGCCAGCTCGACGAGCAGCTTGAACTCGGTCTTGGTCAGGTGGACCTCCTGGCCGCCGCGGCGGACCACGCCCTGGTCGGGGATGACCTCGAGGTCGCCGAAGCGGAGGTGCGGGCTCGCCGGGTCCGCCGTCCGGGCCCGGCGCAGGAGCGCCCGGATGCGGGCGGAGAGCTCCTTGGGGGCGAACGGCTTGGTCAGGTAGTCGTCAGCTCCGGCCTCCAGGCCGGCGACGACGTCGTGGGTGTCGTCGCGGGCGGTGACCATGACGATCGGCACGTCGGACTGCCGCCGGATCGCCCGGCACACCTCGAAGCCGTCGATGTCGGGCAGCATGATGTCGATCAGCACGACGTCGGTGGGGGACTGGGCGAACTTCACCAGCGCCTCCTCGCCGTTCTCCGCCTCGTCGACCGTCCAGCCCTCGTCCTCCAGGGCCAGGCGCACCGCCGTGCGGATCCGCTCATCGTCTTCCACGCTCAAGATCCGGGTGCCCACGGGGGGTGATCGTAGGGGAGCGGGCTCCCACAGGCGCAGCGCGGTCCGAACGAGCCCGTCGCTGACCTGCGCAGCCTGGCGGCCCCGGGGTCGGCCGGCGGCAGCCCCGCAGCTACTTGGCGGCGTTCTGGAGCGCCATCGCGGCGTAGAGGAAGTTCCGGGTCTCGTCGAGGATCTGCTGGCGGTGCTTGGCGTAGGGGACGTGCCCGTCGCCGGCCCAGACGGTCCGCTCGGCGATGGTCTTGGCCTTGGCGGCGTCGGCGAGGGTCGAGTCGTTCCACTCGAGGGGCACCACGCCGTCGGCGTCGCCGTGGAAGTCCATGGTGGGCGGCTCACCGGGATCGGCCTTGGTGGTGAGCGACGCACCGGAGATCGACACCGCAGCCTGCACCTTCGAGGACGGCCCCGGGTTGCCGCTGTGGCCGACCTTGTCGGACCCGTAGGCCACGTTGTACGCCGTGATGCCGCCGGCCGAGCTGCCGCCGATGGCGATGCGGTTCACGTCGATCTTGTAGGTGGCGGCGTTGGCCCGGAGGAACCGGACGGCCGCCTGGGCGTCGTGGTAGGCCATCTCGATGCCGCGGATGCACTCGTCGGTGAAGGGCGCGCAGCCCTTCGACAGGCGGTAGTCGATGGACACGTTGACGTAGCCCATCTTGGCGAAGACGTTGGCCTGGTCGACGATCTCGGGGGAGTCCTTGTCACCGTTGCGGAACCCTCCGCCGTGGACCCAGACGATGGCGGGGCGCTTGGTGACGGTGTCGCCGGCCGGCTGGTAGACGTCGAGCTTGAGCGTCTGGAGCGAGCCGCTGATGCGTGCGGCCTTCCCGTAGGTGACGTCGTCGGTCTTGTCGACCGAGGCGAACACCGCGTCGCGGTAGCGGACGGTCCCGGAGCCCGCCGGAGCGGTCTGGTGCAGGGGCTGGCACCCGCTGATGAGCACGCAGCCGACGGCGACGACGGCAACGATGGCAAGGCGGTGGTCACGGATGCGCACAGCTGGATCCCCCTGGAGAACGGTCCCTGCACTCTAGGAGCGCGCTCCGCCGAGTCGCGTCGCGTCGCAGGGTGCCGCTCGGCAACCGTCAGACGTCGGCGGCGCCGGCGTCGACGAGGATCGCGCCGAGCTCGGCCCAGACCTCGGGCGGGGCGGCCAGGGTGAACCGCTCGCTGGGGTCGGTCCCGGCTTCGAGGCCGGTGACGGTGGCGCCCGCCTCCCGGGCGATGAGCGCCCCGGCGGCGTGGTCCCACGCGTTCAGCCCGACCTCCCAGTACCCGTCCACGCGTCCGCACGCCACCCAGCACAGGTCCACGGCCGCGGCGCCGAAGCGCCGGATGTCGGCGATCTGGCCGATGACCCGGGCGACGACCTCGGCCTGGCGGGTGCGCCTGCGGGGGTCGTAGCCGAACCCCGTGGCGACGACCGAGCGGGCCGCCGACGCCGGTGCGGCGCAGCGGATCGGCGTGCCGTTGCAGAAGGCCCCGCCGCCGAGCGTGGCGGTGAAGACCTCCCCGTGGAGCGGGGAGGCGACGACGGCCGCCACCGTCCGCCCGTCGACCCGGGCGGCGATGGAGACGCAGAACCCCGGGATCCCGTGCACGAAGTTCACGGTCCCGTCGATGGGATCCACCGACCACGTCACCCCGCTGGTCCCGGCGACGTCTGCCCCCTCTTCGCCTTGGATGGCGTCGTCGGGCCGGGCGGCGAGGATGCGCTCGGTGATGTGGGCCTCCGCCCAGGTGTCGAGCTCGGTCACCAGGTCGGTGGGCGTGCTCTTGGAGCTCACGGCCGGACCGGCGCCGGTCAGCGAGGCCCGCAGGTGGTCGGCGACCTCGACGGCGATGGGCTCGGCGAGGGCGAGCAGCGCCGAGGGATCGGCGCTCACGACTTCCGCCTGGCGTCGAGCTGCGCCTTGCGGGCGGCCGCCGGGTCACCCGTGGCCACGATGGTCTTCCACTCGCCCATGGCCCGCAGCACCAGGACCGAGACCACGGCAACCCCGCCGGCGGCGAACGCCGCGCCGGCAAGGCCGATCAGGCCGGGCAGCAGGTCGCCCTCATCGGTGAGGGCCAGCCGGGCCACGTTGTACCCGATCAGCCCGCCGCACACGCCGGCGACGACGATGGCGACCATGGCGAGCGCTCGGGCGCCCGTCGACGGCAGCGCCGAGTCGATGGGGGCGTGGCCCGGTGCGGCGGCCTGACCTGGCGGGGGAGCGGGATCGGTCATGCCTCCCAAACTACCGGCGGGTAGGTTCTGGGACCCATCCCGGGCGTCGGTCCGGCCGCTGCTCCCCCGGTGCTCGTAAGGTGACGCCCCGAATGTCTGCGCTCGTGATCATCCCCACGTACCAGGAAGCCGAGAACATCGCCGATGTGCTCGGGCGGGTGCGCGAATCGGCCCCCGAGGCCCACATCCTCGTGGTCGACGACGGCAGTCCGGACGGCACCGCCGATCTCGCCGAAGCCACGGCCGCCGAGCTGGGCCAGATCGATGTGCTCCGGCGCGCGTCGAAGTCGGGCCTCGGCCCCTCGTACCGCGCCGGCTTCACGTGGGGGCTCGAGCGGGGCCACACCGTGCTGCTCGAGATGGACGCCGACCTCTCGCACGACCCCGCCGTGCTGCCCGCCCTCATCGGCGCGGTGACCGACGGCGGGGCCGACCTGGCGATCGGGTCCCGCTACGTCGCCGGCGGCGCCGTCCCCGGCTGGCCCCCCCACCGGCGCCTGCTCTCGCAGTGGGGCAACCGCTACGTCGGCTTCATGCTCCGGATGCCCGTGCGCGACGCCACCGCCGGCTTCCGGGCGTACACCTCGGAGATCCTCGAGAAGGTGGGCCTGGACCAGATCCGCGCCGACGGGTACGGGTTCCAGATCGAGATGGCCTACGAGGTGAGCAAGGCCGGCGGCACCATCCAGGAGATCCCGATCACGTTCCGCGACCGGCTCCGGGGCGTGTCGAAGATGCACCCGAACATCGTCCTCGAGGCGCTCTGGCTCGTCACCCGCTGGGGCACCCGGGACCGGGTGCGCAAGCTCCGCCGCCTGCGCTGAGCCGGCCCGGGCCCACCGGGCGCGCCGCCACCGCCGACGCTGGCAGAATGTCCGCTGTGAAGCGCTGGTTGGTCGGGGGAGCCGTGATCGAGGGGCCCGGTGGGGTGCTGCTCGTGGCCAACCGCCGGCACAACGGCGCGGTCGACTGGTCGACGCCCGGCGGGGTCATCGACGAGGGCGAGGACGTGATCGCCGGCCTCGAGCGCGAGGTGCTCGAGGAGACCGGGCTCGTCGTCTCCGGCTGGGACGGGCTGCTGTACGGGATCGAGGTGCTGGCCCCGGACCTCGGATGGCACCTGCGGGTCGAGGTCCACCGGGCGGCGTCCGTCGAGGGCGAGCTGGCGCTCGACGACCCCGACGGGATCGTGTTCGACGCCGGCTACGTCGCCGTGGGCGAGTGCGATGACCGGCTCGCCCAGTCGCAGCTGTGGGTGCGCGAGCCGCTGTCGGCCTGGCTCGGCCAGCGGTGGACGCTGGCTCGGGACTTCCGGTACCACGTGACGGGAACCGATCTCGCGAGCCTCAGGGTCTCGTCGGTCACGTGACCGGGCCGGCGGCGGCGTCCGGTCGGGGTGCCGGCGGGCCACCGACCGATGCCGGGATCCTCCACGTCGACATGGACGCGTTCTTCGTGTCCGTCGAGCTCCTGCGCCACCCCGAACTGGTCGGCAGGCCGGTCGTGGTCGGTGGCAGCGGCGCCCGGGGCGTGGTGGCGGCCGCGTCGTACGAGGCCCGCGCGTACGGCGTCCACTCGGCCATGCCCGGCGCGAGGGCTCGCCGGCTGTGCCCGCACGCCGTGTTCCTCTCCGGCGACCACGCGCGGTACAGCGAGGTGAGCGAGCGGGTCATGGACGTCTTCCGCTCGTTCACGCCCCTGGTGGAGCCGATCTCGCTCGACGAGGCGTTCCTCGACGTGCGTGGGGCGCGCCGCCTGATGGGCGCGCCCGTGGAGATCGCCCACCGGCTGCGGGCCCGGATCCTCGACCAGGAGGGCCTCACCTGCTCGGTCGGCGTCGCCCGGGTGAAGTTCCTGGCCAAGCTGGCCTCCGAGCGGGCCAAGCCCAAGGCCTCGCCGACGGGCCCGGTGTTCGGCGACGGCGTGTTCGAGGTGGCGCCGGACCGCGAGCTGGCGTTTCTCCACGCCCTGCCGGTCAAGGCGCTCTGGGGCGTCGGCCCCGCCACCCTCGAACGGCTCGAGCGGCTCGGGGTGCGCACCGTCGGCGACCTCGCCGCGCTGCCGGTCGAGACCGTCGTCGCCTCCCTCGGCCGGGCCTCTGGCGCCCACCTCCATGCCCTGGCGAACGCCCGCGACCCTCGTCCCGTCGTCCCGTCGCAGGCGGCCAAATCGGTCAGCCACGAGGTCACGTTCTCCCGGGACCGGTTCCGTCGCGACGAGCTGGAGGTCGAAGCGGTCCGCCTCGCCGATGCCGTCGCCACCCGGCTGCGCCGCTCCGGGGTGGTGGGTCGCACGGTCACACTCAAGGTCCGCTTCGGCGACTTCAGCACCATCACCCGGTCATCCACCGTCGACGGGGGCGTCGACGGCGGCCACCAGCTCGCCCAGCTCGCCCGGAGCCTGCTGGCCGACGTGGACGTCGCCCCTGGCGTCCGGCTCCTCGGCGTGGGCGTGAGCCAGCTCGGTGATCGGGGCAGCCAGCAGCTCTCCCTCGACGACCTCCTCGGCGGCGATGGCCCCGACGCTGGTGCCGACTGGAGCCAGGCCGAGCAGGCGATGGACGCCATCCGGGCCCGGTTCGGAGACACGGCGCTCGGCCCGGCCAGCCTGGCGGGCCCCGGTGGGATCCGCGTCACCCGCAAGGGCCAGCAGCAGTGGGGTCCCGACGAGGGTCCCGCGGCGCCCGGAAATTGAGGCGGGAACTGGCTGCGACGCGTTGTCGCGTGCCCGCCTCTGTGCGACACTGATCGGACCCGGGTCGGGGCACCCGGGGTCCGAAAGGTTGAGACGTGCCGCTTTCTGAGGACGAGCAGAGGATCCTCCAGCAGATCGAGCAGCAGTTCTACGCGACCGATCCCGACCTCGCCGGCGAGATCGGCAACCACTCGCTCTACACCCACTGCCTCCGCCGCATGCGGTGGGCCACGGCGCTGTTCGTCGTCGGGATGATCGTGCTGGTCGTGGCGCTCGCCACGGCGGTCAACTTCGTGGTCTCCTTCGGCGGGTTCGTGGTCATGCTCGGCGCCGCCCTCTGGTTCGAGCGCAGCCTCCGCAAGATGGGCCGGGCCGGCATGGCCCAGCTGTCTGCGTCGCTGCACGCCGGCGGCCTCCGGGACTACTTCGGCGACACCGGCGACCGCGTCCGCAACCGCCTGCGCCCCCAGGACGACGTCGACACCGAAGACGACGACGCCGACACCGACCGCCCCTAGCGAGCTGCTGCCAGCGCTCGCGCGCAGCAACCGGTCGGCCACCTCGGTTCCTGCGCGTGAGCGGGGTCAGACCTGGGCGGGGGTCGGGTGCTCGAGGGCGTGGAGGATCGAGGTGGCGAGGGCGTCGAGGCGGTCCTGGTCTGCGGGGGACAGGCCGTCGGGGGACCAGCGGGCCTCGGTGACCAGGTCCGCCAGGGCCCGCAGGTCGGTGGCGACGACCTCGCCGACCACGGGGGCGGCCCGGTCGATGAGCTCGTAGGGGGTCTCGGTGGGGTCGGCGGTGACGTCGGAGCGGTCGGCCAGCTGGCGGCCGACCTCCACCCACGCCCGATCCGCCGGGCTCAGCGCGGCCAGGATGGCGGCGGCGCGCCGTCGTCGGCGCACGATGATGGCTGCCCCTGCCGCGAGCACGGCGCCGACGAGCACGGTGATGCGCCGGGGGCCGGTCGCCCCGGCGTCGTCGCCACCTGCCGGCTGCGCGCCGGTCGAGCCGGTCTGCTCGGTCTTGGGGGCACGGGTGGTGGGGGTCTGCTTCCCGTCGGAGCCGGCCGCCGTCGTGGTGACGGCGGTGGACGTGGTGGTGGCGCCGGTGTCGGGTGCGGCGGCGTCCTGGGCGGGCGCCACGCCGGTGTAGGTCTCGGCACCCGGCATCCCCCGGCCGGGCGTCGGCTCGAACGCGACCCACCCCGTCTCGGGGAAGTACACCTCCGGCCAGGCGTGGGCGTGCTTGCCGTACACCCGGAAGAGGTGGGGGTCGTCGGGGCTGGCCGTGCCCGGGGTGAACCCGACGGCGACCCGCGCCGGGATCCCCAGCGAACGGGCCATGGCGGCGAAGGTCCCGGCGAACTGCTCGCAGTAGCCCTCGCCGCTGCGGAGGAACTGCTCGATGGCCTGGTCGCCGTGGCCGGAGTCCGGCTCGAGCGAGTACTCGAACTCCGAGCGGAACCAGTCCTGGAGGGCGAGGGCCTTGTCGTAGCGGGTGTCGGCGCCGCCGGTGACCTCCGCAGCCTGCTCCCGGGCGAGCGTGGGGAACCCGTCTGGGAGGTCGAGGTAGCGCTGGCGGACGCCTTGGGGGTCCGTGCCCCGGGCGGCGTCGAGCTGCTCGGCGCTGAACTGGGGCACCTGTGAGACGACCGAGTAGCTGAGCCCGTCCGAGGTCGGCTCCGACGCGTCGACGATGAGCGTGGACGAGTCCGGATCCCAGCGCAGCGGCGTCTCGGTGGCGGTGACGCTGACGGCCTCGAACGCCGTCGGGGCCCAGATGGCCGACAGCGCCTCGATGGTGATCTTCTGCGTGATCGGCCGGAACGCCTGGCCGGCCACGGCATCGGTGGGCAGTTCGCCACCCGCCTGCTTGAACTCGCCGCTGCTGGTCCAGATCTCGCCGTTGAACGAGTCGAGCGAGGTGAGGCGCCAGTAGGCCGGTTCGGACGCGCGGACCCGGAACACCTCCTGGCTGCTCTGGTTCACGAGGCGCTTGCGGATCTCCACGATGGGGCTCACCGTCACCCGCGAGCGGTCGCCACCGTCACCGCCGCGCCAGCTGATGGCCGCCTCGGATCGGGCGCCAGGGAGCGAGGGGCCGACCGCCACGCCCACCACCAGGGCGACGACGGCCACCAGCCCGGCCGATCGCAGGACGGCCCGGGCGGTGGTGTGGTGGGTGGGCAGCCACGCCTGCTCGCGATCGATGGCGAGGGACCGCTGGACGGCGACGAACAGCAGGACGGCGGCCGCGAACCCGGCCGCGCAGGCGATCTCGTCGCGACCGGAGCCGAGGACCGAGCAGAACACGAAGATGGCCGTGGTGGCGGCGAGCGCCTCGGCCGTGGCCCGCAACCGGTGCGCCGCCCAGTCGCCGAACCAGGCGGCGAGCCACAGGGCCAGGCCGGCCGCCAGCTGGAACCCGGGCAGGACCTCGGTGGGCGCGATGACGACCGGGTACTGGTCGCGGGCGAACCGCAGCGCCTCGCCGGCCGCAGACCAGGTGGCCGGCGTGGGGATGCCGGCTGCGGTGGTCTCGGGGAACAGGATCCACCCCACCGCCACGGCGGCACCGCCGAGCGCCACGACCACCACGAGCGGGGCCGGCGCCCGCAGGCGGCGACAGGCGATGGCCACAGCGTGGGCCCCCAGCGCGAAGGCGAGCAACGGGCCGAGGAAGTCCCACCCGTCGTAGACCCGGATGAACCCGACCACGGTGGCGACGCTGACCGCGGCGAGCGGCAGCTCGGCCCACCACGGGATCTGGTGGCGGCGCCTCACGTGCGGGCTTCCTGCGCCGAGCGCTGCCAGGCCGCCGCGAACGGCTCGCCCGGCGCGACGCCGATCCCGGAGCGGACCGGCTGATCGGTGAACCGGATGAGGATGGCGTCGGTGAAGCCCGCATCGAGCACGGCGTCGTCGAGGCCGTCGCGGCGTCCGGTCAGCACGAGCAGGGCGGCCGGGCGCCGAGGGTCCGCCGCGGGCAGCGCCAGGGGGAGGTCCCGGTGCTGGCGGACCAGCGCGAGGTCCTCCAGCAGGCTGTGGCGGGCGCGGGCGGCGTCCACCATGCCGGAGTCATCGCCGGCGGTGGTGGCGACGCGGATCCGGTCGCCCGAGGCGGCGACCGAGTCGATGATCCCGGCCGCCGCGCTGACCGCCTGTTCGAACTCGGCGTCGTCGAGCTCATCGGCCCGGGTGTCGAGCAGCAGGCCCACATGGCCCTGCCACCGCTCCTCGTCCCGTCGGACCTGGAGCTCGTCGGCGTGGGCGGTGGACGGCCAGTGCACCCGCCGCAGGTCGTCGCCGACGACGTAGGGCCGCAGGGTCACGAGGTCCTCGGCCCCCGACGACGCGGCGACCCGCCGGCTCAGCCCGGCTAGGGGCTCGTGGCGCCCGCCGCCGAGCGGCAGCGGCGGCGCCGGGTCGATCGACGGGAGCACGGTGATGGCCCGCTCCGGGGCACCGGGGAGCCGTCGGCGGGCGAGGCCGAACGGGTCGATGATCTCGGTGGTGAGGGGGCCCACGTGGAGCTGGCCGCGCCGCAGGGGCGGGAGGCGGTAGCCGACCTCCTGGCGCGCCGCTGCGGCGAGCGGACCGACGGCCATGCGGGCGCCGACCGTGCCCTCGACCGGGTCGACGATGGCGATGGGCGGGAGGCGCCGGGCCCCGAGGTTGGCGATGGCGACCTCCACCCGGCCCTGCCCGCCGGCCACGACCTGCGGCGGGTTGATGCGCCGGTCGAGGCTCAGGCGGGGGACCGGTCGGCGGACCCAGGCGAGCGCGAGCAGCACCAGCGCCCCGGCGACCGCGGCGAACACGTACAGCTCGACGACCCCGAACGTGCGCCCGCCGGCCGCAGCCGCGGCGATCCCGCCGACGACCGCCCAACCGGATCGGGTGAGCACCGCTCAGCCGGCGCTCTGCACGGGCCGGGCCTCGGGCTGGGGCACCTGCGTGAGGACGTCGGCGATCACGGACTGCGCCGTGTGCTGCCCGGCTCGGGCGGCGGGGGAGAGCAGGAGCCGGTGGGCCAGCACCGGTTCGGCGACCGCCTTCACGTCGTCGGGCGTGACGTAGGTGCGGTTGCGGGTGGCGGCTCGGGCCCGGGCGACGCGCTGGAGGGCCAGCGTGGCGCGGGGCGAGATCCCGACGGACACGTTCGGGTGGTGGCGGGTGGCCTGGGCCAGGTCGACCAGGTAGCCCTGGAGGCTGGGTGCGATGTGCACCGTGCGCGCCGCGGCCGCCAGGCCGTTGACCTGGGCGACGGTGACCACCGGTCGCACGTCCTCGAGCAGGTCCCGCTCGCCGTGGCTGGCGAGGATCTCCAGCTCGCTCTCCCGGTCCGGGTAGCCCATCGACACCTTGAGCAGGAACCGGTCGAGCTGGCTCTCGGGCAGGGGGTAGGTCCCCTCGTTCTCGATGGGGTTCTGGGTGGCGATGACGAGGAACGGCGGCGGCAGGTGGCGGGTGGTGCCGTCGATGGTCACCTGGCGCTCGGCCATCGCCTCCAGCAGGGCCGACTGGGTCTTCGGCGAGGCCCGGTTGATCTCGTCGGCGAGCACGACGTTGGCGAACACCGGACCCGGGCGGAAGTCGAACTCGCCCGAGGAGCGGTTCCACACGTTGACGCCCACGACGTCGGAGGGCAGCAGGTCGGGCGTGAACTGGATGCGCCCGTAGTCGCCGTCGATGGAACGGGCGAGCGCCTTGGCGAGGGTGGTCTTGCCGGTCCCGGGAACGTCCTCGACGAGGATGTGGCCCTCCGCGATGAGGCCGAGCAGCAGCAGGTCGATGACCTCGGGCTTCCCCTGGATGACCTGCCCCAGCGTGCGGGCGAGCGCCCGGTGGAGATCGTTGAAGCTGTCTGGTCGCTCCGCAATGGGTTGCGTGGCCACGCGCGCCGCTCCTGATCGAGGATGAGCGTCCCACGATAGAGGTCCGCCCGCCCGGGTTCCGCCGCGTGGCCCTGGCGCGTGCGTGCCAAGCTGCCTGCATGGAGCGTTCGACGTGACCTCGACGGGCTGGTGGGCCCAGGCGGCTCTGGCCGTCCTGCGCCGTCCGTCGCTCTGGGGCGTCGCCCTCGCCCAGGTCCTCCGGCTCGCATCGCCCGGTTGGTGGCGGCGATCGCCCTTCCTGCCGATGCCCGACCCGGCGTACCTGCGGTTCCGCCTCGAGACCCAGTACGGCTCCGACCACGAGCCCGAGCCCGATGACGTGATCGCGTACCTGCACTGGTGCCGGACCTTCCGCCACGTCGCATGACGCCGGAGGACCCGTCGGACGTCCCGGGCCTGGTCTCGGTCGAGCTGGTGCGGGTCCAGCTGCCCCTGCGCCACGCACACCGGGCGGCGCACGGGGAGGAGGCGGTGCGCGACCTGATCCTCGTGGGCGCCACGTTCGACGACGGCACCGTCGGCTGGGGGGAGTGCTCGGCGCTGGCCCGGCCCACCTACACGTCCGAGCACACGGCGGGCGCCTGGCTGGTGCTGCGCGACGAGATCGTGCCCGCCGTGCTCGCGGGGCGGGCCCCGGGGCTGGTCGGGCACCCCATGGCCACCGCTGCGCTCCTCACCGCGCTGACCGATGCGGTGCTGCGGCGAGCGGATCGGTCCCTGGCCACCGAGCTCGCCGCCACCATGGGAACCGACCCGCTGACCGCCGTGCCCACCACGGCGGTGATCAGCCGGGCCGAGGAGGTCGACGACGTGCTCGCCCGGGTCGAGGACCGGGTGCAGGAGCGGGTGGCGCTCGTGAAGCTGAAGGTGACCCCGTCGCCGCAGGACCTGGCCACCGTGGGCGCCGTGCGCGAGGCGTGGCCCGATCTGGCGCTCGCCGTCGACTTCAACGGCACCGCCGACGCCGACTCCCTGCGCCGCCTGGATCGTCTGCACCTCGAGTACGTCGAGCAGCCGGCGCCGGCCGACGAGCTGGTCCGGTCGGCGTACCTCGCCGGCCAGATCGACGCACCCGTCGCCCTCGACGAGTCGATCACCTCCGCCGGTGCGATCGACGCGGCGGTCGCCCTCGGCGCCGGGCGCATCGCCAACATCAAACCCGCCCGGTGCGGCGGCCCGCACGCGGCGGCCGCCCTGGTCGGCCACGCCCGCAACGCCGGCCTCGACGTCTTCGTGGGGGGCATGGTGGAGTCCGGCATCGGCCGCGCCGCGGCGCTGGCGGTCGCCGCCCTGCCCGCCTGCACCCATCCGACCGACCTCGGCCCGTCGCTCGCGTACTTCGACGAGGACGTGGTCGAGCCGCCGCTCACCACCGATCCGACGGGGCGGATGCAGGTGCCAAGCGGGCCGGGCACCGGCGTCGTGCCCCGCCCCGAGCACCTCGACCGGTTCGCGGTCGACCGGCTCGTGCTGCGACGGTGAGCGCCGCAGGCTGGCCGGTCGAGCGCCACCGGGGATCGGCCGCCGAGTTCCACCAGCGCTCCATCCCCGACGCCCTCACCCCCGCCCTGTGGTGGTTCGAGGTCGAGCGCCCGGCCGTGGTGCTCGGCAGCACGCAGCGCCTCGACGTGGTCGACGGGCCCGCTGCCGCCGAGGCCGGGATCGAGGTCGCCCGGCGCCGCAGCGGGGGAGGGGCGGTCTACCTCGACCCGGACGGTGCGATCTGGATCGACGTCCTGCTCCCGGTGGCCGACCCGCGCTGGGAGC
>JAOBWH010000142.1 GCA_025463265.1 Ilumatobacteraceae bacterium
ACGGCGCGGGCCACCTCGCACCGGCCGGGGGCGGTGCGGACGGTGGGGGCGGCAGGGGTCGGTCGGGGGGCGGTTGGGCCCCGCCGTCGTTCGGTCCTGTCGTCGGCGCCATGTGCTCCCCTGTTGCCGTGCCGCCTGCCCGCTGCTGACGACGCCACCCGGTGCTCGGACCGTACGAGTGGTCCTGTGTGGTCCTCCCGCGAGAACTGTGGGGATCGGGTGCAGGCGACGGGATCGCCGCGACGGCGCCGGTGCCTAGAGTCCCTGCACCAGAGGGGGTGACGTGGACGCGCTGGGGATCGACATCGGTTCGACGAACGTGAAGGTGGTGCTCGTCCGCGACGACGGGACCACCCTCGGCGCCGCCCACCGGCCGCTGTCGTGGACCCGCAGCGGAGCAGCCGCCGAGCAGGACCCGGTCGCGCTGTGGGACGCCGTGGTCGACGCGCTGGCGGCCGTGGCCGGCGACGCCGGGCCCTACGTCATGGCTCAGGTCGGGGCCGTCGGGCTGTGCGGGCAGTACTCGTCGATCGTCCCGGTCGATGCCGACGCCCGCCCGCTCGCGCCGATGCGCCTCTACCTCGATCAGCGCGGGACGGACCGCTGCCACGAGATCCTGCGCCGCCACGAGGAGGCGTTCGCCACGTGGATCGAGCGCCACCCGATCCCGCCCGTGGGCGGCGGCCTGGCGCTCGGCCACCTGCTCGCGTTCCAGCTCGACGAGCCGGAGGTCCACCAGCAGGCTGCGGCCTACCTGGAGCCGGTGGACTACCTCGGGGCTCGGCTCACCGGCACGATCACCGCCACCCAGGGGTCCATGTTCGCCAGCCAGCTCATCGACAACCGCACCCTCGGGGTGACCGGGTACGACCCCGAGCTGGTGGCCATGGCCGGCATCGACGCCAGCCGCCTCCCCCCGCTCACCGAGGTGGGCGCGGTCATCGGTCCGGTCCGCCCCGAGCTCGCCGCATCGCTCGGCCTGGGACCCGACGTCCCGGTGTTCACCGGGATGACCGACAGCTGCGCCCAGGCCCACGCCACCGTCGCCGACCGCCCCGGCCGGGTCGGCATCGCCATCGGGACCACCGGCGTCGTGCTCAGCGCGGTGCCGGCGCTCGGGGTGGACCTCGACCACGAGGTGCTGGCGATGCCCGGCATCTCCACCGACCGCTACCTGGTGTCCGCGGAGAACGGCATCGCCGGCCGGGCGGTGGAGCACGTGCTCGAGCACTTCGTCCACGCCACCGACGTGCTCGGTGCGGACGGCACCGCGGATCCGTTCGACGGCTTCGAGGCGGCGCTGGCCGAGTCGCCGGCGGGGGCCCGGGGCGTGCGCTTCCTGCCGTGGCTGTCGGGCTCGATGTCGCCGCAGGCGGACCCGACCGTGCGCGGGGGCTTCATCGGGGTCTCGCTGGACACCCGCCGCGTCGACCTGGTCCGTGCGGCCGCTGAGGGCGTGGCCCACAACCTCCGCTGGCTCCTCGAGCCGGTCGAGGCCTTCACCGGCGAGCCCGCCATCGAGGCGGTCCTCACGGGGGGCGCCGCCCGTTCACCCCAGTGGTCGCAGGCCATCGCCGACGTGCTCCAGCGACCGGTCCGGACTCTGCGCGAGCCGGGCGTCTCGGGGGCTCGGGCGGCGGCGGGCTGGGCGCTCGAGCGCCTCGGCGGCAGCCACGGCGACTGGGTCCGCATCGAGCGCACCTTCGACCCCGATCCCGCCACCGCCGGCGTGCACGCCCACGCCCAGTCCCAGTTCACCCAGGCCTTCGAGGCCCTCCGCCCCCTCGGCCTCGGCACCCCGCCACCGCAGCAGCCCTGACCGCGCCTCAGATGATCGAGGGGACGATGCACTCGATGACGTGGGGGCCCTTGGCGGCGAGGGCGGCCTGGAACTGGTCGATGAACTCCTCGGCGGTGGTGGCGCGGGTGGCGGGGACGCCGCAGCCCTGGGCCATCGACACGAAGTCCATGGTCGGGCGGGTGAGGTCCAGCATCTCCTTGGCCTTGGGCCCGCCTTCGGTGGCGCCGACCCGGTTGAGCTCCATGTTCAAGACCGCGTAGCTGGCGTTGTTGAACAGCACGGTGATGACGTCGAGCTCCTCGCGAGCCATGGTCCACCAGCTCTGCATCGTGTACATCGCCGAGCCGTCGGACTCGAGGACGACCACCTGGCGGTCGGGGCAGGCCACCGCGGCGCCGACCGCGGCGGGGAGCCCCTGGCCGATGGCGCCGCCGGTGAGCGTGAGCCAGTCGTGAGCCGGGGCGCCGGCGGTGTGGCCGGCGGCGAAGAGGCCCGACGTGTTGCCCTCGTCGGAGACGATGGCGTGCTCCGGGAGCAGTGCCCCCACGGCCTGGCACACGCCGTCGGCGGTGAGCGGCCCGGTGGGCAGGTCCGGCCGGGCCTCGGGCTGGATGGTGGCGGCGTCGGCGGCGGCACCGACGGCGTCGGCGAGCGCGGCCAGCGCGGCGGCGGGGTCGCCGGACCGGTCGGCGAGGACGTGCACGGTGCAGCCCTCGGGCACGAGGTCGCTGGCCTTGCCCGGGTAGGCGAAGAAGGACACCGGCGCCTTGGAGTCGACGAGCACCAGGTGCTCGAGCCCGTCGAGCTGCATGGCGGCGAACTCGGCGAGGTAGGCGAGGCGGTCCACCGGCACCCGCCCGGCGCCCCGCTCGATGCGGGCGGGGAAGGTCTCGGCCATCAGCTTGGTGCCGGTGGTGTTGGCGACGCGGCTGGCGTCGACGAGCGCCTCGGCTCGGCAGGCCCGGCCGCCGACGAACAGCGCCGCGGGCTCGTCGCCCTGGAGGATGGCGGCGATGGCGGCCACGGCGTCGGTGTCCACCGGTGCGGGCTGGGCCGGGGCCACGGGGGCCGCCGGGGTGCCGCCCTCGCTCCAGCTCACGTCGGCGGGGAGGATGAGCGTGGCGACCTGCGAGGGCGGGCCCGATGCCACGGCGACGGCGTCGGCGGCGTCCGCAGCCACCTCCTCGACCGAGGCCGACGTGCGCAGCCAGGTGGACACGTTGCGGGCCACCGTCTCGATGTCCGACTCCAGCTGGGCGTCGTACTGCTTGTGGTACGTGGCGTGGTCGCCGACGATGTTGACCACCGGGGTGTGGCCCTTGCGGGCGTTGTGGAGGTTGGCGAGCCCGTTGCCGAGGCCGGGGCCGAGGTGCAGCAGCACCGCCGCCGGCTTGTCGGCCATGCGGGCGTAGCCGTCGGCCGCGCCGGTGGCGACGCCCTCGAACAGGGCGAGCACGCCGCGCATCTCGCGGACGTCGTCGAGGGCGGCGACGAAGTGCATCTCCGAGGTGCCGGGGTTCATGAAGCACACGTCGACTCCGGAGTCGACGAGCGTGCGGATGAGGGCGTTGGCGCCGTTCATGGTCGTTCCTTGCTGGGGTTCGGAGCGTCGGCGGCCGCTGGCCGCCGACCGGTCAGTCGAAGATCACGCCGGGGTTGAGGATGCCCGCGGGGTCGAAGCTGGTCTTGATGCGGCGCATGAGGTCGAGCTTGGCGGGGTCCTCGATCTGGGCGAGGTACGCCTTCTTCTCGGTGCCGATGCCGTGCTCGCCGCTCACGGCGCCGCCGAGGGCCGCCCCGGCGCGCAGGATGCGGCCGACGACGTCCTTGCGGACGGCGACGTCGGGCTGGAACACCGACAGGTGGACGTTGCCGTCGCCGGCGTGGCCGCATCCGACGACGAGCGAGCCGGTGTCGGCGCCGATGGCCTGCACCGCGCCCAGGTACTCGGGGATCGAACCGCGCGGCACGACCATGTCGATGATGTCGTCGGCCCCGTTGGCCTTCGCCGTCCAGAACGCCTTCTCGCGGGCGTCGATCAGCGCCGCGCCGGACCCGGTGGGGAGCACGTAGAGGTCGAGGGCCCCGAGCTCGGTGGCGAGCTCGGCCAGCTCGTGGACGTCCTCCTCGACCCGCTCGTCGTTGCGGTTCTCGAGCACCACGACGAGGTACGCCAGCGCCGCGTCCTTGATCTCCTGGGGCACCCCGAGCTCCAGGTTCTGGGCGCTGGTGATGGCGCTCATGGTGATGAAGTCGATGTACTCGAGGATGGTCGGCATCAGGCCGGACCCGACGATCCGCGGGATCGAGGCCGCCACCTCGTCGAGTCCCGGGAACGGGATCAGGACGGTGGCCCCGTGGGTGAGGCGGGGGTGGAGCCGCAGGGTCGCCTCGGTGGCCAGGGCGAGCGTGCCCTCGGATCCGATGATGAGCTGGGTCAGGTCGTAGCCCGACGTGGCCTTCACGAACTTGCCGCCGGTGGTGATGGTCTCGCCGGTGCCGAGCACCGCGGTGAGGCCGAGCACCTGGTGGCGGGTGACGCCGTAGCGGACGGCTCGCATGCCGCCGGCGTTGGTGGCGACGTTGCCCCCGAGGCTCGCCGAGTTCTCGCCGGGGAACACCGGGTACACGAGGCCGACGGCGGCGGTCGCCTCGTCGAGCTGGGCCAGGGTGACGCCGGGCTGGACCCGGGCGACGTGGTTGTCGAGGTCGAGCTCGAGGATCTCCGC
Source organism: Ilumatobacteraceae bacterium (assembly GCA_025463265.1). Lineage (GTDB taxonomy): Bacteria > Actinomycetota > Acidimicrobiia > Acidimicrobiales > Iamiaceae > Aquihabitans. The sequence continues at coordinate 4,531 of JAOBWH010000142.1, forward strand.
CATCCGCTCGAACGAGACGAGGACGCCGTCGGGCTGCGGGATGCAGGCCCCCGACAGCCCGGTGCCCGATCCGCGTGCCGTCAGCGGCGTCCCGTGCTCGACGGCGGCGGCGACGATGGCCGCCACCTCCTCGGTGGTGCCCGGGCGCACCACGGCGGCGGGGACCACGGGCTGGGCGGTGATGGCTTCGTCGTGGGTCAGGTCCTCGGCGATGGCGGAGCCCGTCGACACGTGGGCCTCGCCGACGATGCCCTCCAGTGCGCTGACGAGATCACCCATGAAGCCCCCTGCTGCTGCGCCGGGGAACCCCGAGGGGTCCGCGCCCGGCCGGACGAGCCGCCAGCATGCCACGCCCCCTGGAGCGGTGGCCCGACCTACTCTGACGCTCCGTCAGGTCCTGACGCCGGTCCACCGCACGTCCACCCCAGGAGCCCAGCCGTGATCCTCGATGCCTTCCGCCTCACCGACCAGGTCGCCGTCGTCACCGGGGCCGGCCGTGGCATCGGCGCGGCGTGCGCCGTCGCCCTCGCCGAGGCCGGGGCCGACGTGGTGATCTCCGCCCGGTCCGAGGACCAGCTGGGCGAGGTGGCGGCGCAGATCGAAGCCGCGGGCCGGCGCGCCCACATCGTGGTCGCGGACCTCAGCGACCTGGAGGCGGTGGCCGGCCTTGCGGCCGCGGCCCAGGACGCGTTCGGCCGGCTCGACATCGTGGTCGACAACCTCGGCGGCACGATGCCGCGGCCCTTCGAGCACACCTCGCCGCGCTACCTGGCCGAGGCGTTCTCGTTCAACGTGGTCACGGCCCACGCCCTCAACCGGGCAGCGCTGCCGATCATGCTCGAGTCGGGCGGCGGCTCGATCGTGGGGATCTCGTCGATCATGGGCCGCGTCGCCGGTCGCGGGTACCTGGCCTACGGCACGGCCAAGGCGGGGCTGGCCCACTACACCCGCCTCGCCGCGCGGGACCTCGCGCCGCGGGTGCGGGTCAACGCCATCGCCGTCGGGTCGGTCGCCACCTCCGCGCTCGACGTCGTGCTCGACGACGACGCCATGCGGACGACCATGGAGCAGGCCACACCGCTGCGGGCCATCGGCAAGCCCGAGCACATCGCGGCGACGGTGGTGTACCTGTCGTCGCCGGCGGGCGGGTACGTCACCGGGAAGGTCATCGAGGTCGACGGTGGGCTCGACCAGCCGAACCTCGATTTCGGATTGCCGGATCTCTGACCTGCGCCTCAGTCGGGTGATAATCGTGTCACCTCCACGAGCAGTGTGACCGACGGAAACACGCCGGTTTCGTGACCTAGAGTGCCCGCCATGGCACCACGAGTGAAGGCGCATCGCGCCAGCGCGCAGCGGCGGCGGGCCGCCCTGCTCGAAGCGGCGGCCGAGCTGGCCGCCGAGATCGGGGCCGGTGCGGTCACCCACCGCGCGGTCGCCGCCCGGGCGGGCGTCCCCCTCTCCACCACCAGCTACTTCTTCAGCTCGATCGACGAGCTGGTGACCGAAGCGCTGCGGGTCGGCGCCTCCGAGCGGGTGGCGGACTTCGACGCCGCCGAGCGGGTGGCGATCCTCTCGGGGGACGTCCCGATCAGCGACGTGATCGACGCGGCGGTCGACGAGATGCTGGCCGCCTCGCCCAACGCTCAGGGCGGCCAGGTCGAGTACTACCTGGCGGCCGGCCGCCAGCCCGAGCTCCAGCCCGAGGCGTCGGCCATCGTCCAGCGCTTCGCCGAGCGCGTCGCCGGCCAGCTCGAGCGGACCGGCGCCGTCCGGGCGCAGGAGGCCGGGTGGGCCATCACCGCCCTCGGCGACGGGGCCATGCTCCACCGACTGGCCCACGTCGACACGGATCACCGCGAGCGCCTCGCCGACGGCCTCCGGGTGCTCATCGCCGCCGCCATGCTGCGCGACGAGGAGATCGATGAGCTGCTCTCGCGCTACGACCTGTCGGTCGCGGTGGCCGACCTCGCCGAGGCGGGCGAGCAGGCGGTCGCCGCCTCGGCCTGACCGGCCCCGTTCCGGCCGGCGTTAGGGTCGCTCGCCGTGGCGATGCTCGAAGACCCGCCGTTCGACCTGCTGTGCCCGGGTCGGCGCCCCACCGGTCTGGCGCCGGTGCTGCTCCCGTTCCTGGCGTCGGGCGAGCCGGACTGGGACGGGTTCGCCCACCTGCTCGGCCGCACGGTCGACGCCGGGCTGATCCCCTTCGTGTCGGCCGGCCCGGGCGCCGGTGATCTCATCGGCGCCAGCACCCGGGCCGAGGTGGTGGCCACCGTCGGCGCCGCGCTCGGCGGGCGGACGTTCGTGGCGGGGGTGCGGGCCGAGGACGGTCCCGACGGCGGGTTCGATCCGGCCCGCCTCGCCGGCACCGTGGCCGCCATCACGCGCCATGGCGGCATCCCGGCCCTGCTGCCGTCGTTCACCCTCGCCCGGCTCGACGCGGACGAGGCCCTCGGCCTCCTGGCCTGGATGGGCGAGTGGTGCGATCGCCTCCTGGCCGTCGATCTCCCGGCCGAGCGCTGGGCCGGGGGCCGGTCGTGGGGCATGGACGCCTTCGAGGTCCTCCTCGACAACCCGGCGTGCGTCGGCCTGGTCGACGGGTCCTGGAGCCGCCAGCTCGAGTGGGACCGGATCCGCCGCCGCGATGATCTGCGGCCCGACTTCCGGATCTACTCGGCCAACGCGCTCGGCATCGACCAGATCATGTTCGGCGCCGATCACGCGCTGGACCTGGCGGCCGCCGTGCCCGACGCCATCGCCGATCGCGACGAGGCGTGGGCGCGCGAGGACCCCGGGGTCATCGAGCGCCACGACGCCCTCCAGGCCCTGGCCAACCTCGTGTTCCGCGTCCCGGTGGAGGACGCCCGCCACGCCATCGCCCGGGTCCTGTACCTCCGGGGCTGGCTGGCCCACGACCGCATCCACCCCAGCCTCCCGCGCCGCCCGCCGACCGACGACGACCTCCTCCTCCCCGCCCTCGACCGCCTCGGGCTGCTCTAGCGGGGTGCGGCCAACCGGGTCCGGCGCGTGCGGCCGCGCAGGTCGGCTTCGCCGCACTCGGTCCAGCGGGGGCGCTCGTCGGCGCTGGCGGCGGTGACGGCGTCGAGCGAGGCGAGGACCATGGGGATCCGCTGCTTGGCGAGCTCGGTGAGGCGGGCGGCCTCGTTCACCGGGTCGCCGATGACCGTGTACTCGAAGCGGCGCTCGTCGCCGATGTTGCCCGCCACCGCCGGGCCGAACGCGACGCCGATGCCGGCGGCGAGGTCCGGCACCTCCGCGGGCAGCCGGCGGCCGAGGGCCCGGG
>JAOBWH010000144.1 GCA_025463265.1 Ilumatobacteraceae bacterium
CGCGCTCGGCGCCGCCATCGTGGCCGTGGGTCTCGTCGGCGCTGGCGCCGGCACGGTCCGGGCCCGTCGCCGCCAGCCCAGCGATCACACCAGCCTGCGCAGCCACGTGGCCGTGACCCGCTCCCGCTGGGAGCAGGTGGCCGGGGCGGGCGCCGATCCGGTGGATGTCGACGCGGTCATCCACCGCTACGACCCGCAGGACCCCGTGGTCGCCGCGCTCCTGGGCGAGAACCCGGCGGTCCGCGCCGCCGAGCGGGTCGCCATCCAGCGCCGCATGGCGTGGGTGGCCGCCTGGCGCAAGGAGGTCGGTGACTCGACGCCGATCACCGACCCGGCGGTGGAGGAGCTGCTCCAGCGCGACCGCACCGAGCTGTGGCTCACGAGCGGGACGTCGCTCGAGGAGCAGACCGACACCCTGGTGGTGGCCGCCCCGTACTCGGACCTCCCCGCCGACCGGGCCCGAGACCTGCACCGTCGTCTCCTCGAGCTCCCCCGCGGCCAGCGCGTCATCGTCGTGCTGGCACCCGACCCCGAGGCAGCCGGCGCGACGGTCCGCGGCACCGGCTGGCAGCCGGCCATCACCAACTAGCTGTCTGAAACGTCCGGTGAGGCGGAGCCTCAGCTGAAGGACGAACCGCAGCCGCAGGTGCGCTGCGCGTTGGGGTTGTCGATCGAGAAGCCGGCCTGCTGGAGGCCGTCCTTGTAGTCGAGCGTGGCACCGGTGAGGAGCTGGGCGCTGGACGGATCGACGACCACGCGGACGCCGGCCTTCTCGGTGACGAGGTCGTCGTCGGCGCGGTCGGAGTCGAAGAACATCTCGTAGCTGAAGCCCGAGCAGCCGCCGGGGCGGACCGCCACCCGCAGCGCGAGGGAGTCGTCGCCTTCAGCTGAGATCAGCTCGGCGACCTTGGATGCAGCGTTGTCGGTGAGCGCGATCATGGCTCCTCCTCCTGGACACGGACGGATCAGAACCTGATGGTACCGCCACGCACCGGGTTCGCGCCCCATCGCTCGCCGGGACTTCGCGGGGTCCGCCGGTACAATCGAACGCGTGCCCACCCAGGATCTGCCCACCGACGATGACGTGCGCAGGCTGCTGCGCGGTGTGATCGATCCCGAGCTGGGCTCGGACATCGTGGAGCTGGGCATGGTCCGCGATGCCGTGGTCGCCGAGGACGGGCAGGTCACGGTGACCATCGCCCTCACCACATCGGGCTGCCCGCTGCGAGCCCAGATCCAACGCGACATCCGCACGCGGGTCGGCTCCGCGCCGGGCGTCACCGGGGTGAAGCTCGAGTGGACCGAGATGACCCAGGCCGAGAAGTCCGGGGCGATGGCCAAGGCCCGCTTCAACGTCTCCCAGCGCGACGAGGACACGGCCATCGGCCCGCTCACCCGGGTGGTGCTGATCGCGTCGGGCAAGGGCGGCGTCGGCAAGTCGTCGGTCACCGCCAACCTCGCGGCCGCCCTCGCCAGCCGGGGTCTGAAGGTCGGGGTGCTCGATGCCGATGTGTGGGGCTTCTCCATCCCCCGCATGCTCGGTCTGACCGGCCGTCTCGGTGGTCGGGTGGAAGGCGACCGCAAGGTGATGATCCCCTTGGAGCGCCGCATCGGCGACGGCGTGGTGCGAGTCGTGTCGATGGGCTTCTTGGTGGAGGACGAGGAGACCGCCCTCATGTGGCGCGGCCTCATGTTGAACCGTGGCGTGCAGCACTTCCTCCAGGACGTGGACTGGGGTGACGATCTGGACTACCTGCTGGTGGACATGCCGCCGGGGACCGGCGACGTGCAGATGGGCGTGGCCAAGCTCGTGCCCCGGGCCGAGGTGGTCGTCGTGACCACCCCGGCGCTCGCAGCGCAGAAGGTGGCCATCCGCGCGGTGTCGATGGCCCGCAAGAGCTTTCTGCGGGTCGCTGGGGTCATCGAGAACATGAGCGCCTTCACCGACAACCACGGGGAGACCCACGCGCTGTTCGGCGAGGGCGGCGGGCGGACCCTGGCCGCCGACGCTGGCGTGCCGCTGCTGGGCCAGGTCCCCATCGAGCCCCGGGTGTCGGCGGGTGGCGACGCCGGCGAGCCGGAGGTGCTCGGCACGTCCCTGGCGGCCCAGGCGTTCCGTGACATCGCCGAGCGCCTGGTCACCGAGGCGGTCCCGCCGGCGGAGCTGGCCGGCTGCTCCGCCCGGATGCTCGACGCCGCCATGGCCGCGCTCGACACCGAGGACGCCAAGGCCGCCAACGCCTGAGAGGCGGGGCCGAAAGGCTCAGCCGTGGATGCGGATGCCCTGGAGCGCCGCGGGCGGCTGACCCACCACCGGGCGCAGCACCCGCTCAACCGGCCCGGTCGCCGAGGTCGGCGGCATGTCGCAGACCTCGGGCTCGCCCTGCGAGGTGAAGCCGGCGCCGCGCAGGATCAGGCGGCACCCGAGCTCGGTCTCCACCGACAGCGACTCGGCCAGCTCGTCGACCACGTCGAGCACGACACCGTCGTCGCCGGGGTACTGGGTCCGGAGGTACTCCGGGGCGTAGACCACCACGTCGCCGACCTCGCCGACGGGCGCCTGGTCGGGGCCGGGCCAGAAGTCCTCGTAGAGGAACGGCGCCGTGCTCTCGCAGCACCCGGTGCCGATGGTCACGGTGAGCACGCCGGCACGGCGCGTCCCCATCTCCTCGATCACGGTCCGGGCCCGGTTCGTAGCGGTCACCAGCATGGGACCAGCCTACGGCGGACCAGGCACACCCGGTCGTGCCTGCTGGCCGGGTTGGAACGCCTCGACACGAGCGCCGGCAGCTGACCCAGCAGCGCGGGACGAAGGAGCGCCCCGGGTCCTCGGACCCGGGGCGCTCGTCGTTTGCTCGGGTCGGTCTGCGACCCGGTCCGCTCGCGAGCGCTAGATGTTGCCGCTCAGGGCCGAGAGGTGGATGTAGTTGTCGCGCGTCCCACCGGGGTTGGTGTGGACGTGCTTGACCTGCTGATAGGCGCGCAGGCCGTTGATCCCGAGCTCGCGACCGATGCCCGACTGCTTGTACCCGCCGAAGGGACGCTCCGGGCTGATCAGGTGGTAGTCGTTGATCCACACGGTGCCGGTGCGCATGCGGTTGGCCACCGACTTGGCCCGCTCGGGGTTGGTGGACTGCACGCCGCCGGCGAGCCCGTAGATCGAGTCGTTGGCGATGGCGATGGCCTCGTCGTCGGTCTCGTAGGGGATGACCGACAGCACCGGCCCGAAGATCTCCTCCTGGGCGATCTTGGCGGAGTTCGGGACTCCGGCGAAGATCGTCGGCGTGTAGAAGGCGGCCGGGTCGAGGCCCTCGGCGAGGCCCTCGGGGCGCTTCCCACCGCAGATCGGGTCGCCGACCTCGTCCTTGCCGAGCTGCACATAGCGCTCGACCGTCTCGACCTGGCTGCGGCTCACGAGCGGACCGAGGTCGGTCTCGAAGTCCATCTGGCTGCCGATCACGATCTTGCCGGCGCGATCGACGAGCAGGGAGAGGAACTCGTCGTAGATGCTCTTGTGCACGAGGGCGCGGGTCCCGGACTCGCACACCTGGCCGTTGTGGAAGAACGTGCCCCACAGGACGCAGGCGGCGGCGAGGTCGAGGTCGGCATCGTCGAGGACGATGTTGGCGCTCTTTCCGCCGAGCTCGAGGGTCACGGGCTTCACCGTGCCGGAGGCCAGCTGCATGATGCGGCGGCCGACCTCGGTCGAGCCGGTGAACGCCGTCTTGTCGACGAGCGGGTTGACGGCGAGCTCCTCGCCCGCGGTGCCGCCCGGACCGGCGACGATGTTGGCGACGCCCGGCGGGAGGTCGACCTCCTGGAACACCTCGCCGAGCATGAGCGCGGTGATCGAGGTGAACGAGGCCGGCTTCAGCACGGCGCAGTTGCCTGCGGCCAGGGCCGGGCCGAGCTTCCAGGCCGCCATGATGAACGGGAAGTTCCAGGGGATGATCCCGGTGGTCACGCCGTGGGGCTCGTAGCGGACGTAGTTGGACGACGGCGGGAAGGGCGTGCCGGGGAGCTCGACCTCGTCGGCCTCCTCGATGGCCAGCTTGGCGAACCAGCGGAAGGCGCCGACGGCACCGGGCACGTCGGCGAACATCGCCTTCTTGATGGTGCCGCCGCCGTCGCGGGCCTCCATCTCGGAGAACTTCTCGGCCTTGGCCTCGATGGCGTCCGCGATCTCATTGATCTTGGCGCCGCGCTCGGCGCCGCTCATCTTGGGCCACGGGCCCTCGTCGAACGCCTTGCGGGCGGCCTCGATGGCCTTGACCGAGTCCTCGCGGCCGGCCTTGGCGATCTCGCCGATGGCCTGGCCGGTGGCGGGATCGGTGGTGGTGAAGGTCTCGCCCGAGAGCGCATCGACGTACTCGCCGTCGATGAAGAGCTGGTAGTCGGCCATGGTGCCGTTCCCCTTGGTGGATGGTTGCGCTGGAAGGCGCGGTGGGTCCCCTTGACCCAGCGGTCAAGAACGCTACCGCGCCCCCGGCGACCTTGCGTCCCGACCGGGCGTCCGGCTGTGCGGCCCGGCGTGCGTCCTCGCCAGACGCCCGGCTGGTGGAAGGGCAGAAGATCGTCATACGATCTTCTTCGTGCGATCGATCCCCGACCTCCTGCGCCGCAACCGGCGAGCCACGCTCGGCGTGCTCGTCGTCGCCGTCGGACTCGGCGGCGGTGCGGTGGGCGCCGCCTACCTCGTGGTGCTCGAGCTCATCTCGGATCTCCTCGGTCCCGGCCGCTGGGGCGATGCGGCCCACCTCGCGATCCTCGTCGCCGTCGGCGCCGCCGTCACCCTCCTGGTGAAGGTGCTCGGGACCCCTGGCGATGTCGAGCTGCTCGTCGACAACATCCACGTCGACGGCGGGCGCAACGATGTCCGGAGCCTGCGGTCGCTCATCCCCATCTCCCTCCTGAGCGTGGGCGCCGGCGGCCCGCTCGGCCCCGAGGCGCCCCTCGTCACCACCACCGGGACGCTGGCGTCGTGGCTCGGGGTGCGCGGCGGGCTCACCCGTGCCGACCGCCGGATCATCGCCATCACCGGCATGGCCGCGGGCTTCACGGTGCTGTTCGCCGCGCCCCTCGGCTCCGCCGTGTTCGCCCTCGAGATCCTCCACCGGCGCGGGCTCGAGTACTACGAGGCGCTCCTCCCCGCCGCAGTCGGGTCGCTCTGCGGCTACGGGATCGCCGCCGCTGTCTCGGTGGTCGGCGTCGATCCGCTCTGGAGCTTCCCGGCGCCGGCGCACCTCGTGCCGGCGGACTTCGCCCTCGCGATCGGCGCCGGCGTGGTCGGCGCCGTGGTGGCGGTGGGGTTCACCTACCTCAGCATCGGGCTGCGAGCCATGGCCGACCGCCTCCCCGCCGGCACCCAGCCCGCGGTCGGCGGCGCCGTCCTCGGACTGATCGCCATGGCCTCGCCCTACGCCCTGACGAACGGCGAGCTCCAGATCGACCACCTCACCACCACCGGCGCCCTGGCGGTCACGTTCCTAGTGGCCGCCATCGCCAAGCTCGTCGCCGCCGCCGTCGCGATGGCCACGGGCTGGCGCGGCGGGTTCATCATCCCGCTGTTCTTCATCGGGTTCTGCCTCGCCCAGGCCGCCGACGGGCACCTCGGCCCCGGGAGCACCTGGGTGCTGGCCGCCGGGCTGATGGTGGCGTGCAACGTCGGCGTGACGAAGACCCCCATCGGGTCCACACTCGTGGTCACCGAGATGAGCGGCACCGCGCTCCTGCCCACCACGCTCATCGCCGCCCTCGTGAGCTTGGCGCTGACCTCCCAGTTCGGCCTGATCCACACCCAGCGCCGGCGGTTCACCGCCCTGCCCTCGGGCGACGAGACCCCGCTCCCGGAGATGTCGGGCCGACCCGTCGGCGCCGGCACGGTGTGGAACGAGGATCTGTGACGAGACCGCTGTCGGACCGCGACTACCGGTCCCTCGCGTCCTTCCGCCGGGAGCTCCGCCGCTTCCTCGCCTTCTCCGAGGCCGAGGCCAGAGCCGCCGGGCTCACCCCGGCCCACCACCAGCTCCTGCTCGCGATCCGCGGCCACGTGGGCGACCCGCCGTCGATCGGCGACGTGGCCGCGGCGCTGCAGGTGAAGCTCCACTCGGCGACCGAGCTGGCGGCCCGGGCCGAGGCCAAGGGCCTGGTGACCCGCGAGCACACCGATCCCGACGACGCCCGCCGGGCGGTCCTCGCCCTCACCGATGCCGGCGCCGCCAAGCTCGCCGACCTCTCGGCCGTGCACCGCGAGGAGCTCCGCCGATTCCGCGACCAGCTCACCGACATCCTCGGCCAGCTCGACTGAGCGACCGGTCAGGCGGCGGTCCAGCAGGTGTCGGGGTCGTCTCGGTCGACGGCGGTCGCCGTGCCCTCGTCGCCGAGCTTGCGGAGGTGGGCCCACACGCTGAAGCGCGCCACCGGCCAGAGCAGCTCCGGCACGTCGGTGTAGATGGCCGCCACCAGCTGGGCCGTGTCTGCGCCCTCGGCCCCGAAGCCCTGGAGGCTGGCCAGGACCTGGGCCTCCCGCTCGAGGCGGTGGGTGAGGTAGTCGTCGAGCTTGGCGGCCGGGTCGTCGATGACGTGACCGTGCGCCGGGGCGATGGCCTTCAGCTTCGGCGACCAGCGCTGGAGGCGCTCGAGCGACGCCAGGTACTGGCCCATGTCGCCGTCGAGCGGGGTGATCACGACGGTGGACCCGTCCATGATGTGGTCCCCGCTGAACAACAGGCGGTCCCGCTCCAGCAGGAAGCAGATGTGGTTGGCGGCGTGGCCGGGCGTGTGGATGACCCGCAGCGTGAACTCGGTGCCCTCGACGGTGTCGCCGTCGACGAGGTGGCGGTCGCACACCAGGCCGTCGCGGTCGGCGAACGCCAGCACCTCGGCACCCGTGCGCTCCTTGAGGCCCGCGGCCCCGGGCGAGTGATCGCCGTGGGTGTGGGTGCAGAGGATCCACTTGATGCGGCCGCTGCCGGCGGCGGCGATGGCGTCGAGGTGAGCGGCATCATCGGGACCGGGGTCGATGACCGCGATCTCGTCCTGACCGATCAGGTAGGTGTTGGTGCCCGGCCCCGTCATCATCCCCGGGTTGTTGCACAGGACCCGGCGGACGAGCTTGCCCAGGGCGATGGGCACCTCGGGGATGAGGTCCGGGCGGGGCGCCGCCTCGTCGGTGCTGGGGGCGCTCACGACGGCTCCGGTGCGCCGAACCCGGTGACCAGGCGGGAATCGGCGATGTTCATCCAGTCGATCGACGCATCCGGCGTCCCCTGGGGGGCGTCGTAGGCCGGGTCGCCCGGCAGCACGATGCGCACGCCGCCGTCGGCGGCGATGACCCGGGGCAGCACCTCGGGCACGTGGGTGATCTCCCGGGCGGCTTCGAGCGCCTCGGCTGCAGTGGCGAACCGGGCCATGGCCTTCAGGCTGGCGATGGTGGGCGGCATCATCGTCAGCTCGCCGGCCTCGACCCGGGCGATGCCGTCGGCAGGGCGGATCCACTCGTTGGCGATGACCTCGTGGTCGTCGTGCAGCGGGGTCTGGTTCAGCGGCGCGGCTGCCAGGAAGAACCGGGTGTCGTAGCGGCGGGGCGCCCCCTCGGGCGTGACCCAGTGGCTGAAGTAGTGCATGCCGTCGACCGCCAGCCTCAGGCCCTCCAGCCGGCAGAGGTCGACCATGGTCAGCTGCCCGGTGTCGACCTGCTGGCGGTGGTGCGCCCACCGCTCCATCGACGCCGCATCGTCGAGATCGACGATGCCGTCGAGGTCGTAGGCCAACAGCACGCCGGCCTCCTCGAAGCTCTCCCGGATCGCCGCCACCCAGAACGCCAGGCCGCCCGATGCAACGCCGAGGCGCCGCGACGCATCGGCATCGGTCCGCCCCTCGCAGACCGGCTCCAGGTTGGCGTGGCGATCCTCGGGATCGACCGCACCGCCGGGGAACACGTACGCACCGCCCACGAAGTCCGAGTTGAGGTTGCGCCGCAGCATGAAGACCTCGAGGCCGTCCGCTCCGTCGCGCAGGATGAGGACCGTGGCTGCGTCGCGCAGCTCCACCGGGGCGGCGCTCACGGGCGCAGCTCGCCCGCAGGAGGATCGCTCTTGGTGGAGGCCGAACCGGTGGTGTCGAAGAACCCGCCGTCGCCCCCCGCCCGGAACGAACCCACGAACCGGGCGGCGCCGGGACCGCCGGACGTGGCGGCGAAGAACGACGAGTACCTGCCGCTCTCGAACCGCTTCCGGAGGACGGCCCGGAACGGCAGGCGGGTCACCGGGACGATGAGCAGGAAGCCGATGACGTCGCCGAGGAACCCCGGGGCCAGCATCAGCGCACCGGCCACCAGGAGCAGCAGGCCGTCGATGAGCTCGTTGCTCGGGATCCGGCCCTCGTCCAGCGCCCTGGCGATCTTGTCGACCGTGGCGTAGCCCTGGCGCTTCAGCAGGTAGGCGCCGATGGCGCTCTCGACCACCAGGAGGGCGATGGTCTCCCAGCCGCCGATCACCGAGGCGACCTGGATGATCACGTAGAGCTCCAGCAGCGGAGCCACGATGAACAGCAGGAACAGCCAGACCATGCGGGCAGGCTACCGGGGTGCCCCTCCGGGTGGGTTCCCGGCGTGGCGCTCGGCCAGCTTCGCCAGACGGGCGTCCCACCGGCTGCCCACGTCTGCCATCCACGCCGCGGCGTCCTCGGTGCCACCCGATCGGACCGTGAAGCGCTGCTCTCGGCCGACCTTCTCCGATGTGATGAGGCCGGCGGTCGCCAGCAGCTGCAGGTGCTTCACGATGGCCTGGCGGCTCACCGGACGATCGGCCGCCAGCTCCGTCGCCGTCACCGGTCCGGACCGTCCGACCGCGGCGAACAGCTCCCGGCGCGTCGGGTCGCCGAGGGCGTCGAAGACGGCTTCGGCGCGCCGACCGGCCGCCGTGGGCCGGGTCACACCCGGGCGTCGGTGCGTGCCGCGTGGCCGATGAGCGCGTGGAGCCGCTGGTCCCACGACGCCTCGGCGGCACCGACCAGGTCACCGATGGACGCTGCCCCGACCGATGCGGTGGCCGCACCGGCGAGCCGCTCGGTCACGGTGACCGTGGTCGTGTCGTCGCCCGCCCCGGGTGCGAGGGCGATGGTCACCACCGACGCCTCACCGGGCGCCGCCTCGTCCCACCACACGAACCCGACCGACCGGCCAGCGTCCACCTCGGTCACGACCACCCGCCGAACGGTGGAGCCCTCGGCGACCGTTCCCGCCGCCCCCGGCGCGATCGCCAGGTCGACCTCGTCGCCCAGCCACCCGGCGAGCCCGTCCGCATCCCGGATCGACGCCCACACCTCATCGGCCGGAGCCGGCAGCACGAGCGATCGGGTCACCGAAGCAGCAGCGAGTTCCATACCCCCAGCCTGCCCCGTGCACCCCGCATCTGCAACCAGGAAGTTGCGAGGACTTTTGCAACCTGTGGGTTGCGGAAGGCGAGCGACGCGCTACATTCGCAACTCACTAGTTGCACATGAGGAGAACCCGATGAGCCTGCTCGTCCCCACCGTCATCGAACAGACCGCGAAGGGTGAGCGTGCCTTCGACATCTGGTCCCGGCTGCTGAACCAGCGGCTCATCTTCTTCGGGACCCAGCTCGACGACACCGTCGCCAACCTGATCATCGCCCAGCTGCTCCACCTCGAAGCCGAGGATCCGGGCAAGGACATCCGCCTCTACATCAACTCCCCCGGCGGCGACATGACCGCCCTGTTCGCCATCTACGACACCATGCAGCTGCTGCGCTGCGACGTGGCCACGTTCTGCATCGGTCAGGCGGCGTCGGCGGCGGCGGTGATCCTCGCCGGCGGGACCAAGGGCAAGCGCTTCGCCCTGCCGAACTCCCGCGTGCTCATCCACCAGCCGCACGGCGGCGCCCAGGGCCAGACCAAGGACATGGAGCTGGCGGTGAAGGAGATGGTGCTGATGCGGGAGCGGATGACGCTCGCCCTGGCGGAGGACACCGGCCAGAGCGTCGAGCAGATCGCCATCGACATCGACCGGGACTTCATCCTCCGTGGTGAAGATGCGGTGGCCTACGGCCTGGTCGACGAGATCCTCACCAAGCAGGAGGCGCTCCCGGTCGAAGCCCTGCGCTGACCATCCGGATCCTCACCCCAGTCGGGCCTGGAGCGCGGCGATGCGCGGCAGCCACAGCACGGCGCCGGCGCGCTGGCTCAGCGCGAGCGCGTCGGCGGCGTGGGCACGAGCGGCGTCGGCGTCACCGAGGGCCTCCTTGGCCAGGGCGATGGCGAAGTCGGTCGGACCGAAGAACGGCCCGCCGTTGCCCGTGACGGCCAGGCGCCCGGCGAGCGGTTCGAGCGCGGGGAGGTGTCGGCGCAGGAAGGCGGCATCACCGATCGTGGCCGCGGCGAGCGTCCCCGCGGTGGCGACCGAGAGCGTGAGCCAGTCATCGGGGATCGGCCCGTCCCATCGTGCGAGCGCAGCGGCCGCCTCGTCCGGGCGGCCGTTGCTCGCGAGCAGCCACGCCAGGTACCACTGGGACGACTGGTCGTAGGGCGGGTGCTTCAGCGGCTCGAACGCCCGCAGGGCATCGTCGATGCGGCCCTGCTCCGCGAGCACGGTCGACTCCATGGCGGCGCGCGTGAACTCGGCGGTGAAGCGCCGCACCCGCCAGGCCGCCGTGGTGAGCTGCTCGGTCTGGGCGAGGGCCCGGTCCAGGTCACCGCGCAGCAGCGACACCGACGTCTCGGTCCACAGCAGGTGCATCCAGGCCACCGGGGTCCGACCGGGATGGGCGGTCGATCGCGCCGCGGCGACCATCGCATCCACCGCCTCGAGGTCGCCCCACTCGAGGACGGAGGACACACCGGCGAGGTGAGCGAGGGGCGCGAACGTCGCCGGCAGGTCACCCGATCGCAGCAGCCCTACGAGGCGGTCGGCGATCGCCAGGCGCTCCTCGGCCAGGTGGGGCGACGAGATGGCCCAGAACCGCTGGAGCAGCACCCGCCGCAGCAGCACCGGGTCGCCGTGCACCTCGGCTTCGGCCATCGCCTCGGCCGAGAGGGCGTGAGCGCGCTCGGGGTCGGCGTACACGACCTCGCCGGACAGGTCCGCCTTCAGCGCCGTCCCTGCTGGGGTGGGGGCATCCGGCTCGCCGGCCAGCACCCGCTCGATCAGCGAGACCGCACGGGCATCGGACAGCGACCAGTCGATGGCGGCCCACAGGTCGTTGGGGCTGAGCAGCGCGAGGGCGGCGGCCACGGCATCGTGGTCGGCCCGCGCTTCGGCGATGAGCGCGGCGTCCACCAGGGCCTCGCGCCCGCCCAGCACGTCGCCGACGTCGCGCAGGGCCGCACCCATGCGGATCAGGAGGTCCACGCGCTCGGCGGCTCGCTCGTCGCCGCCCGGCGGCTGGACGGCGAGGGCGCGGCGGAGGTGGGCCGCCTCATCGCCCGAAGCGCGCGCCGCGTGAGCGGCGTCGGCCGCCGCCAGCGAGTAGGTGAAGGCCTGCCGAGCGGTGCCGGCCGACGCTCCCTCGCAGGCGTGGTGGGCCAGCTCCTCGAGGGAGCCTTCGATCCGCCCGGCGCGCACGGCTTCGAGGACCGAGGTGATCCGAGCGTGCAGCTGCGCCAGCCGGGTGGGGTTCTGCTCGGCGACCAGCGCTTCGGCGACCAGCGCATGGGAGAAGCCGTACCGTCCGGCCAGGGCATCGTCGAGCTCGATCAGGCCGGCATCGACCGCCGGCGCGAGCAGGTCGAGCACGCGCTCGCGCGCCAGCCCGGCGACGCCGGCGAGCACATCGAGGTCGAAGCGGCGCCCGATCACGGCGGCGGTCGCCATGAGCTGCTGCGTGTCCGGCGGCTGCCGGGACGTGCGCCGCCTGATCACGTCTTGGACCGCCGCAGGCACCGAACCCGGTCGCTCCGGTCCGCCGTCCCCTCCCAACCGGCCCTCGGTGTCGAGCAGGGCGACGAGCTCGCGCAGGTAGAAGGGATTGCCGTCGGTGGTGGCCGCCAGCAGCTCCTCCAGGCCCGGAGGAGGCTCCCGGTCGAGCGCACGGGCGAGCCACTCGTGCACGCCGGAGGGCGGGAGCCCCTCGAGGACCACCTGGACCGCACCCTCGACACGAGCGAGCTCGGCGAGGCAGTCGCGGACCGCAGGGCGCAGCTCGCCCGCTCCCGGACGGCGGACCGCCAGGGCCAGCACCAAAGACAGCGTGTCGAGCTCCGCGGCGAGGAACTCCACCAGGGCCAAGGTGGCGTCGTCGGCCCACTGGAGGTCGTCGATCACGAGGACCACGGGGGTGGCGGTCTCCTGGAGGACCTCGGCGATGGCCAGGTGCGTCACCAGCCGGCCTGCGGTGGGATCGTCGGCCAGATCGCCGTCGGCCAGGGCGAGCGCCGAGACCAGCGCCGCCGGACCACCCCGCGTCGCGGCCTGGCGGGCCGCCATCTTCCAGGACCGGTACGGCGCATCGGACGCAGATTCCGGGCACCGGCCCCAGCCCACCGCCACGCCCGCGCTGACCGCCTCGTCGACGAGGTGGCGGAG
Source organism: Ilumatobacteraceae bacterium (assembly GCA_025463265.1). Lineage (GTDB taxonomy): Bacteria > Actinomycetota > Acidimicrobiia > Acidimicrobiales > Iamiaceae > Aquihabitans. The sequence continues at coordinate 12,542 of JAOBWH010000144.1, forward strand.
CAGGGCGGTCTTGCCGATCCCCGCCTCGCCGCTGACCACGACCGCGCCTCCGATGGGGAGCCGGTGCACGGGTGCGGCGATGGCGGCGAGCTCTCGTTCCCGGCCGTACAGCTCGGCCCCCCTGCGCTCGGCCGGGACCGCCGGGGCGTCGCCTGATGCGCTCCCCACCGCCGGTGCCGGTGGCGGCGTCCAGGTGAGCGCAGGGTCGTGGGCCAGGATCGACGCCTCGACCGCCCGGAGCTCGGGGCCCGGGTCGACGCCCACCTCGTCGACCAGCATCCGCCGCGCCTCGTCGATGGAGCGCAGGGCCCCGACCTGATCACCCGATCGGTACCGCGCGATCGCCAGCTGGACCCGGAGCCCCTCCCGGTACGGGTAGCGATCGACCAAGGCGAGCAGCTCGGGTCCGATGGTGCCGTGCTCGCCGAGCTGCAGGCGGACCTGGGTCAACAGCTCCGCCGCCTCCCCCCGCCGCTCATCGATGCGGGCGATCACCTGGTCGAGGTGCAGCTCGTCGGCCAGGGCACCGAACGGTCGGTCCTCCGACAGGCGCAGGGCACCCCCGAGCACGTCACGGGCGGCCGCCAGGTCGCCCATCTGCACCCGCTGGCGGCCATCGGCCACCGCTTGCTCGAACCGGTGGAGGTCGATCTCGTCCGGAGGGACCAGCAGGACGTACCCGCGATCACGAAACTCGATGGCCCCGCGCCCGTCGAGCACCGAGGCCACGGTCTTGCGCAGGTTCGAGATGTAGCCCCGCACCGACACCTCGGCGCGCGCCGGGGCCCCGGCGCCCCAGATCGTGTCGATGATCCGGTCGACGGAGACGACGACCTGCGGATCGACCAGCAGCAGGGCCAGGACCGCCCGCTGCTTGGGACCGCCGAGGTCGACCTCGCCGTGCGGACCCACCGCGCTCACCCCGCCGAACACCCGCAGCGCCGGCGCCCCTCCCGATGTCATCGCCCCATGCTCCCACGCAGGTCGAGGCCCCTGCGCGGTCGCTCCCACCCGCCTCCGACCCGGTTCCAATCGCCCCACTGCACGATGCGCTCATGGAAACCACCACCAACCCCACCAACCCAACCACTCCCACTCCCACCACTCCGGACATCAGCTTCTACTTCGCCCTCCACCGCCACATGCGCGCCGACCTGGTCCGCTACGTGGACACGATCGAGGCCCTGACCCCGGCCGACCGGGCGACGCGGCTCCCGGCGCTGGTGAGGTGGGTCAAGGGCTTCGTGTGCGAGCTCGACGAGCACCACTGGTCCGAGGACGAGACGTTCTTCCCCGAGATGCGCGCCCGCATCCCCTCGGTCGCCGACGTCCTCGACGCGCTCGACGCCGAGCACAAGCAGATGGACGTGCTCCTCGCCCGCTGGCCCGGGCTCATCGCCGATCTCGCCGACCGGAGCCAGCCGTTCGAGCCGGCGAGGTCGGCGGCCCTCGCCATGGGTCGGGAGCTGACCGACCTCATGACGACCCACCTCGACGTGGAGGACAACGACATCCTCCCGATGTACTGGCGGCACTACACCGCGGCGGAGTACGACGCGATCCAGCAGACGGCCATCAAGAAGAGCAAGAAGAAGGGCTTCGCCTTCATCGCACCCTGGTGCGTCGACTCGGTCGAAGGGGCCGAGCGCAAGGCGTTCCTCGCCCAGGTGCCGTGGGTCATGCGGGCGTTCCACCGCCTCGTCCGACCGCGCTACGACCGCTTGATCGCCGCTGCCTACGGGCCCGAGACCCCCGCCCGGGGCTGAGGCAGACGGCCCTCCCACCAGGCGACCAGGTCATCGCCGGGCGCCAGGCCGAACGCCACGCCCATCGACCGGGCGCACGCTCGCAGCAGGCCGTCCCGGCCGGCACCGGCACCGGCCGCCGACGCTGCGGCGAACGACGCCGCCCCCTCGCCCCAGGCGACGGGGTCCGCCGGCAGCGGCAGCGCCAACAGGTCCGACGCCGACAGGCGCAGGGCCGTGGCGTTGCGAGCGGCGCCGAGGTGCCGCCGGGCGGCGACGAGCGTGGTGGGCGGTGCGCTCAGCAGCGCCCCGATCAGCCACAGGTCCTGGACCTCGCCGCGACGGGAGGTCACCGTCACCACCGGGACCGACGGGAGGAGGTCGCCGGCTGCGTCCACCACCGCCTCCAGGACCCGGGTCTGGGTCGCCACCAGGACCTTGGGCACCTGCCGCCGACGGGCCCAGTCCTGCAGCGCCGGCGACAGCAACCTGACCTCCACCCGTGGGTGGTCGTACGAGGCCCGGTTGAAACGGCACGAGCGATGGCCCCAGTGGAGCAGAGCGGGGTCGATGAGGCCGCTGGTGACCAGCCGCGGGGCCTCGGGCCCGCCCTCGAGCCGGTCGACCACCGCGCCGGCCAGGCCGTAGTACTGGTCCCGGAAGTCCGCCGTCGCGTCGGCCAGGTCGCCGAGCACGCCGTCGGTGCGCAGGTCGCGCTCGGGCAGGTCCTGGACCGCGGCGAGCAGCGCCGACCACGACGGTGCGCCTGGCGCCGGCATCGCCACGACGGGCCCCGGAGCGAACCTTCGGCCACGGACGATCGACGTCGTGGCCCCGGCCCCGGCTCCGACATCAACGCCGGTCCGGACCAGCACCGGGGCGCACACCTCGACGTCGGCGTCGAACACCGGCTCTTCGGCGATCCACAAGGCCGTGAGCGCCGCCTCGCCCCGCACGGCGGCGCGCACGCCGCGGGCGTCACGGGCGGACACCACGCCCACCGGTTCGATCAGCGCGACGGTGCCGCCCACGGGACGGGCGGAACGGAGGGCGGCCAGCAAGAAGACGGCCGCCGGGTCGGTGTAGGGCCCGACCGCGGAGCCGAAGCGGGCGCGCAGGCGGTCCGCGTCCACCCGGGACCGGGCGGTCGACGAGGCGAGCTGGCTGAGGAAGGGCGGGTTCCCGACCACGAGGTCGAACGCCCCGGCTGGGACCAGGCCGTCGTCGAGCAGGGCGTCGCCGCGCACGATGCGGCGCCCGCCGCCGTCGGGGTGGATGGCGCGCAGCGCGGCCCGGCACACCCGCGCCGTGCCCGGATCGAGCTCGATGCCCTGCACGCAGCGGACCGCCCGGGCGGCCGCAAGCTCCGGGTCCAGCCCGAGGCGGACGAGCGCCGCAGCGATCCGCTGGGCCGCCGCCACGAGGAAGTTGCCGGTGCCGCAGGACGGGTCCAGCACGCGCAGCGCGGCGACCGGACCGGGCCCGTCCGAGGCTCGCGCCGCGATCAGCGGGTCGAGCGCCAGGTCGAGCAGGCCCTCGACCACGTCCGCCGGCGTGTAGTAGGCGCCGAGGCGCTTCCGGGTGCCTCGGGCGGCCAGCACCCCCTCGTGGCCTCCCGGGGTCGCTGCCATCGAGCCAGCCTGGCAGCTGCCACCGCGATCGCGCCGCCGACACGACCGGGCATCGACAGGGACCAGCCGGGAAGACCGCCAGCTCTGTCCCGTCGAGATCGGCGAGGAGCTCCAGGCTGGGGATCGCGCCCCGCCACCGCGTAGCCTGGACGGTTCAACCGCTCGAGCCACACCGACGACCACCGCCCGCTGCCGGGTCCTGCACGTCGAACCGGCTCACCACTGGGAGCCACCGATGACCGACCTGCCTGACGACGCGCCTGCTGCGCCGACCCCCGAGAACGACGCGCCGGCCGCGCCGGCCGTGGAGGCTCCACCCGAGCCCGCACCGGACGAGACCCCCGGGTTCGCCGACCTCGGCCTGCGCGTCGAGCTCCTCGACGCCCTCAACGCCCTCGGGTACGAGGAGCCCACGCCGATCCAGCGCGAGACCATCCCCCAGATCACCAGCGGCCGGGACCTGCTCGGGCAGGCCGCCACCGGCACCGGCAAGACCGCGGCGTTCGCCCTGCCGATCCTCGAGCGCATCGTCCCCGACGCCGCCGTCGAGCCCATCGCCCTCGTGCTGGTCCCCACACGTGAGCTGGCCGTGCAGGTCTCCGAGGCCATCTACAAGTACGGGCGCGAGCTCGACGCTCAGGTGCTGCCGATCTACGGCGGCCAGCCGATCGTGCACCAGCTCAAGGTGATCAAGCGGGGCGTCCACGTCCTGGTGGCCACCCCGGGCCGTGCCGTCGACCACATCAACCGCGGCACCCTCCCCCTCGATGCGGTGGAGCTGGTCGTGCTCGATGAGGCCGACGAGATGCTCGACATGGGCTTCGCCGAGGACATCGACGCCATCTTGGACGCCTGCCCGTTCGAGCGGCAGACCGTCCTGTTCTCGGCCACCATGCCGCCGCGCATCGCGTCCATCGCCAAGCGCCACCTCAAGGATCCCGTCCGCATCCAGGTCGACCGCGAGGCCGTCCCCGCTGGCGAGGCGCCCCTCGTCCGCCAGAGCGCCTACCTCGTGAGCCGCAACCACAAGTCCGCTGCGCTCGGCCGCATCCTCGACGTCGAGTCGCCGGCATCGGCCATCGTGTTCTGCAAGACCCGCGGCGAGGTCGACGAGCTGACCGAGACGCTCAACGGGCGCGGCTACCGCGCCGAGGCGCTCCACGGAGGCATGAACCAGGAGCAGCGCGACCGGGTGATGGGCCGGCTGCGGTCCCAGACCGCCGACCTGCTCGTGGCCACCGATGTCGCCGCCCGCGGCCTCGATGTCGACCACCTCACCCACGTCGTCAACTACGACGTGCCCAGCGCGCCCGAGTCCTACGTGCACCGCATCGGACGCGTCGGACGGGCCGGCCGCGAAGGCGTGGCCATCACCCTGGCCGAGCCCCGCCAGCGGCGGCTCCTCGACAACATCGAGCGGCTCACCAAGCAGACCATCAAGATCGAGAAGATCCCGACGGTGGCCGACCTGCGGGCCCGCCAGATGGAGCTCACGCTGGACCAGGTCCGCGAGGCCCTGGAGTCCGGCGACGACCTCAACCGGTTCCGCGCCGTCGTCGACGCCCTCGCCGACGAGTTCGACCTGGTCGATGTGGCCCTCGCCGCGGTGAAGCTGGTCCACGAGGCCAGCGGTGCCACCGAGGACCACGAGGAGATCCCCGACATCGCGGCACGCGAGAAGCCCAAGCACAAGGGCGACAAGTGGGACAAGGGCGCCAAGGGCAAGGGCGCCAAGTCCTGGGACAAGGACAAGCCGAGCAAGGGCTACCAGGGCAAGAAGGACCGCGACGACCGAGGGCCCAGCGCCCCGCGCGGCCCGCAGGGCGACACCTCCCGCCTCTACGTCGGCGCCGGTCGCGGCGACGGCGTCCGCCCGCAGGACCTCGTGGGCGCCATCGCCGGCGAGACCCACCTGCGCGGCAACGACATCGGCGCGATCCGGATCTTCGACCGCTTCGCACTCGTGGAGGTGCCCACGGACTCCGTGGACCGGGTCATCGACGCCATGAAGGCCACCACCATCCGGGGCAAGAAGGCGGCGGTCCGCAAGGACCGCGGCGACCACGACTGATCGACGCGAGACTGTGGCCATGGCAGCGAACCTCGGTCGGTGGTGGAAGTACGCCCAGGCCAAGCTCAACAGCGTCGTGAGCGACAGCAACGACGAGCTGGACCAGCTCGAAGCCGAGCAGGCGGCCCGGGCGGACGGCCGGCCGTGGATCTCCAGCGACGATGCTGCACCCACGCTCGAGGAGACCCGCGCCCGCATCGAGTGGGAGGCCGAGGAGCAGCGCCGTCGGGCCCAGGCGTCCGCCGAGGCCGAGGTCCGAGCGGCCGAGTCCCCCGCCGACCATGCGCTGGCGCGCGCCGACGCCCCGCCGGACCCGGCGGTGGTGCAGGCGCGCATCGAGCTCGACCGCCAGGCGCGCGAGTCCAAGGAACGACTCGATGCCATCCGCAAGGAGCTCGGGGTCGACCCCCCAGCGTGACCTTCACCCACGTGCGAGCCGGAGATCGGCTCGGGCGCTCTGACGGAGTCAGACCGCCTGGATCATCAGGCCCTTGCGCTCGGCCTCGTTGAGGCCGCCCCAGATGCCGTGCGGCTCACGGATCGAGATCGCGTAGTCGAGGCACGGACGCTTCGATGGGCAGGTGCGGCAGATCTCCTTCGCCCTGCCCTCCCGCTCCAGCTTCTCGTCCTTGCGCTCGAAGGTCCCGGGCGGGAAGAAAACCGCCGCCTGTGGTCCCCGGCACGCAGCTCGCAGCTGCCATTCATCACCAGTTCGTTGTGCACTCACCAGAAAGCCCCCTTTCGGTGGACCGGACCGTAGAACCACCTCGAGGTGTGCACAACCCCCAACTATCGCGAGCGCGATGCGCAACTCCTGCGAGCGCGCCCGTCGCGAGGCTGGACGAACCGGCAGGTCAGCTGGGGTCGAGCGGCTTGCCGTCGATGAGCACGCGCCCGTCGTCGGCCGGCTCGTCGGTGATGTCGGCGTCACCTTCACCGTCGCCGCGCCGCTTCTCGCGGTAGTCCACCGCGCCGCCCTCGAGGGGCTCGACCTCCAGGAGGAGGCCGTCGACCTCGACCACGCGGATGCCGTCGTGCAGGCCGATGGGCGTGGCCCGGTTGGTGCGGGCCCGCCAGAGCGCGCCCCGCACCCGTACGACGCCGTCCGGCGAGACGTTGGTGACCGCTTCACCCTCTTCGCCGATCATCCACTCCCGGCCGATGGTGGGCGTCGAGAAGCGGGTCCGGACCATGGCGGGCATGCCGGCGACCATCGCCAGCGAGACGCCGCCGATGCCCACGAGCAACGTGATCCAGGACAGGTCGAACCCGTCGAACAGGAACACCGAACCGATGGCGAGCGAGATCACGCCGATGACCGACCACGCCCGCGGCACACCCGTCTGCACGTCGATCGCGAACCCGAACATGGCGAGCACGAGCAGCACGAGCGCCCAGGGCCGCACCGGCAGGTTGGCCAGGCCGTAGCAGGACATGACGAAGCACCCGGCGCCGACCAGACCGGCCACGCCCACGCCGGCGGTGAAGAACTCGAAGATGATGAGGGACAGGCCGATGACCAGCAGCAGGTACGCCGCCGCCGGGCTCGACACCGTGTGGAAGAGCTGCTCCTGCACCGGGAGCGTCGAGAACACCGGCGTGGTCAGCGGCTCACGGACGATGCGCTTGCCGTCCTTGACCTCCTTGGACCGGAAGCCCGGCAGGTCGAGCAGGAACTCGCCGATGACGGGCGCCGACCGCTCGGCGGTGAGACCGAGCTCGAAGGCCTCGGCGGCGCCGACGGTGCCGTTCTCCAGGCGGTCCGCGGCGGCGAGGAACTCGTCGGACAGGTACTCGTCGGGGACGACGAGCGGGCCGGTCTTGCCGATGCGCGACCCGGGCGCGATGCCGATCGAGGAGCAGATCTCCTCGGCATCCTTCGGGCAGGGGCGCTGGCCGGCGCCGGCGAGCTGGGCCGCGCCGCCGAGGGCGCTCGAACCGCTGGGCCCGATCCAGACGGCCACAGGCACGGACGCCTCGTGCACGTGCCGAGCCAGGTCGATGAGCACGTCGTCGTCGGCCACCGCGCCCGAGCTGTCCATCTGCAGCACGACGGCGACCACCCCCGCCTGCTCGCCCTCGGTGATCGAGCGGTCGATGAACGAGGCCATCACCGGGTCGATCAGCCCCTCGACCTTGATGATGCTGACCCGCCCGGCGTCGTCGGTCGACCCCTGCCGGACCGAGTCGGGACGAGCCGCGGCGGGGCCGGCCAGGGCCGAGAAGCCGCCCATGACCACGGCCAACGTGATCAAGGCGGCACCGAGGGTGGGTAGTCTGCGCAACGCGAGTGCCTCCGGATGAAGCCAACGGGGAAGGGAAACTGGAGTGGATCCAGCACGTTTCTTCACGGCTTCTCGTCTGCTCATCGTGGCGGGGAAGGGCGGCGTGGGCAAAACCACGGTGTCGGCCACGGTGGCGCTCGCCGCAGCCCGATCGGGCCTCTCGTCGCTCATCATCGAGGTCGAGGGCAAGTCCGGGCTCTCCTCGATGTACGGCGTGCCTGCGTTCTCGTACGACGAGGTGGAGCTCGCAGCGGCCGACCCGGAGGCCGGGACCGCCTCGGTCCGAGCCCGCACCTTGACCCCGGACGAGGCGCTCATCGAGTACCTCGCAGACTCGGACATGAACCGGATCTCGAAGCGGCTCATGACCAGCGGCGCCCTCGACATGGTGTCGACGGCCATCCCGGGCATCCGCGACATCCTCGTCCTGGGGAAGATCAAGCAGATGGAGCGGGCCGGGCTCGCCGATCTCCTGATCCTCGACGCGCCGGCCGCCGGCCACGCCATCTCGTTCCTCCAGTCCGCCAGCGGCCTGGCCGACGCCGTGTCGATCGGTCCGATCAACACCCAGGCCAAGGACGTGCTCGCCCTGCTCAGCGACCCCGAGCGCTGCCAGGTCATGTTGGTCACGCTGCCCGAGGAGACCCCGGTGAACGAGCTGGTCGAGACGGCGTACCAGCTCGAGGACCGGGTCGGCATCAGCCTCGGGCCGGTGGTGGTCAACGGCCTCTACCCGCCGCTGCCCGGCCTCGACGTCGATCCGTCGGCCGCAGCCGACGCGGCGGGCGCCGGCCTGCGTCCGGGTGAGGCCGAGGCGCTGGACGCAGCGGCGTCGTTCCGACGGGAGCGCATGGAGCTGCAGGCCGAGCAGGTGGCCCGCCTCGCCGCAGCGCTCCCCCTGGACCAGCTGTCGCTCCCGTACCTGTTCGATGCCGAGCTGGGCCCGCCTCAGCTCGACCAGCTCGCCCGGTCGATGACCGACGGCGTCGAGGGACTGGCATGACCGCGGCGCTGGCCGAGCTGGTCACGTCCAGCCGCATCATCATCTGCTCGGGCTCGGGCGGCGTGGGCAAGACCACCAGCGCGGCCGTGGTCGCCATGGAGGCGGCGGCGCTCGGGCGGCGGGCCGTCGTCGTCACCATCGACCCGGCGAAGCGGCTGGCGGACGCCCTGGGCCTCGACGGCATCGGCAACACCCCCAAGCGCATCGAAGGTCCGTGGTCCGGCGAGCTCTGGGCGGTGATGCTCGACACCAAGAGCACGTTCGACGACCTCGTCACCACGTACTCGTCCGAGCCGGAGCAGGCCGAGCGCATCCTGGCCAACCGGTTCTACAAGAACATCTCCGGTGCCCTCTCGGGCACGCAGGAGTACATGGCCATGGAGAAGCTCTTCGAGCTGCACAACAGCACCGACTTCGATCTCGTGGTGGTCGACACGCCGCCGAGCCGCAACGCCCTGGACTTCCTCGACGCACCGAGGCGCCTGACCCGCTTCCTCGACCACCGGCTCTACCGGGTGATCATGGCGCCGACCCGGGGGGTGATGAAGGCGGTGAACGTGGCCGCCCAGGCGTTCGTGCGCCAGGTGTCGAAGGTGGTCGGCGCGTCGGTCTTCGAAGATGCGGTGACCTTCTTCCAGGCGTTCGACGGTATGGAGGCCGGGTTCAAGGAACGGGCCGAGCAGGTGCTCGAGCTGCTCACCAGCCCGGCGACCTCCTACGTGCTGGTCGCGTCTCCCAAGCGCGACACCGTGGCCGAGGCCCGGTTCTTCGCCGAGAAGCTGGGCGAGGCCCACATCCCGATCTCGGCGCTCATCGTGAACCGCATGCACCCGCACTTCACCGACGAGATGCCCGAGGCGCTGCGGGAGCGGGCGGTCACGTTCGAGGGCACGGACCTGGGCGGGCTCTACCGGAACCTGGCCGACTTCTCGCTGGTGGCGCACCGCGAGGAGGGGCACCTCTCGGGGCTGGCCCAGATGGTGGAGCCGGCGCCGGTGATCCGGGTCCCGTTCCTGCGCAGCGACGTCCACGACCTCACCGGGCTGGCGCTCGTGGGCGACCACCTCTTCGGGCGGGCATGAGCGGCACCACCGCCGTCCCCGTGCTGCCGGTCTCCGACCTGGTCCGCTCCGTGGCCTGGTACGAGCGCCTCGGGTTCCGCGTCCGGGCGTTCTTCGACGGCTACGCCATCTTGGGTTTCGACGGGGCCGAGCTCCACCTGAACGAGTTCGCCGATGCGCCGCCCGCCACGGAGACGTTCTCGGGCGCCTACCTCCGAGTCGCCGATGCCGACGCCGTCCACGCCCACTGGGCGGCGGTGGGCGCCCGCATCATCGCCGAGCCCGAGGATCAGCCCTACGGCATCCGCGAGTTCGCCACCGAGGACCTCGACGGCAACCTCTGGCGCATCGGCGCCGCCATCGCCGGTGGCCCCGCCGACGGCCATCGCCCGGGCGATCTCCAGGGCGACGACTCCGCTGGGGCCGCCTCCCCTCGGGCCACCGCTGCGAGCTCCGCCCCACCCGCCGCTGGGGCCGATCAGAACGAGCCGACCGAATCGACCGAGTCGGCGGCGGCGGAGCCTGCGCCTGCCGGGCCCGAGCCACGCCTCGACGGCGGGCCGGGGACCGCGGAGGACGCGTGGCACCCGCTGGTGGTGGGGGGCGAGACGTGTGCAGGTTGCGGGCTCGTCAACGGCGAGCTGGCCGCCCGGGCCATCGGGGCCCAGGTCCGAGACGAGGCCCACGCGTTCGGCGAGATCCTCGCCACGGCCGACGACGACCACGTCCGGGTCCGGTCCACGCCGACCACCTGGTCAGCCCTCGAGTACGGCGTCCACGTGCGCGACACGCTCGCCCTGTTCGCCGAGCGCATCATCCGGACCCTGGCCGAACACGACCCGGAACTGGGGTGGTGGGACCACGAGGCCGCCATCGAGGACGGCTTCGCCAACGAGTCCGATGTGAGCGCCGTGGTCGATGATCTCGGCCGCAACGCCGCCAAGCTGTCTGAGGCGCTCCGCCTCGTCACCGACGACGACTGGGACCGATCGGCGACCCGGCGATCCGGCGAGCGCATGACCATCGAGGTCCAGGCGCGCTTCGCCCTCCACGAGGTGGTCCACCACCGGGCCGACGCCCGGGCGGCGCTGGCGGCGACGGCCCGCTGAGGACGGGCGGGTCAGCTGACGGGTGAGGCGACCGCTGCGACCGCGGCGTCGAGCGTCTCGGTGACCGGCACGATCCGGTCGAAGCCCGTGGTGTGGAGCAGGCGGGTGAGCGTGGGACGGCTGCACGCCACCGCGACCTCGCCGCCGTGCTCCCGGGCCCGCCGGATGCCGCCGATGAGGGCGCCGAGTCCCGCCGAGTCCATGAACGGGACGTCGGACAGGTCGATCACCACGCGAGGCTGGTGGGCCAGTTCGCCCAGGGCGTCCCGGAAGCTGGCCACCGTGTACGCATCGAGCTCGCCGACGGGGCGGCAGAGCGTGTGGCTGTCGGTGTGGTCGACTTCGATCTCGAGCACGCAGGAACGTCCGTTCGTGTGGCTGGGCGAACCCTGATGGTACCCACGCCTCTGACGATGGAACCCGGGAAATCGTTCCCGGTGCGCCCGGCGGGTCCTACGGCTCGGGCTGGTTGAGCCGCCCCGGAGGCCGGGCGCTAGCGTGGCGCCGTGCCACGCGTGCTGCTCGCCACCGATGCCGACTGGATCCACGAAGCGGTCGATGCCGCCCTCGCGGGCGACGACATCGAGGTCTTCCGGGTCCGTCAGGGCGTCGACGTGCTCCCGGCGGTGCACGAGGACGCGTTCGACCTGGTCGTCCTCGACCTCCAGATCGGCAACATGGGTGGCATGGCCACCTGCATGAACCTGCGCCTCGACGAGTCGGTGGGCCGCCTCGACCACACGAAGATCTTGATGCTGCTCGACCGGGACGTGGATGCCTTCCTGGCGAACCGGGCCGAGGCCGACGGCTGGATCGTGAAGCCGCTCGACTCGTTCCGCCTGCGCCGGGCAGCCACGGCGCTGCTGGCGCACGAGCGCTACCAGGAGGGCATGGCGACGTCTGCGGATGTGGGCACCGCCAGCTGAACGGCTAGGAGGTCCACCAGCCCACCGGCTACGGTGACGCTCCGCACAACACCGGGGTGTGGCTCAGCTTGGTAGAGCGCTGCGTTCGGGACGCA
>JAOBWH010000155.1 GCA_025463265.1 Ilumatobacteraceae bacterium
CCGATCCTCCAAGTTGGTCGGGCGAGAGCGAGAGGTCAGGGGGGCAGGGGTGACGGGGCGGGGCGGGGGTCAGGTGGCGGGGGCGGTGCAGGCGGCGGCGGAGCAGACGTCGGTGATGGTGCCGGCCACCTGCAGGAACGCCGACTTCTGGGCCTGGGCCTGGGCCGAGTTCCGGGGGTCGCCGTGGGGGTCTTCGCCGGTGCGGGGCGGGACGTTGGTGACCGGGGCCAGGTCGGCGCCGCTGTCCCAGATGACCAGCGCCGAGCCCGTGGACGGGTAGGTCAGCGTCGGGATCCCCCAGCCGGGATCGACGTCGGCGCTGCGGCCGGCCAGGTACGTCGGCCGGTGGATCGCCATGCCGGCCGTGCGGGCCTCGACCTCGGCGGTGAGCGTGGCCACCTGGTGGTCGCCCAGGGCGGCGTGCACCAGCACCCGCTTGTCGGGGGTCCCCGGCAGGTTGTCGGTGGCGTTGAGGTGGGCGGCGTAGCCGTTGGTCTCGCCGCGGTCCCACAGCATCTGGATGAGCTGGAGGCCCGCCACCTGGTCGAGGCGCTTCGGGTACGTGCCCTGCATGAGGGCGAAGAACGGGTCGAAGTCGACGCTGCGCTCGAGCAGGGTCGAGTAGTTCATCCCGGCCACGCCGAGCACCCCGGCCTCCACCTTCGGGTCGACGGCGACGTACGCCCCGCCCACCACGGCGCCCTGGCTGTTGCCGTCGTAGAACAGCGCGCTCGTGTCGACGAGCGGGCCGCCTCCGCCGTCCTGGAAGGCGGCGTTGCTCACGAACCCGGCGTTGTTGGTGAGGAGCCGTCCCAGGAAGATGGTGTTGAGGATGCCCTGCTGGGTGCGGTCGGGCAGGGTCCCGAACGACGACAGGTCCTGGAGGATCTTGGCGGCGTTGGCCACGTCGGGGTCGGCCATGCCGATCCAGTCGGTGGCGCAGTACGCCATGTTGTGGCCTGCGACCATGGCCGCCTGCGGGCCGGAGCGGACCTCGCCCAGGTCACCGAACAGGCCGTGCCCGTACACCGTGGGCCGGGCGGGCGTGTTGGCGGCGGTGGTCGGGATCTCGCAGTCGTACGACGCCGTGTAGGAGCCGTTGCGGACGGGGAGCCCGTCGGGCCCGGTCTTGAAGCCGTCGCCGGGCTGGCCGGTGCCCGTGAGGTACAGCGGGACCTGGAACGTGCCCTCGATCCGCTTCGCCACGCCGGCGCGGGGGTTGGGCGTGACCGTTCCCACCGTGAACGCGGGGGCGCCCGAACCGATGGTGGCCAGCGCCTTGTCGCGGATGTCGAGCATCCGGCCGGTGGTGTTCTCGGTCGAGGCCACCGTGAAGTCCCAGGCGAGGTAGAGGTCCTCGGTCTCGAACCCGGCCTCGTGGTCCAGCACCCCGAGCGTGTAGGTCATGTTCACGATGTTCTCGGGATCACCGAACTTGGTGACGTCGTGGGTCGCCGGGTCGTATTCGTCGTAGTCCACGATCCAGTCGCGCTCGCGGTCGAACCGGGCCGGTGACGCCAGTACGCCGCCCGACGCGTTCTTGAGGTTCCGCATGCCGACCGCGAACGTGTGGCCCGCCGGGTAGTTCTCGGCCGGGCGGATGTAGAGCGCCTGATCGGCGGACCCGGCGGCGACGTGGGCGTCGAGCTCGGCGAAGTACGGCATCCGCTCGCCGGTGTCGAGGTCGAGGATCACGACCGGCGCGTCCTCGTCGAGGCTGGCGCCGATGTCGTTGAGGCCGGCCAGACCGGTCTGCTCGAGGTCGATGCCGGGCACGCGCAGGACGATGGCCTGCCCGGCGCTGAACCCGTCGTTGCGGTTCCACTCCACCGGGCTGATGTGCTTGCCGGCGGTGTTGGCCGGCAGCCACTCGGGCTTGAGCGCGACCCGGCGGCCGGTGAGGGTGCTGCGATCCTCGACCATCTGCCGGTTGTTCGGGAACGGGAACAGGCAGTTGCTGGTGTCGTAACCGCAGCCGGCGTTGCGGGATTCGGCACTGGCCAGGAGGGCGACGGCGAGGTCGAGCTCGCCGACCTTGGCCGACGTGTACTTCGCCACCCAGTTGTCCAGCCCACCGGTGTCGGCCGTGCGCTGGAGGTACGCGGTGTAGGCGCGGCGGACGACGGCGCGGGCCCGCTCGGGCGAGCGCAGGAACGAGCGCACGAAGCGGTCGCGAGACGTGCCGTCGGCGAGCTTGCCGGTCCAGTACGCCTTGCCGCTCGGGTCGGCCGGGCGGCCGAGCACGTGCTCGAAGACCCAGTCGGTGTACCCGGCCGGCGTGGCGCCCGCCTTGGTCCACGCCTCGTTGGAGATGGTGAGGGTGACGACGAGGTTCTCGTAGCTGAGCCGGCCGTCGGCGATGCGGCCGCTCCAGAACGCCAGCCCGCTCTTATCGGCTCCGCGCTCGAGCAGGTCGTCGAACTTTGAGGCCACGATGGGCTCGACCGCCGAGCGCTTGAGCAGCGCCGGGCGGATCACCGAAGACGGGTTGCCGGTGTGGCCGAGCGCGGACCCGAGCGCGATCACGTCTGCGGTGGGGACCTCGCCGGTGTAGCGGCCGATGATCTGGCGGGCCCACCGGGTGTTGGCCGGCTGCGCCGCCAGCGCGCCGTTCGGTGGCGGCTCCGCCGGGGCCGACGCCTTCGCGGGGGCGGCCGACGCCGGCGGCCCTGCGATCTGCGGGACGGCGGTCGCCACCCCCAGCGCGGCCACCACCGCGAGCGTCCCCCGGATGCGACCGATCGATCGAGCCATGCCGTCGTCCCCTTCCGGCGCGAGCCCCCCTGGGCACGCAACGCGGTCGGGACACTACCCGGCGTGCGACCTCTGCGAGTCCGGTGCGATCGGCATCCCGATGGAACTTGGAGGATGACGGTCGCTGAGCGACCCCGATCCTCCAAGTTCCGCCCCCGAGACCCAACTTGGGCGACGGGGCGCACAAACGACCTCGATCCTCCAAGTTGGTCGGCTGGGGCGGGACGGAGGCTGGGGCGGGACGGGGGCTGGAGCGCCTACCGTTCGGCGGGTGAGCGACGGGACCCTCTTCGACGACGCGGTCGGGCGCGATCCGCGGTCCGACACCTGGACGGTGCCGGAGCTGTCGGTGCACGTCGGCCGGCTCCTCGTCGGTGCGTTCCCCGACGACGTGTGGGTGGAGGGCCAGATCCGCAACCTCAACCGTTCGGCCAACGGCCACGTCTACTTCCAACTGGCCGAGCCGTGCCCCGCCGGGCAGCAGCCGAGCACCCAGCTCGCCGTCACCCTGCTCGCACCGGAGCGCACGCTGGTCAACGCCCAGATCAAGCGGGCCGGCGGCGGGGTCCGCATGGAGGACGGCATCGAGGTCCGGATCCAGGGCCGCATCCGCTGGTACGGACCGCGCGGCACGCTCCAGCTGCGCATGCACGGCATCGATCCCGACTACACGCTCGGCCGCCTCCAGGCCGACAAGGATCGGACCCTCGCGCTGCTGGCCGCCGATGGGCTGCTCGACCGCAACGCCCGCCTCCCGGTCCCCCAGGTCCCGCTGCGCATCGGCCTCGTGACCTCCATGGGCACCGCCGCCCACGCGGACGTCCTCGCCGAGCTGACCGCCAGCGAGATCGGCTTCGTGGTCCGCACCGTCGACGCCCGCACCCAGGGGGCGGAGTCCGCGGCCGCCATCACCCGGGCGCTCACCATCCTCGGACAGGACGATGTGGACCTCATCCTCCTCGTGCGGGGAGGTGGCGCCCGCACCGACCTGGCGCCGTTCGACACCGAGCTGATGGCCCGGGCCATCGCCACGTCGCCCGTCCCGGTGTTCACCGGCATCGGTCACGAGATCGACCGGTCCATCGCCGATGAGGTGGCCCACACCGCCCACAAGACCCCCACGGCCGCCGCCGCCGCGGTGGTCCACCAGGTCCGTCGGTTCCTCGCCGAGGTCGACGACCGCGCCGGTGCCATCCAGCGCGCCGTCCACCGTTCGCTGCGGGTCGCCACCGACCGCCTCGACGACCGCACCACCCGCGTCGCCCGGAGCGGTGACCGGGCCCTCGGCCGGCAGGCGCTCCTGCTCGACCGGGCCGGGGACCGAGCCGCTCGGGGCGCGGACCGCGCCCTCGACGCCGCTGCGGCCCGGCTCGTCGCGCCATCTCGAGCCGTCGGTGACCGGGCCCGTCGGGCCCTGGCCGTGGCCGAGCGCGACCTCGACGGCGTCGCCGCCCGGACCCGCGCCCACGACCCGCAGCTGGCGCTCGCCCGCGGCTGGTCCATCACCACCACCGCCGACGGCACCCTGGTCCGCAGCCCGGTCGATGCGCCCCCAGGCACCACACTGGTGACCCGGGTGGCCGACGGCCAGGTGACCAGCACCGTCACCGACACCGGTCTCCCCGGACCCACCGCACCGTCCACCGACCGGCAGGATCCCGCCGCACCATGAGCACGCCGACCCCCGTTGCCGAGCTGAGCTACCCCGCCGCCCTCGCCGAGCTCGAGGCCATCCTCGACCGGCTCGAGCACGACGAGCCCGACGTGGACCGCGTCGCCGACGACGTCGCCCGCGCCACCGAGCTCATCGCCCACTGCCGCAGCCGCATCAGCGCGGCGCGCATCAAGGTCGACCAGGTCGTCGCCGGCCTCGCCCCACCCACCGCCGATGCGGTCGATCCCGACGACCCCGACGAGCCCGACGATCCCGACGAGACAGACGAGACCGACCGGTAGGACGAGACCGGCGAGGCCGCCGCGTCGTCCCAAGACGACAGCGGCGGGTGATCACCGGGTCCACCGCCGGGCTGGTGGCCGGGCTCAGGCCTGCATGCGGAGGCTGCGGCTCTCCGCCGCCACCCGCCCCAGCACCCGGATGAGCGTGGCGATGAGCGACAGGTTCACCAGGATCTGGAACGACACCAGCGCCCGCGCCCCCTGGCTGACCGGGGCGATGTCGCCGTAGCCCACCGTGCCGAGCGTGACGACCGTGAAGTAGAGGGCGTCGAGCCGGGTGTGGATCGTGGGGAACCCCTCGCTGTAGATCGACATGGAGTAGTAGCTCCCGGCGAAGCCCACGATCACGAGCGACACCAGCAGCGACATCACCGCCAGCGCCTCGCCGAGCGGGTGGACCGCCTCGCGGATGCGGCCGACCTTCCAGAAGGAGTACGGGATCACGACGAGGGTCGCCGTGACCCCGAGGCCGGCGCTCAGCAGCCAGTGGTTCTCGTCGAGCGGCGCCCAGAAGAAGAAGCAGAGCGCGACGATCGGGGTGAGCAGCGCTCGGGCCAGGAGCTTCGCCGTGTCGCGGTCGAACATCCCGGTGGTGGACAACGCCATGGCCGGTCGGGGTGCAGGCTGCGGGTCGATGGGTTCGAGCCTACGGTTCCCGAACAGCCGGGATCGGACCCTCCTACTCCTCGACCTGGTCGCAGCGGGCGTCGAGGGAGAAGCGCTGGGGCTCGCCGTCCGGGATCGGGACGTCGTTCGCATCGACCGGGACGACGTCGCCGGAGAACTGGATGCGGCTGCCGCGGAGCTTGGCGGCGGCGATCGTGCCGGGGGCCTTGCCGTTCGAGCCTCGCCGCTCCCACGACTCGACGCCGAAGGCGGCGACGCGCGTGTCCTCGCTGGAGGGGTCGAGGTCGATGGTGATCCCCGTCGAGGCGGGGACGCCGGTCTTGTCGTCATCCTCGAGGCCCATGACGCCCTGGACGATGGCGCCGTCGTCGGCTCGGGCCACCACGAACACCGTCTGCTTGTCGAGCCCGCACGAGTCGACCGAATAGGTCTGGCTCGAACCACCCACCCGCACCACCGCGGTCTTGTCCTCGAACTCGTCCTTGCCGCAGCCGGCCAGCGTCCCCACCAGCACGGTTGCGAGCGCAGCGCCGACCGCGAGCGACCGGATCGAGGACGGGACCATCGCCCCAGGCTACGGCGCCCACCTCGCACCGCCGGCTCGCCAGGACCTGCGCGGTAGGGTCTGCGCCATGTTGACCCTGGTGACGGGAGGGGCCGGGTTCATCGGCTCGAACCTCGCGGACGAACTGATCGCACAGGGCCACGAGGTGCGCATCCTCGACGATCTGTCCACCGGCTTCGCCGAGAACCTCCCGGCCGACGCGCTGTTCTTCGAGGGGGACATCTGCGACGAGGAGCTGGTCGCTGAGGCCGTCGACGGCGTCGAGGTCGTCTTCCACCAGGGCGCACGCGGCTCGGTCGCCAAGTCCGTCGAGACCCCGCTGATCACCGACATGAGCAACATCCACGGCACGCTCACGGTCCTGGAGGCCGCCCGCCGGGCCGGTGTCCGCCGGGTGGTGTCGGCGTCGAGCAGCAGCGTCTACGGCGGCGTCGCCCCCCGTCCCACCCGGGAGACCGAACCGCTCACGCCCAAGTCGCCCTACGCCGTGTCCAAGATGGCCGGCGAGCACTACCTGCGGGTCTACTGGGAGCTGTTCGGCCTCGAGACCGTGGCGCTGCGCTACTTCAACGTGTACGGCCCCCGGCAGGACCCGAGCTCGGCCTACGCCGCGGTGATCCCCAAGTTCATCGCCGCCCTCCGGGCCGGGGAGGCCCCGACCGTCCACGGCGACGGCGGCCAGAGCCGGGACTTCGCCTTCATCAGCGACGTCGTCGCCGCCAACATCGCCGCCGGCTCCGCGTCCGCCGAGCGGTGCGCCGGCAAGGCGTACAACATCGCCGGCGGATCCGAGCGCTCGCTGCTCGACATCCTCGAGATCCTGGGCGACATCCTCGGCACCTCGATCGCCCCCACCCACACCGAGACCCGCGCCGGCGATGTCCGCCACAGCTTCGCCGACACCGCCGCCGCCCAGGCCGATCTCGGCTGGACCCCCACCCTCGACTTCGCCGAAGGCCTCCGCCGCACGGCCGACTGGTTCGAGTAGGTCGCCCCCCGATCGGATGGGGGGATCGCCGGCGGGTCGCTTTAGCCTCGGCGGTGATGGCTGGCACCGCAGCGACCGACCGGACGGACCCTCTTCCGGGTGACCTGGGCCTGGTCGCGGCGCGCGTCGAGGAGCGGGTCACCCGCCTCCTCGACAGCGAGACCGAGCGGTGGGGCACCGTCGACGCCGAGCTGCTGCACCCCCTCGAGGCGCTCCGGGCCCTGGTGATGGCCGGCGGGAAGCGGCTCCGGCCCGTGTTCTGCCACTGGGGCTTCGTCGCCGCCGGCGGCGACCCGGAGGACCCGCGCATCGTCGATGCCGGCGCTGCCTTCGAGCTGCTCCAGGCCTTCGCCCTGATCCACGACGACGTCATGGACGGGTCCGCCACCCGTCGCGGCGCCCCCGCCGTGCACCGCCGGTTCGCCGACCGCCACGCCCGGGCGGTGTGGGCCGGCGAGTCCCGCCGCTTCGGCGAGGGCGTGGCGATCCTGGTGGGCGACGTCGCCCTCGTGTACTCCGACCTGCTGCTGCCCACGGGCCCGCCCGAGCTGGCGTCGCTGTGGCACGAGCTGCGCATCGAGCTGAACATCGGGCAGTACCTGGACCTGTCCGGCACCGCCACCGGGGGCGTCGACCGGGCGGGGGCCCGTCGCATCGCCCGCCTGAAGTCGGGCCGCTACACGATCGAGCGTCCGCTCCAGATCGGCGCCCTGCTCGGCGATCAACCCGACCTGGCCGCCGCGCTCAGCGCCTACGGCGATCCGCTGGGCGAGGCGTTCCAGCTGCGAGACGACGTCCTCGGCGTGTTCGGCCTCGAGGCCCGCACCGGCAAGCCGGTGGGCGACGACCTGCGCGAGGGCAAGCCCACCTTGCTGCTCGCCGTCGCCCACGAGCGCGCCGCCGGTGCCGAGGTCGACCTGCTCGCCCGCGTCGGCGACCCCGACCTCGATGATCAGGCGGTCACCGATCTCCAGGCGCTGTTCGTGTCCACCGGCGCCCTCGACGTCGCCGAGGCCGAGATCAGCGCCCTCGCCGCCCGAGCCGTGTCGGCCCTCCCGACGCTCCCCCTCCCCCCGCACGCCGACCTCGCCCTCCGCGACCTCGCCGCCTTCATCGTCGCCCGCGACTCCTAGGTCCGTCCGCAGGCCGCCACGCGGGGTCCGTCGGTTCCACCGCTGCCGGACGTTCGATGACCCTGGTTCCCGCGCGACCGCTCGCCCAGGACGTTCGCATCGGACTCCGCGGTCAGCGCTCGGGGGTGGGGAGGGCGGCGTAGCGGGCGAGGGCTTCGGCGAGGGGCTCGGCGACGACGCCGGGCTCGGCGACAACGGCCGCCAGCCACGGTGGGCGGACCACGGCGGCGACGGCGAGGGGGGCGTCGAGGCCGGAGAACTGGAGGGCCTGGCGGGCGTAGGTGCTGGCGTAGTCGTCGGGGCGGACGTCTCGGGCCAGCTCGACCATCGCGAACGGGTCGGGCAGGGAGCGGTCGGTCGCGGCGCGGGCCATGGCGTCGGGCGTGGGGGCGATGACCGACGGCGAGTGCGGTGCCGGGCCGCCGCCGTTGAGCCCCGGGCCGTCGCACAGGACCGCACCGACCACCAGCTCCGGGCGGGCGCCGGCGATGAGCAGGGACGCGTAGGCGCCGAGGCCGCGACCGACGACGGTGGCCGGGCCGAGGTGGGCCAGGGCGGCGTCGACGTCGGCCATCACGATCTCGGCGGTGTAGCCGCCGCCGGGGGCGCGGCTCGAACCGCCGTGCCCGGTGAGGTCGAGGCCGTGCACCGGGCCGGGCCACGAGGCGGCGAACGCCGGAACGACCGATGGGGTGTGCTCGCCGAGGCCGTGGAGCAGCAGGAGCGGCCGCCCGGTCCCGCTGCGCAGCTCGTGGAGCGCGAGCTGGACCTTCACGTGGGTGAGCATCGTGGTGACCGGCCCCGACGGTGCGGCAGGGGCCGACGAGGTGGGGGTGCTCACGAGATCAGCTCCAGGGTGAGATCCGCGATGACCGCCGGCTTCTCGATGTGCACGAAGTGGCCGACGCCGTCGAGCGGCACGAACCGGGCGCCGGCGGGCAGGTTGGGGATCACGTCTTCGGGCAGCGTGCCCCAGCCCATGACCTCGATGTCGAGGCCGAGCACGCAGAGCACCGGCATCCCGAGCGACGGGAGGCGGGACATCGACCACTCGGGCCGCCACGGACCGAAGCCGCCCATGCGCATCGACGGGTCGATCTTCCACCGCCAGCCGTCGGCCTCCTGGTGGGCGCCGATGGGCACGAGGTAGCGCAGCCAGTCCGGGTCCATCCGCGGGTTCATGCGGCCGCGGCGCTCGGCCAGCTCCTCGACGGTGCCGGGCCGGCGGATCTTGCCGGCGGCGACGCGGCGGTGGTCGAGCCAGCCGGCCAGCTCGCCGTTGAGGAGCCGGGTGCGGTGGTGGTCGGGCACGTCGGGCCAGGACCGAGCCGACGGGAGGCCGTCGAGGTTGATGACGTGGCTCACCCGGTGCGGCAGCGCGTCGGCGAGCTGGAGCATCAGGGCCCCGCCCTTGGAGTGGCCGAGGATCGGGATGGCGCCGGGGCTGGTGGAGTCGAGCACTGCGGCGGCGTCGCGCAGGTCGGCATCCCACGAGTAGAGGTGGGCGTGCTGCGAGTCGCCGTGGCCGCGCTGGTCGAAGGAGACGACCCGCCATCCCTGGTCGGCCACGAGCGGTGCCAGGGTGTCGTAGGTGCCGGCGAAGTCGAAGCCGCCGTGGGCGAACAAGATGGGCGGCGCGTCCTCGTCCCCCCACTCCCAGACGCTCAGCGCGATGCCGCCGCGGTCGACGGTCCGGCGGCGGTCGGGGCGACGGGCACCGGGGTACGTGGGCAGCCCGTCGGCCTCGGTCCGGGTCGGAGCCGGTGGGATCTCGGTCGCAGCGAGCATCGGGCGAGGCTACTGCTCGCACTTGACCCGCCGGTCAAGAGCCGGGGTGACCGACGGTCCGCCCGGTCAGACCTGGGTCGAGGGGAGGCCGATGCGTACAGTGGACGTGCTGTGACCGCCACGCCTCCCTCTGCGCCGCCCGACGGTCCGACCGTGCTCGCCGAGCCACAGCCCGACGCTTCGGCCGACGGCGCGGGCGGCGTGCCGCCCAGCGGCCGCATCGCCTCGCTGCGGGCGCGCGGGAGCGGCTCGGCCTCCCGCCACCTCCTCACCGGTTCCACCGTCCTCGTGCTGGGTGCGGCCGTGCAGGGCTTCGGCGGCATGGCGTTCTCGATCTTCGCCAACAAGATCGACGTCAAGGCCGACTTCGGCGATGCCACGGCCCTGTTCACCTCGGTCCTGTTCGTCACGTACCTCGCCGGTCTCGGCCTGCCGGTGGCGCTCGCCCGCTACGCCCCGGACCGCAGCCGCGACAGCCACGTGGTCTTCGCCTGGGCCGTGCTCGCCACCATCCCCGCCGCCATCGTGGCATCGGGGCTGTACCTGTGGCTGGTGGACCCCCAGGCGGCCCAGACCGTCCTGTGGGACTGGAACCCGGTCACCGGGTTCGCGGTGTTCGCGTTCATCGTCGTCGGTTCGGCGTTCTCGCTCATCGTCGACGTGCGGTTCATGACCATGCGGCGGTGGAACCTGGTGCTCGCCCGGATCTGCCTCGTGGCCGTGGCCAAGATCGCCATGCTCCCGCTGTTCGAGGCGTCCAGCCAGCGGGCGCTGTGGATCTTCATCGACCTGGGTGCTCCGGTGGCCATCTCGGGGTTCATCGGCGTGCTGCTCCTGCCGAAGGTGTCGGGCGCCTCCCACCGCCTGCGGCCCAAGCCGGTCACCGCCCACGCCGCGGTCCGGTACTCCGCCGTCAACTACGTGTCGACCCTCGCCTACCAGGCGCCCTACTTCGCCCTGCCGGTGATCGTGCTGACCAACGTCGACAGCACCACGAACGGCAGCTTCTACGTGGCCTGGGGCATCGTCGCCATCGCGTTCTACGTGCCGTCGGCCATCGGCCAGGCGCTGCTCGCCGAGGGCGGCAAGGGCGGCGCCCACGTCCGCACCCAGATGCGCCTGGCGATGTCGCTCGCCGTGGCGCTCATGGCCCTGGGCACCCTCGCCACCTGGCTGGGCAAGGGCGTCGTGATCGCCCTGTTCGACGA
Organism: Ilumatobacteraceae bacterium; assembly: GCA_025463265.1. Lineage (GTDB taxonomy): Bacteria > Actinomycetota > Acidimicrobiia > Acidimicrobiales > Iamiaceae > Aquihabitans. The sequence continues at coordinate 11,020 of JAOBWH010000155.1, forward strand.
GAGCTACCGGGAGGCGGCGCACATCCTCCCGGCGATGATGCTGGCCGGCATCCCGTGGGCCATCACGTCGCTCCTGTTGACCGAGGCCCGGGTGCTGCACCGCAACGTGGCCACCGTGGTCATCACCATCACGCTGACCCTCTCGATCATCGTGCCGGCCCTGATCCTGGTGCCCGAGAGCGGCACGAAGGGCGGGCTCGACGGCGCGTCGGCCGCGTGGCTCATCGGCAACGCGTTCGCCGCCGTGGTGGCCATCGTGGTCACCGCCATCAGCCGCCGCTCCACCGACGACAAGCCCGCTGCCAAGGAGCTCGATCCGCTCGCTCCCGTGGCCTGACCCACACCGGGGTCAGGTGCAGCGGGTGCCGACGGTCTCGTAGGTGGGCTTGGTCTCGCCGGGCCTGGTGACCACCCGGTAGTCGGGCGACTCCTCCGGTGACAGGAGGTTCGCGTCCTTCAGCGCCTTGTCGTCGGGCGGGTAGAAGTTGAGCTCGGCGTAGAACTGCTCGCTCGCCGCCTTGATGGCCCGCAGCTGGACCTGGCACTCGCGCTCGGCGGACTGGCTGTCGATCCCGCCGACGGAGACGATCACGATGGCGATCAGGGCGGTGACGACGACGACCACGAGGATCAGCTCGGAGATCACGAACCCGTGCTCGGAGCGACGGGCGCGGCTGCGCTTCACCGGGGACGCCATGGCGTGACTCTAGGTGGCCGGGGATCGGCGGCCGGCGGCAGCGGGGACCTAGGCGAGGAGCCGGAGGAGCTCGTCGGGGTTCTGGGCCCGGCGGGCGGCCTGCTCCTTGGACACCACGCCGCGGCGGACGAGGTCGGCGAGGGAGTCGTCCATGCTCTGCATGCCCGCCTTCCGGCCCGACATCATCGCGTTGTGGATCTGGTGGACCTTGCCGTCTCGGATGAGGGCGCGGATGGCGTTGTTGGCCAGCATCACCTCGGAGGCGACGGCGCGGCCCCGACCGTCGACGGTGGGCACCAGCTGCTGGGTCACCACGCCGACGAGCGAGTTGGCGAGCTGGATGCGCACCTGGGCCTGCTGCTCGCCGGGGAACACGTCGATGATGCGGTCGACCGTCTGGGCGGCGTCCTGCGTGTGCAGCGTGGCGTACACGAGGTGGCCGGTCTCGGCGGCGGTGATGGCCGTCGAGATGGTGTCGAGGTCGCGCATCTCGCCCACGAGGATGACGTCGGGGTCCTGCCGCATGGCCGAGGTGAGCGCCACGCCGAACGCTTCGGTGTCGGACCCGACCTCCCGCTGGTTCACCAGCGCGACCTTCGAGTTGTGCACGAACTCGATCGGGTCCTCGATCGTGATGATGTGGCACTGGCGGGTGCGGTTCACGATGTCGACGAGCGAGGCGAGGGTGGTGCTCTTGCCCGAGCCGGTGGGACCGGTGACGAGGATGAGGCCGCGGGGGTAGTCGGCGAACGACTTCACGACCTCCGGCAGCCCGAGCACGTCGAAGTCGACGACCTCGTAGGGGATGACGCGGAAGGCGACGCCGACGGCGTTGCGCTGGATGAAGACGTTGACGCGGAAGCGGACCTTGCTGCCCATCGCGTGGGACGTGTCGAGCTCGCTGCGGTCCTCGAACTTCGCCTGTTGGCGCACCGACAGGATCGAGTACGCCAGCTCGCGGACCTTGGCCGCGCTGAGCTCGGCTTCCTCGGGCATGCGGACGAGCTCGCCCACGATGCGGACGAACGGGGGCTGGTTGGCGGCGAGGTGGAGGTCCGACGCGCCCATCTCCAGCACGCGGTCGAAGAGGCGGTACAGCTCGGCCGACGGCTCGGCGTGGCCCACCACGGTGCTGGTACCGGCGGGTCCGGGGGCGGGCGTGACCCCGTAGGCCTCGGCGAGCGCCGCCGCGTGCGAATCCGGATCGGCGATGCCCAGCTCCACCTCGAGGCCCGAGGCCCGGATGTGGGTGGTCACCGCCTTGACCGCTGCGGTGTCGAGCGGCGTCGGGAAGGCCACGAGCAGGCTGGACCCGTGGAGCGACACGGGCACCGCGCGGTGCTGCAGCCCGATCTCCTCGGGCAGGAGGGCCACCGCCTCGGGCTGGACGACCACGATGTTGAAGTCCACGTAGCTGGCCCCGAGCGCCGCAGCCCACGCCGCCGCCATGTCGCCGGCCGGCAGCTCGCCGTGGCGCGAGATGACCTCCGGGAAGGCCACGCCGGAGTGCGCGGCCTCATCGAGCGCCGCTTCCATCACCTCGCGGGTGATGACGTGGCGATCGACCAGAGCGTCACCGAAACGACGAGCCTGACTGGTGAGCATGTTCGCGATCCCCCCGGATGGAAACGGTGCCCCGGCGCGCCGAGCGGGCGGGGCGGAGCGACCCTAGCGGACCGTCCGAGAGGAGGCGTCACGAACTCGGCCCTCCGGGGGCCGCCCGGACGGCCTCGGAGCGCACGGGTGCAGCGCCCGTGCGAGACTCGGCCCATGCACATCGCCCAGGTCAATGTCGCCCCCATCGAGGGGCTCGTACAGGAGCTCTGGGATCGGGGGGGAACCGACATCCACATCGGCGCGGGTGCGCCGCCGATGCTGCGGATCGACGGCGAGCTCTACCCGGTCGCAGGGCTCACCGCCCTCCACGACGAGGAGACCGAGCGCCTCGCCACCGCCATGCTCCCCGACGACCTCCAGGAGCAGTTCCTCCAGGACGGCCAGGTGGACTTCTCGTTCTCCTGGAAGGACCTGACGCGCTTCCGCGGCAACGTCTTCCGCCAGCGGGGCACGGTGAGCATCGCCCTGCGCGCCATCCCCTACGAGATCCCGACGATGGAGAGCCTGCTGCTCCCGCCGGTCCTCGAGCAGTTCTGCGTGCAGCGCCAGGGCCTCGTGCTCATGACCGGCCCCACCGGCTCGGGCAAGAGCACCACCCAGGCCGCCATGATCGGCCGCATCAACGCCACCCAGCGCCGTCACATCCTCACGCTGGAGGATCCGATCGAGTACGTCCACAGCCACCAGCACTCGGTGATCTCGCAGCGCGAGATCGGCTTCGACACCGGAACCTTCCAGGACGGGCTCCGCTCCGCCCTGCGCGAGGACCCCGACATCGTGCTGGTGGGCGAGATTCGCGACCCCGAGAGCATCGCCACCACCCTGACGGTGGCCGAGACGGGGCACCTGGTGTTCGCCACCCTCCACACCAACGACGCCTCCACGGCACTCGACCGCATCATCGACGTGTTCCCGTCGGAGCGGCAGTCGCAGATCCGGGTGCAGCTCGCCGCATCGCTCACCGGCGTGGTCGCCCAGCGCCTCATCCCCCGCGTGGGCGGTGGCATGGTGGCGGCGTTCGAGGTCCTGCTGGCCAACAGCGCCGTGCGCGCCTTGGTCCGCGACGGCAAGACCCACCAGATCCGCAACGTCATCTCCCAGAGCGTCCGCGACGGCATGCAGACCCTGGAGCAGTCGCTGTCGGTGCTGGTGGCCCACGGCCTCATCACCTACGAGGACGCCCTGGAGCGGTCGCTGGTGCCCAAGGAGGTCCGGGCCCCGATGCCCGTGGCCCCCGTGGCCCCTGCCGTGCCCGCCGCCAGCTGAGCCGCTGCGGTCCGCGCCCACCAGGCGCGGACCGCTGCTCACCTCACCTCATCGCTGCTCGACTCGTCGCTGCGCCACGAGGCATCCGCAACGCAAAGGGCCCGCTCCGTGAGGAGCGGGCCCTTCGAGTTCCGAGCTGAGCGCCGGAGCGCTCAGGCTGATCCGAGGATCAGGGGGTGCCGATGCCCGAGATCGACGAGCAGGTGCTGCCGGCCCA
>JAOBWH010000177.1 GCA_025463265.1 Ilumatobacteraceae bacterium
AGAACGGGTAGCGCCCCGCCGTGACCACCGAACCCGCCATCGAGCACATCCTCCGCGAAGGCCGTCAGGCGCACATCGCCATCGTGTCGCGGCGAGGTCCGCACGTCACGCCGGAGCTCTACGCGTGGGCCGAGGGCCGGCTGTGGTTCTGGTTCGCTCGGACCACGCTCAAGGCCCGGGTGCTCGCCACGTCACCTGAGGTGGCCGTGCTCGTCACCGTCGGCGGCCGCAGCGCCGTCATCGAGGGGACGGTCGACCTGATCGACGTGCGGCGGCCCGCCACGCTCCTCGGGACGCCCGCTCGGGCGCTGCGAGCGAGCAAGGCGACCGGTGCCTACGTCGCCCGCAACGCCGAGGACCTGGCGGCGTTCACCCGGGACCTCGCGACCGGGCGGCTCGGCTGGCGGCTCCCGCCGGCGCGGATCCTGGCCTCGGTCGAGGTGCGCAGCAGCATCCTCGTCGACGAGGACCGGACCACCGAGGCGGCGATGGAGCCCACCGGACGCCGATCGGCCGGTGAGCGGGTCGTGGTCGCGCTGCCGGGACCCACCGCCCTCCCCGGACGTTGGTTCGCGGACGCCGCCGAGCTCGTGGTGGACCCCGCACTGCTCGAGCGTGCCGGCGTGGGCCGCACGACCGCCGTCGCCATCGTGGCCGACGACTACGTGGCGCCCGGCCCGGCCGCCAAGGTGGGCACGCTGGTGCGCGGGACCGCCACCCGTGGCTCCGGCACCGGGACCCTGCGGGTGGACGCCGACTCCGTCACCTCGTGGGACGGGATCGACGTCACCTCGCACTGATGCGGTCGGCTCAGTCGTCGACGGCTTCGGCCAGCTCGTCCTTCGTCATCGTCGACCGGCCCTCGACATCGGCCTCCTTGGCCTTCTCGTACAGGTCGGCCTTGGTGAGGTCCCCGTCGGGTCCGGTCTCGACCTTCGACTCGAGGTCCTCGGGGTCCATCTCAGCCAGCTGGCCGGCGGCCTTCTCCCGAAGCTCCGGGAACAGCTCGTCCTCCTCCTCCTCGACGTGGTGGGCGATGCCCTTCTCCAAGATGTCGACCGCCGCCTCGAAGGCACCCTCCTCCAGCCGTTCCTTGACCGACGCCAGGGCCTCACGGGCGAGCGTGTGCTCGTCGGTGGCGTCCTCGGCGTCGTCCTCGCCGATGTGCTCGGCGATGAGCGGGTACAAGAAGCGCTCCTCGACGGCCATGTGCGTGCTTAGGGACGCCTCGATCTCACCGAACAGCCGGTCTCGCTCGGACCCGGGGTCGGACTCCTTGATCTGGGCGAGCAGCCGCTCGACCTTGCGGTGCTCTTCGATCAGGTGGTCGAGGACGTCCATGGGCCTGTCTCCTTCGATGGGTGGTGCGAGTCGGCTCCGGACTGCCCGTTCACCTGCGCCGCCATACCGCCGACCGTCGATCGGGAGGCGCGACGGGTTCACCCGAGATGGCGCCGGGTAGTCGGGGCGGTGCTGAACGAACCGCTCGATCACTTCGTCCGGGTCCGGGGTGCCAGCGAGCACAACCTGTGCGACGTGGACGTCGACATCCCCCGGGACTCCCTCGTCGCCTTCACCGGGGTCTCCGGGTCGGGCAAGTCGTCGCTGGCCTTCGGCACGCTCTACGCCGAGGCCCAGCGCCGCTACTTCGAGTCGGTGGCGCCCTACGCCCGGCGCCTGCTGCAGCAGGTGGGAGCCCCGCACGTGCACGACATCACCGGACTGCCGCCTGCGGTCGCGCTCCAGCAGCGCCGGGGCGCCCCGAGCTCGCGGTCCACGGTCGGCACCATCACCACGCTGTCGAACCTGGTGCGGATGCTCTACTCGCGGGCGGGGACCTACCCCGTCGGTGCCGGACGGCTGGAGGCGGAGTCGTTCTCGCCCAACACGGCGGCGGGTGCCTGCCCGGAGTGCGGTGGCCTCGGCGTGGTGCACGACGTGACCGAGGAGCTGCTCGTCCCCGACCCCACGCTGACCATCCGCGACAAGGCCATCGCCGCGTGGCCCGGAGCGTGGCAGGGCGCCAACCTGCGCAGCATCGTGATGGGGCTCGGGATCGACATCGACACGCCCTGGCAGGAGCTGGACCGGGCGGACCGGGAGTGGCTCCTCTTCACCGATGAGCAGCCCTCGGTCCTCATCGAACCCGAACGGGACCGCATCGACAGCGGGTACTACGGCACGTTCTGGAGCGCACGGGCCCACGTCATGCACGTGCTGGCCGACTCCAAGAGCGACACGATGCGCGAGCGGGCGCTGCGCTTCGTGGAGAGCGTGCCCTGCCCGGAGTGCGGCGGGAGCGGTCTGCGGGCCGAGGCGCTCGCCGTCACGTTCGCCGGCCGCACCATCGCCGAGGTGAACGCGCTGGCGCTCGGGGACGTGGTCGACGTGCTCCGCCCCGTGGCGTCGCTGACGGACGCAGCCGCGGCGACCGCCTCGGCCACCTCCGGCGAGGGGACCGAGGTCGCCAAGCGGATCGCCGCCGATCTGGTCGCCCGCATCGAGGTGCTGCTGCAGCTCGGTCTCGGGTACCTCAGCCTCGGCCGCACGTCGACCACGCTCTCGCCGGGCGAGGCGCAGCGGCTCCGGATCGCGACCCAGCTGCGCGCCGGGCTGTTCGGTGTGGTCTACGTCCTCGACGAGCCGTCTGCGGGGCTGCACCCGGCCGACGCCGAGCCCCTCCTGGACGTCCTGCACCAGCTCAAGGCCGCCGGCAACTCGGTGTTCGTCGTCGAGCACGACCTCGACGTGGTCCGCCAGGCCGACTGGCTGGTCGACATCGGGCCGGGCGCTGGTGAGAACGGCGGCCGGGTGCTCTACAGCGGGCCGGTGACCGGCCTCGAGCAGGTGGAGGAGTCCGTGACCGGGCGCTACTTGTTCGGCCGACCCGAGATCCTCGACCACGAGCTGCGCGAACCGGATGGTTGGGTGCACGTGCGCGGCGCGACCCGCCACAACCTGCGGGACCTGTCGGTCGACATCCCGGTCGGCGTCCTGACCGCGGTCACCGGCGTGTCGGGCTCCGGGAAGTCCACCCTCGTCACCCAGGTGCTCGCCGAGCAGGTCCAGGGCCGCCTGGGGCTCGACGCGTTCGACCGCCTGGTCCAGGTGGACCAGGCGCCGATCGGGCGCACGCCCCGGTCGAACCTGGCGACCTACACCGGCATGTTCGACGTGGTCCGCAAGCTCTTCGCCGCCACCGACGAGGCCGTCGCACGCGGGTACGGACCCGGCCGGTTCTCGTTCAACGTCGCCGAGGGACGCTGCCCGACCTGCGCCGGTGAGGGCTTCGTCGAGGTCGAGCTGCTGTTCCTGCCCGGCACCTACGCACCCTGCCCGGCCTGCCACGGCGCCCGCTACGACGACGAGACGCTCCAGGTCACCTACGAGGGGCTGACCGTCGCCGACGTGCTCGGGCTGTCGGTCGACGAGGCCGCCACGTTCTTCGCCGATGTGCCCTCCGCATCCCGCAGCCTCGAGACCCTGCGGGACGTCGGGCTCGGCTACCTGCGCCTCGGGCAGCCCGCCACCGAGCTCAGCGGAGGCGAGGCGCAGCGCATCAAGATCGCGACCGAGCTGCAGCGCGCCCGGCGCGGTCGGACGCTCTACCTGCTCGACGAGCCCACCTCAGGGCTCCACCCCGCCGACATCGCCCTGCTGCTCGTCCAGCTGCACCGGCTCGTCGACGCCGGCAGCACCGTCGTCGTCGTCGAGCACGACCTCGACACCATCGCGGCTGCAGACTGGGTGATCGACCTCGGTCCCGGAGGCGGCGACCAGGGCGGCCGCGTGGTCGCCTCCGGCCGTCCCGCCGCGGTGGCGGCGTCACCCGACAGCGCCACCGGGCCCTATCTGGCCGCCCGGCTCGTCGCGACCTGATCCTCGGTCGGTCCGTGGACCTGGCGGCCCACGATTGCCCCTCGTTCTCGCCAGCGACGCCGGTCAGCGCAGCAGCAGGTTCACGATCACTGTGAGCAGGACGGACGCCAGGATCGAGAAGGCGATCATGCCCAGGCAGCCGGCGCCGCCGCCCAGGGGCCGGACCCGGAACTGACCCTCAGGGGCCATCACGTCACGTCACCGGCGGGTGCCACATCGAGATCCATGCCCGCCCCCTGCCCCGGTCGTCGCCGTCGCAAACGCCTGTGGTCCGAACGTCAGGCTCGCGGGGCGGGGCCGGTGTCGGGCCGTTCGTGCTGGCTGGCCACGTAGGCGGGACGTCGGAGGCTGTTGATCCATCCCGAGAGCTGGATGTCCCTGGGCGGGCTCCACGGCGAGAACCGCAGCGCCTGGCCTTCGGCCTCGGGCAGGGGCGCTCCGATGATGACCTCGCCGATCGTCCCCCAGGTTCCGCCGACCCCGGCGGCGATCAGGTCGAGGCGGTCACCCGGCGAGTCAGCGTCGCCGACGACGGGTCGGGCTCCGAGCAGGAACTGGTCGCCGAGCGGCGACTCGAACGGCAGCAGCGAGGTGAAGGTCCGCTTCGCCGGGCGGAGGACGGGGACGAGGACGTGGCGCCCCACGACGCCGCTCCCGGTCGTGGCGAGCAGCACATCGGCGTCGTCGCGCTCCGGTGCGGTTCCGTCGCCGGCACCGAGGACGCGGATCGCGATGCCCCAGATGTCCGGGCAGGGGCCGGGGAGCCCGAGGGCCCGGGAGGTGCGCACGAGCGCCCGGTGGGTGCCGGCGAGGGCCGCCAGCGGGTGCGCTCCCCCGTCGATGCGCACCTCGGCGTGCGACGCCGTGCCCCGAGGGTGGAAGACCCGGGCGCCCCGCCACCTCGAGACGGCACCCAGGGCGCCGGCCAGGGGCGCAGCAACCAGACGAGCAGCAGGCGATGGCACGTCGGCCACTTCCCGTTCGCCCGGAAGCTATGCGCGCTGGTTCAGAGCGGCGGAAGCGCCGGCGACGGTCGGGTGCGCGGCCCCGAGGCGGCCTCGAGGATGGGCGTGAGGTCCTCCGCGCGGCAAGGGCGGGCGAACAGGTAGCCCTGCGCGAGGTTGCAGCCGAGCAGGCGGAGCTGCTCGGCCTGCTCGGTGGTCTCCACCCCCTCCGCCACGGTGGACAGACCCAGGGCCGAGCCCATGGCCACCATGGCCGCCACCAGCGGGGCGGGCTGGTCCGGCCCGCCCAGATCGGAGACGAAGGCCCGGTCGATCTTGAGCTCGTCGACGGGGAAGCGGTGGAGGTAGGCGAGCGACGAGTACCCGGTGCCGAAGTCATCGACGCTGATGCCGATGCCCATGCCGTGGAGGGTCTCGAGGGTCCGCTGCGTGCGGAAGCTGTCGGACATGAGGAGCGTCTCGGTGAGCTCCAGGAAGAGGCGGTCGGGGGCGAGGCCCGACGCCGCGAGGGCGGCGAGCGCCGCCGCGGCCAGGTTCCCGTTGCTGAGCTGGCGGCCCGAGACGTTGACCGCCACGCTCAGGTCGATCCCCTGGTCCCGCCACTCTGCGGCCTGGCGGCAGGCTGCGTCGAGGACGAACTCGCCGGCGGTGATGATGGCATCGGTCTCCTCGGCGACGGGGATGAACGTGCTGGGTGGCACCGACCCCAGCGCCGGATGATCCCACCGGAGCAGCGCCTCGACACCCACGATCTCGCTGGTGAGCAGGTCGATCTTCGGCTGGTACACAACGTGGAGCTCGTCGCGGCTCAGCGCAGCGCGGAACTCGCTCGCCATGGTGAGACGGGATGCGGCCTGGGCGTGGAGCGAGTCGCTGAACGACTCGGCGCGGCTGCGACCGCGCTCCTTGGCGACGTACATGGCGGTGTCGGCGTCGCGGATGAGGTCGGTCGGACGGCGGTGGGGCGCGCTCGTCGCCACGCCGATCGAGGTCGTGAGCCGCACCACGGCGGTCGAGGTCTCGATCGGTTGGTCCACCGCGGCGAGGAGGCGGGGGACGAGCCCGTCGAGCTCCGAGTCGTCCACGACCGGCGTGACGACCACGAACTCGTCGCCGCCGAAGCGGGCCAGCGTGGCATCCGCGGGGATGGCGTCCAGCAGCCGTTCGGCGGTGACCACCAGCACCTTGTCGCCGACGTCGTGGCCGAGGCTGTCGTTGATCCGCTTGAAGCGGTCGAGGTCCAAGAACAGCACCGCCACGGTGCCGTCGGTCCGTTCGGCGTGGGACAGGGCCGCCTGCAACCGCTCAGCGAGCAGGGCGCGGTTCGGCAGCCCGGTCAGGGGATCGTGGAGCGCCTGGTGGGAGAGCTGCGACTCGTAGGCCTCCCGGCTGGCGTTGGCCGTCCGGAACTCCGCCGCCAGCTCGGTCACCTCGCTGGGCCCCTGGATCTCGGCGAGCACGGTGTCGACGTGGGGACCTTCGCTCCCGACGGTGCGGGTCAGCTGCCGGAGCGGCCGCGATATCTTCCGGCTCACCACGAGGATCGACAAGAGGAGCACGAGCAGCACGCTTCCGGCGAGGATCCCGCCACGGATGAGCACCGAGCGCGCCGGAGCGAGGGAGACATCGGGGTCAGCGCCGGCCGAGACCGTCCACGAGGTGCCCGGGACCGGCTGCGAGGCGTGGATGTAGCCGGCGTCGGCCATGGGGTCGGAACTGGACGACGGCGTCGCCTCACGGAGCCCGTCCGACATCGACAGGGTGCGCTCGGCCCTGCGGTCGGTGATGGCGAACTGGTAGTTCCTCGGGCCGCCGTAGACCTCGGCGATGGGCTGGGCGATGCCCTCGGTCGGGACCACCACCGCCACCCATCCGACCGTCCCCTCGCCATCAGGGTCCGGAACCGGGGCGGCGAAGGCGACGGAGGCCAGCCCCGTCACGTCGTCGGTGAACGATCTCGACATCGTGGCGGGCTTTGCGGCCGGGCGGGTCAGCCAGGGTGCCGAGGCGTGCGTCGCACCGGCCTCGAGGTCGGCCGAGGAGCACACGACCGTGCCGTCGGGCGCCACCACGTCGAGGTGGCTCTCGGGGAAGATCGACAGATCGAAGTCGAACCCGCAGGCGCCCGGGTCGGCGAAGAGCGGTGGGACGCCCGGATTCGAGGCGATCGAGGCGGTCTGGACCGACGCGATCTCGAGGTTGTCCACGAGCGCATCGGTGCCGTCCGCGCTGATGGATCGGGCGTTCTCGTGCACGGTCTCCCGGGCGGCGCGCCACGTCTGGACGCCCAGCGCTGCTCCGACCAGCAGGAACACGCTCAGCACCACCGCCACCAGAGCCAGCAGCAGGGCGCGGACCGACCATCCTCGGCCCTGCTCTGACGGCTTGGCGTGAGCCATGGCGACTCTTCCCCTGGACAACCCTTCGCCCACGATCGGCATTTTCGCTGCGTTGTCAAGCGCCCGAGCCCGTTGGTTTCGTGCCGCCCAGCCGCGGGTAGTCGGCGTGCGTGCCGCGCCGATCCGTCGTCCTCCGCCCGTCCGGGTTCGTCCGACCGCTGCGTGCGGCCGCACCCGTCCTCGTCGTGTGGATCGTGGGCTGATCGAGATGGCCGAGATCCACGTGCTGGAGAAGGGTGACTCCTGGGAGGTCTGGAAGGAGGGCGACTCCATGCCGCTGGGCACCTACCCGACCGAGGGCGAGGCCGTCGCCCATGCCGAGGCCGCTGCGGCCGACGCCGGGCCCCAGGCCACCGTGGTCGGCCACGACGCCGCCGGTCTCCGCGAGGACCCCGTGACGGGGAGCACCCCGACCGATCCGTCGGCTGCGGCGAGCGGGCCCATGGACTCGGGCATGGACGGCGCCGCACCTTCCGGCTGACCCTCCGGCCTGCGGGTGTGGACCCGGACGCCCCGGGTAGTGGCGCCCATGCCCAACTCCCCTGCCGACGATCCCGTCCACCAGCGCCGAGACGGCGGCCGTGGCGCGACCGTGGTGGTGACCGGTGCGACCGGCAACATCGGCACGGCGCTCCTGCACCGGCTCGTCCACGATCCGGGCGTCGGCGAGATCCGGGCGGTCGCTCGCCGCATCTCCCAGGAGCGCCTCGGCCCGAAGGTCCGCTGGTTCGGCATCGACATCGTCGACGGCGATCTGTCCGCCGCGTCCGACGGGGCCGACGCGGTCATCCACCTGGCCTGGCGCATCCAGCCCTCGTGGGACGTCGAGGCCATGCGGGCGGTGAACGTGCTGGGGTCCGCCAGGGTGTTCTCGGCGGCGGCCGACGCCGGCGCTGCGATCATCCACTCCTCGTCGGTGGGCGCCTACGCCGCCGGCCCCAAGGACCGCCTCGTGACCGAGGACTGGGCCATCGGCGGACGACCCGACCACCCGTACTCGGCCCACAAGGCGGAGGTCGAGGCCGAGCTCGACCGCATCGAGGCCCGGCAGCCCGAGCTGCGGGTCGTGCGCATCCGGCCGGCGCTCGTCATGCAGGCACCGGCCGGCCAGGAGCTCCGCCGGTACTTCCTCCCGCGGCACCTCCCCTTCGGCCTGCTCCGGGCGAGCCTCGTGCAGCACCTTCCCGTCCGGTTCCAGACCGTCCACGCCGACGACGTCGCCGATGCCTTCGCCCGGGCGGCGCTCTCCGATGTCCGGGGTGCGTTCAACGTGGCCACCGACGACATCATCGGTGGGCACCAGCTCAGCCCCCTCGCTACGGTCGCCCGCCCGATCGTCTCCGCCTTGTGGCGCCTCCACGCCCAGCCCGTCGACCCGGGGTGGGTCACCCTCATCTTCGAGTGCCCGTTGCTCGCATCGGACCGGGCCCGTGGCGAGCTGGGCTGGACGCCGACGCACTCGGGCGCCGAGGCCCTCGCCGCCGGGCTCCGCGGCATCCAGCAGCCCCCGGAGCCGCCGACCCCCGCCCTCGAGGGCGACCCGGCCTGACCCTCCCGATTGCCCCGCCAGCGGGCACGCTGCTCAGCTGCCGGCGCCTCCGATGGCGTCGTGCTGCCAGACCACCAGGACCGTGGTGGCGTCGTCGTGCAGGTCGCCGCCGTGGAAGTCGAGGATGCTGTTGGCGAGGCGCCGAAGGGTCTCCGCAGGCGACATGCGAGCGGCGAAGGCGCTCTCGAGGGACCCCTTGAGCCGCTCGATCCCGTAGTCGACGCCGTCCGAGGTCCGGTGCTCGACCACGCCGTCGCTGTAGAGCAGCACAGCGTCGCCGGGCTCGAGCTGTGCCGTGGCGATCTCGGGCTCCACCCCGGGCACGATGTGCCCCAGCCCGAACGGAGGCCGGGGCACACACTCGAGGTGGCCGATGACCTTGCCCTGGCGGATCAGCAGCGGCAGCGGGTGGCCCGCGTTGAGCCAGCGCAGCTCGCCGGTGGGCGTGTCCAGGAGGGCCAGCTGGCCCGTGACGAACCGCCCCCGGCCGAGCTGGCCCTTGATGACCGCATCCATCGCCGACGCCGTCTCGCTCAGCGACCGCTCGTGGCGGCGGGCGTTCCGGTAGGCGCCGAGGGCCAGCGAGCTCGTCATGCTCGAATCGAGGCTGTGGCCGACCGCGTCGAGGATGGCGAAGCTGAGCAGGCCGTCCGAGTGCGCGTAATCGAAGGTGTCACCGCCGACGTCGTACGCCGGTTCCATCATCCCGGCGATGTGCACCGCCTTGGTGGCGAAGCTGGCCGGGGGCAGCGACGCCCACTGCATCTCCGCCGCCAGCGACATCGGCTGCTGCCGACGGGTCCGGGTGAACAGGTCCGTGTACTGGTTCGCCGCCACGAGCTCGGCGGCCACCACCGCGGCGAACGCGCGCAGCGCCGCCACGTCCGGTGCCGGCTCCGCAGTGGCCACCTCCAGCACGCCGACCCGCTCCACGCCCGTGAGGAGCGGGATCCAGACGCATCCACCCTCCTCGGCCTGATCCGCGACCGCTTCGCTGGTGATGAACGCCCGCCCGGCCAGGCTCCCGTCGATCGGCAGTCGCTCCCGTGAGTCCGCCACGGCGAGGTGCACCAGGGTGCGCTTCTGGTGATCTGCTAGCCAGACGGCGGCGTGCTCGGCGCCGAGGAGCCCCGCGCAGTGGTCCACGAGCTCGATCAGCCGATGCGGCTCGATCGCCTCGGCGTCGCCGACGAGCACCGACAAGGCATGACCCAGCTGATCCACCCGCTCCACCCTCCTCCACCGCGAGACCTCCTCGCCCCCGCAGTGTCTCACGAGTCGTCGATGCCGCCGGCGTCACCGTGGTCGTTGCCGACGGCGGCACCACACGGGCTCCTCCGGTGCGTGGTGCGCCCTGACGCTCAGCCGCTGAGCGGACCCACCTCGACGAGGTCAGCGCGGCGGACGGTGCCGCCTGCCAGGTCGAGCCAGGCCACCGTGTGGACCGGCTGCCGGCGCCGGTGGGTCGGCGATCCTGGGTTGAGGAGCAACGGCCCGGCCTCGGCCGCCTCCACCACGGGCTGGTGGCTGTGCCCGAACACGACCACGTCCGCGTCCGGGAACCGGCGGGCCATCCGACGCGCCCGTCCCGCCGTGGGCCCCGAGTCGTGGACCATGGCGACCCGGACTCCGCCGAGCACGACCTCGAGCGTGTCGGGCAGCGTCCCGACGAGGCCGTGGTCGTTGTTCCCCAGCACGGCGTGCGTGGGGGTACGAGCGGCCAGGGCGTCGAGCACGGCCTGATCGACGACGTCTCCTGCGTGCAGGATCACGTCCGCCGAATCCGCCAGCGCCCACACCTCGGGGGGCATCCGGTCCAGGCTGTCGGCATCGAGGTGCGTGTCGGCGACCACGAGGACCCCGACCGCACCGGCTTCGGCACCGTCGTCGGCATCGACATCGGCGTCTTCGGCGGTGCGCACCAGCTCACGTTACGCCGAGCGACCGGTCCGACCTCGGCTGCGGCGTCAGCGCAGCGGGGCGTCTCGGTCTGGGTCGAGGAGGTCGAACGGCGAATCGGTGACCGTGTCCGCGGGGTCATCCCCATCGGCCCGGATCTCGAAGAGTCTGCTGAGTCCGGTCAGCGCCAGCAGCGAGCTCATCTAGCGGTTGGGGGCGTGCAAGCGGGAATCACCCCCCTCATGGGGTGGATCTCAGACCACCCAGGAGTGGTCGCCGGCGAGGCCCCCGCACGGCGTGGAGGACGCTCCTTCAGGTGGTGCGCTGCTGTTCGATGATGCGCTGGGCGATCTGGATGATCGTCTGCTCGGTCTGATCGGCGGCCTGGCGCAGCAGCCCGGCTGCTTGGTCGGCAGTGCAGCTCTCGTTGGCCATCAACATGCCGGTGGCCATGCTGATGTCGGCTTGATCGTCTGCGTCGCGCTGGGCGTGTTCCACGACGTTGCGGGCAGCGGCGTACTCCGGTGAGCGGCTCACCGCGATGGTGGCCTGGGTGGCGAGCACGGATGCGACGGTGGCGGCCGTCTCGTCGAAGGCGCCGCTGCGGCTGTAGAGGTTGAGCGTGGCGACCAGCTCGTCACCCCAGATCGCCGGTACCGACAAGACGCTGGTGATGCCCTGGTTGCGGGCTGCGACGGCGAAATGCGGGAAGGCGTCACCGGGGTCGAGGAGGTTGAGCCGCAGGCTCTCCATCGTTCGAAACGCGGTGAGGCAGGGTCCGTCGTGGAGGTCGTACTGGACCATGTCGAGCTCGAGCGCGATGCGCGCCGTGGCGGCGGCGGTCGTTGGCCGACCGTTGATCGACAACGCCACGCTGGCCGCGTCGCAACGAGGCACCGACCCGGTGGCCACTTCGACGATGTTCGCCAACGCACCTCCGAGTGTGCGCTGCGTCTGCAGCACCTGCGCCAGTTGCGAAAGCGCATCGAGGACGCCGTCGTCGGGGTTCACGGCCGGTCCTGCGGGGACGGTGCGGGCGGCGGACGACGTTCCACGATCCTGCGGGCGATGTCGCGCAACTTGACGTTCTCGCGCTGCGAGGCGCTGCGCAGCATGTCGAACGCTTCGGCTGGGCCCAGCAGGGGATCGCCGGCCATGAGGATGCCCTTGGCCTGCTCGATCTCGGCCCGGCTCGCCATCGCCTCGTTGAGCTGCTCGCTCAACGAGAAGGCGCCCCAGTACGCGTACGAGTTCACCATCACCACCGCCGCAGCATCGGCGAAGCTCACGAGCGCCTGCTCGTTGTCGCTGGTGAACGCCTCGGGCCTGGGGGCGTAGAGGTTGAGCGCCCCCAGCGACGATCCCTGCGACATGACCGGGACCGAGACGGTGGAACGGATGTCGTGGGCGGCACACGCAGCGGCGAACTCGGGGTAGCGCCGTCGGGTGTCGGACTCGGTCAGATCTCCCAGCGTGACGACGCGCCCTCTGCGCCAGGCGTCGAGGCAGGGACCCCGGTCCGAGTCGTACTGCGCCTGGTCGATCTCCGGCGCCGCTTCGTCGGTGAAGACCCTCGTCGCCGGTCGGCCGTGCTCGTCGGCGAGCAGGAGCCCGACGAACTGGGCCGCCGGTACCACCTGCTGGGAGAGATGGGCGACGGTGGTGAGCGTGTCGCCGAGCGACTGCTCGGTGACGAGAAACGAACCGAGGGCTCGCAGCACCTCAGCATGGGGGTCGTTCTGCACAACCGGATCTTCCGCTGGCCGTGAGCCGCCCCCTGTGGCTCAAGGACCGGCTCGTCGAGTTTAACCCCCGTGCCGCGTCACCCCGACCGACCAGGATGAAGCGCAGCCCCTGCCTTCGAGGTCGGCGCTGCGCGCGCAGCGTCTCGCATCGGCCGGTTAGTCCACGCCCTCCACGGGTAGGAGGACTCGGATCGTCGCATTGGCCTTCCGCCACCCCAGACCCCGGTGGAGTCGATACCGACCGTCAGGGGCCTGTTGTGGCGCCAACCTCCGTGCGCAAGACCTTCCTCCCGGATCTCGGCGCCTCGCGCCTGGCTCGGAGATGGACCTACGAGCAGCTCGACCCGCTCGGTATCGACGACCTCAGCATGGAGAACATCCTGCTCGCCACGAGCGAGATCGTCACCAACGTCATCACCCACACCTCGTCGGCGCCCACCATCACGCTACGAGTCGATCCACCGCAGATCTGCGTCGAGGTCATGGACTCCAGCAGCCGGATGCCGATCACCCGTGACGCGAAGCCGGGGCGGCCCGGCGGGTGGGGCCTGCGCATCGTGGACCGTGCGGCCGACCGGTGGGGCGCGACGCTCACATCCTCGGGTCACAAAGTGGTGTGGTTCACCGTTGCCGGAGCGTGACCACCCGGTTCCGTGTCGAGCCCGACGGCCTCACCCGCTGCGATTCCTCGATAGGCCGCAGCGATCTCACGACCCTCGACCTCGTCACCAGCGCAGCGGCTGGGTGACCCTGAGCCTCCGTCGGTGTGCGGCACGTGTCAGCCGGAGTTCTTGTGCTGGTCGAGGATTCGCTTGGCGATCTCCACGACCGTGCGTTCGTCTTCGACGGCGGCCTCGCGCAGGAGTCCGGCGGCCTGCTCTGCGGTGCACGACTGGTTCGCCATGAGCATCCCCGTGGCCACGCTGATCTCCGCGTCGTCGTCCGCGTTGCGCTGCGCGTGCTCGACGACGTTGCGAGCGGCGGAGAACTCGGGCGACCGGCTCACGGCGATGGACACCTGCGCGGCGAGAACCGCGCCCACCGTGGCTGCTGACTCATCGAACGGCCCCTGGCGGCTGTACAGGTTGAGCGTCGCGACGAGCTCGTCACCCCAGAGCGCCGGCAGCGACAAGACGCTGGTGATCCCCTCGGCTTGCGCAGCCACTGCGAAGTGCGGGAACTCCTCGAAGGGCTCGACGATGTCGATCCGCAAGCTGTCCATCGTGCGGAACGCCCGCAGACAGGGCCCGTCGTCGAGGTCGTACTGCACCATGTCGAGCTCGAGGGCGACGCGAGCAGTCGCCACGGCCGTCACCGATCTGCCGTTGATCGACAACGCGATGCTCGCTGCATCGCAGCCCGGCACCGAGGACACGCACGTCTCGGCGATGCTGGCCAGCTTCATGCCGAGGGTGCGCTGGTTCTGCAACGCGTCCGCCAACGCACCCAACGCGCTCAGCAGCTCGCTCTCCTCGGTCACCGATCATCGTCTCCGGGCTGGTCGGGTGGCATCCGCCGTTCCACGATCCGCTGGGCGATGACACGGAGCTTCACGTTCTCGCGGCGCGACGCCTGGCGCAGCATCTCGAACGCTCCGTCCGCGTCGAGATCTCCTGATCGGGCCATCAAGATGCCTTTCGCCTGTTCGATGCCGGACCGGCTGCTCATGGCCTCGTCGAGCTGCTGGCTCAGCTCGTAGGCACCCCAGTACGCCTTGGAGTTCGCAACCAGCACACCAGCGGTCACCCCGAACGTGGTGAGCGCCTGCTCGTCATCGGGGCTGAACCCGTCGGGCTCCCGGGCATACAGGTTGAGGGCGCCCAACGCCGAGTCCTGACTCATGATCGGAAGCGACAACGTGCTGCGCACACCGTGCGTGCTGCAGGCCGCAGCGAAGTCCGGATACCGGCTCTGCGCCTCATCGCCGCTCATGTCCGCCACGCTCACGACCTGGCTGAGACGCCATGCGTCGAGACACGGTCCCTGATCCGAGCTGTACTGGGCTTCGTCGATCTCCGGTGCCTCGTCATCGGTGAACACCCACGTTCCGGGGCGTCCACGCTCGTCGCTCAGCAGCATCCCGGCGAACGCGGCTGCCGGAGCCACCTGCTTCGACAGCTCCGCCACCGACCTGAGCGTGTCTCCCAGGGACTGCTCCGTGACGAGGAACGCTCCCAACGCCTTCATCGCCTCAGCTTGGGGATCTTGGTCCACGGATCCTTCCTTTCCCCGTTGCGCCGGCACTCGCTTGCGCTGCTCACGCATCCGACCTCGGACATCTGGTGGACGGTCCACGACGCCCTGCCCAGCAGACCACCCCCGAAACGCATCGGTTCTCCCTCTGGATTCGGCCGGTGAGCCCAGCCCGGACGCGACAGGCCCGGGGTCCGCTGCGGACCGGCCGACGGGTCGAGGCGGTGGGTTAGCGTGCCCCGCCATGGTGGTGAAGGGTGAGGTCTGTCAAGGTCGCGTCACGGCGATCTCGGCGTTCGGCGCGGACGTGGAGATCGACGGAGGCGGCAAGGGATTGCTCAAGGGGCTGACCGGGGCGCCCGGGTCTCCTCAGGTGGGGGACACGATCGATGCCGTGGTCGTCCGGGTGACGGGCGCAGGGGTCGCGATGCTGCAGCTCCGCGTTCCGGCCGCTTCGAGCGCCCCCGCCGCGGCGC
>JAOBWH010000196.1 GCA_025463265.1 Ilumatobacteraceae bacterium
TTCCGGTCGGTGGTCGACGCCGTGCTGGCGGGGGCCGACGCCGTGGTGCCGGCCATCGCCGTGGTCGACACGATCACCGACCTGCACGGCGTCCCGGCCGACCGCGACGAGCTGCGGGCCGTGCAGACGCCGCAGGGCTTCCGCGGCGCGGCGCTGCGCGCCGTCCACGCCACCCGCCCGGAGGCCACCGACGACGCTTCGCTGGTGGTGGCCGGAGGTGGCAGGCTGCGGACCGTGCAGGGCGAACGCTGGAACCTGAAGATCACCGAGCCCGACGACCTGGTCGTGGCTGCGGCGATCCTGGAGCAGCGGTGATGCAGGTGCGCGTCGGCCAGGGCTTCGACGTCCACCCGTTCATCGACGACGCCGATCGGCCGCTGGTCCTGGGCGGCGTGACGTTCCCCAGCGGGCGGGCCCTGAAGGGCCACAGCGACGCCGATGCCATCGCCCACGCCTGCACCGACGCCCTCTTGGGGGCGGCCGGCCTGGGCGACATCGGCGAGCACTTCCCGGACACCGACCCAGCGTGGGCGGGTGCCGACAGCGTTCAGCTGCTCGCCGAAGCCACGCGCCGGGTGCGAGCCGCCGGGTGGGAACCGGGCAACGTCGATGCTTCGGTGGTCACCGACCACCCGAAGATCGCGCCCGCCCGGGCACAGATGCAGCAGAACCTGTCCGATGCCGTCGGTGCACCCGTCACCGTGAAGGGCCGTCGACCGGAGGGCCTCGGCGCCCTCGGTCGCGGTGAGGGGGTGGCCTGCTGGGCCGTCGCCGTGGTGACCAAGCCATGACCCCGCCACGTGGTGGCCGGCCGTCCGGTGGTAAGGGAGGCGCACCCAAGGGTGGCGGACCGAAGGGCAAGGGCCGCAGCGGACCGCCGTCGTCGAACCGGGGCGGGCCGTCCCGATCGGGCGGCAGCACCGAGTCCGATCGCGCCCGCAAGCCCGGCGCGGGCGCAGGCGGCGGCCGTCGCGGCGGGGGAGGCGGTGGCCGCAACCCCCTCACCCAGATGGGCCCGCAGGGCAAGGCGCCCCGGGCCTCGGCTCGTACCGGGCTCGGTGGCGAGCAGGTCGAGGGCCGCCAGGCCGTGCGAGAGCTCCTGCTCGCCAACCGTCGCGACACCAGGGAGATCTGGCTGGCCCAGGATCTCGACCCCGCGCCGGTGCTCGACGACATCCGGGAGCTGGCCGCCGAGGCCCGGGTCGTGGTGAAGGAGGTGGGCCGCGGCAAGCTCGACGCCGCCGCCCGCACCGATGCCCCGCAGGGGATCATCGCCTTCGCCAAGCCGCTGCCCGAAGCCGAGCTCGAGGAGCTCATCGCCCGCCGCTCCGGCAAGCCCGCACCGTTCCTGCTCTGCAGCGACGGGATCACCGACCCGGGCAACCTCGGCGCGCTCCTGCGCTCGGCCGAGTGTGCGGGCGTCACCGGTGTCGTGCTCCCCCAGCACCGAGCGGTCCACATCACGCCCACCGTGGCCAAGGCAGCAGCCGGCGCGGTGGAGCACCTGCCGATGGCGACGGTGGGCGGCATGCCCACCGCCATCAAGACCATGAAGGACGCCGGCATCTGGGTGGTCGGGCTCGACGAGCGGGCGGACAAGACGCTGTGGGACCTGACCATGGACGACGCCCCGGTCGCCCTCGTCCTGGGCGCCGAGGGGCCGGGACTCTCCCGGCTCGTGCGCGAGCGGTGCGACGAGCTGGTCTCGATCCCGATGCGCGGGCGCGTGGCCAGCCTCAACGTGGGGACCGCTGGCTCGCTCGCCTGCTTCGAGATCGCACGGGCGCGGCGCCAGCGCTGACCCCTCTAGCTGGACGGTCAGTTGATGCGAGCCGCGTACTCCGGGCTGAGCAGGATCTCGCCTGCGATCACGTGCAGGCGGGTCCCGGTCCCGAGCCGGGAGGCGGCCCCGTCCAGTTCCGTGGAGGTCGGGATCCGTCGCAGCAGGACGTGGTACAGCCCCACCAGGGCGACCGTGTTGGTGGTCTTGCGGACGTTCTCGCTCGATTCCGACACGTTGATCATCACCGAGCCCCGCGGGAACCCGGCGTTGAGCTTGCGGATCCAGTAGGTGCGGCCGCCCGAGTCGGGCGCCCGGCCGAGCACGTTCTGGTAGACGAGGTCGACGAACGCCCCGTTGCTCACCGCGCCGTAGGCACGGGTGAACTCCGATGACCGGGCGAACTGCTCGGACGCCTTGTGCAGGGACGTGCCGCCTCGGGCCTTGCCCGCCCAGTAGGCCAGACCGCCCTCGTCGGGGAGGCGCTTGAAGTAGGCGAGGTAGAGGCGGATCGTCGGCGGCACGGATCGGGTGTGGGTGGCGTCGCCCATGAGCGCCACCACGGTCTCGCCTGGCGTGTCGACACCGGTGTTGACCGCGTTGCGCCGAGACGCCATCGAGGCCGCCGACGGCACCCGGAAGAGGACGTCGAGGTACTCGCGGTTGAGGAACGCGTCGACGTTGGTGAACGGGCCGAGCACGAGCGGCTTCGCCGCCGCTGAGGTGGGCGATCCGACGCTCGTGCCGGCGAGGTTCTGGGCCGTGACCTTGAACCGGTAGGTCGTGCCGTTCTGGAGGCCCGTGACGCTGAGGCTCGTGCGGTTCCCGGGGACGGGGTACGTGGAGCTCGCCGTGCTCGAGCCGTTCGTGTACTGGTGGACGACGTACTGGAGGATGGATCCGCGCGCGGGCGAGGTCGGCTTCGACCAGGCCACGTCGACGCGCCCGTTGCCCGCGCTCACCCGACTGATCGTCGGGGCCGCGGGCTTGGTGAAGCGGCTCGAGGTGGTCTGCCAGCCGATGTCTCGGAGGACGCCCAGGCTGGTGTTGCCGGGATCGTGGACCGCCTCGCCCCAGTCGATGAAGGGCGTCATGAGCGAGTCGACGTCGCCTCGGGGGTAGGACGCCTCGTCCAGGTGGCTCATGCTCGAGCCCTGCCGGAACGGCGAAGGCGAGTAGATCCGCACGGTCCCCCCGTTCTCGGACACCGCCTGGCCTCCGTTGAAGCGCACGCCGTTCGACTGGAGCCGCGAGCCGAGGGCACTGGAGCCGTTGCCGCTCAGGAGGGAGGCGCCGGCGCTGTCGGCCAGGAAGCGGTCGTAGACGGTGGGACGGCTGCCATCGACTCCGTAGCCACCGATCCCACCCGAGACGGTGAACGACGAGTTCATCCCGAGGCCGTGGCCGATCTCGTGCAGCGCTGCGGACACGAGGTCGATGTTCCCCTCGGTCACCCCGTCGGTGCTGTAGTTCCAGGTGATGTCCTTGTTGAAGTTGGCCACGATGTCGGATCGACCGGGGTAGAGGTCGTGGCCGGCCTTCGCGTCGGCGAGGGCCATGGGGTAGAAGGTCGAGGGTCGCGGCGCCCCGGCGAAGTCGCGGATGACGCCGTTGCTCCCGGCGGAGCCCACGGCGCCCGAGGGCATGCTCGTCCAGGTGGCGTCGACGCGGATCGGGACGGGCGAGCGGACCATCCGCTCCCATATGCCGACGGCGTACTCGAACGCCGCCCGGCTGCTGGGCCCGAAGCCGTGGTACGTCACGACGATGTCGGAGAGCCGGGGCAGCGCCCGGCCCTCGGCGTTGTCCACGAGCGGCACGAACGAGGTCGTCCCATCGTCGCCACCGTCGTAGAGCACGACCGGCTCGACCCCGGCCACGGTGCCAGCTGCGTCGCCGACCGACCGTGGTGCCTCCTGGGCGAAGGCGGTGGGGCCTGAGGCGAGGGTGGCGATCGTGACCAGCGCGATCGTGAGCGTCGCGGCGCGCCAGTGGCTGCGCCGCGACGCCATGTGGTGTGCCATCGGTTCGATCTCCCCTGCTCCGCCGCTCGGATCGACATCTTGGCCCACGACCGGGCCGAGAGCCAGAGCGGACCTCGGGTCCGGCGCGCCTCGGTCGCAGCGACGGCGTCATCCGCAGCATCAGCGCCGTCGACATGGTCGACGTGGCCTCCTTCACCACGACCTACCCCCGTCGCATTGGCCCAGGTCAGGCCCCACGAACGCGCGCCGCCTCACCCCACCAGGGTGAAACCGGAGAGGGAGCGCTCGTGCGAGAGCACCTCGTCGAGGTGATGTTCCGAACCCTCCATCGGGGCTTCTTTGTCGGGTGAGCGGCAGCCGTCTCCCGACATCGAGCGGCTGCCCCGGATCCCGGTGCCGCCGCGGCAGCGGGAGGTGCCGCTGTCCGTCGGACGGGCCGGCGGGATGGGGGGAGATCATCATGGGTGCCAGATACGCCGATCTGACGGACAGCTGCCTGCTGCAGCTGGTGCGTGATGGAGACGTGAGCGCGTACGGCGAGGTGTTCCGCCGCCACCGCGACGCTGCGATCCGGTACGCCCGCCGGCTCGCCCCGGATGCGGCAACAGCCGACGATCTCGTGTCCGACGCGTTCCTCCGGGTGCTCCAGGCGATGCAGAACGGTCGAGGGCCGCACGGCGCCTTCCGGCCGTACCTCTTCGCCGCCGTCCGATCGGTGAGCGTGAACTTCCACGCCGCCCGTGAGCGTCTGGTGCTCAAGGAGCCCGACGAGGACACCAGCGACGAGTCGGACGGTCTGGCGGCGATGACCGACCAGGCGATGGTCGCACGGGCGTTCGCATCGCTCCCCACCCGCTGGGTCACCGTGAAGGCCACAGTGCCGGCGTCGACCCCGGTCGGGGCCACCGACTGCACCCCGGGCTCCGATCCGGGGACCGGGTTCCTCAACGCCGCCACCGTCACCACCAAGACCGAGACCGGCACCGATGACGCCTGCGCTCCGGTCCCGAACGTGTCCATGACCAAAGACCTGGTCGGCACCCCCGTCGTCAACGCCGACGGCACCGTGTCGCTCACGTACAAGATCACGGTGACCAACGCCGGGGCCGGCTCGACCAGCTACGACCTGGCCGACCAGCTCACCTACGGCAAGGACATCTCGGTCGTCAGCGCTGCGGTGAGGAACACCGCACCGGGCACCATCGCCACCAACCCCAGCTGGAACGGTCGGAGCAACACGGCGGTGGCGGCCGGTGTGCCGATCGCCGGCGCCGGCGCCGCCCCGGTCGTCCACACCTACGAGGTGACGGTCAAGGCCAAGGTCGGGACCGATGCCGAGGTGACCGACGTCGACTGCGCCGTCGGGGACGGAGAGTCGGGGACCGGGTTCCTCAACCAGGCCACCGTCACCGTCACCGTCGGGGAGGAGGAGCTCGACGACGACGCCTGCGGGCCGGTCGATCCCAAGATCGCCATCACGAAGGACCTGGTCGGCCAGCCCGTGCTGGGCGCCGACGGCCGGTGGACCGTCACCTACGACATCAAGGTGGCCAACACGGTCGCTCCGAACGTCTACGACCTGACCGACGGCCTGCACTTCGGGGCCGGCATCAAGGTCGAGTCCGCTGCGGTGGCCAACACCACCCCCGGCGGCATCTCGATGAACGCCGGGTGGAACGGCCTCAGCGACAAGACCGTCGCCATGAGGGTCGCCATCGGTGCTGGTGTCACCCACACCTACCGCGTGACGGTGACCGCCACGGTCCCGGCGTCGACCCCGGTCGGGGCCACGGACTGCACCCTGGGCTCGGACCCGGGGACCGGGTTCCTCAACACCGCCACGGTCACCACGAAGAACCAGACCGGAACCGACGACGCTTGCGCCGAGGCTCCGAACGTGTCGATGACCAAGGACCTGGTCGCGACCCCGGTGGTCAACGCCGACGGCACCGTGTCGCTCACCTACAAGATCACGGTGCGCAACACCGGTGCCGGGTCCACGAAGTACGACCTCGCCGACGAGCTGACCTACGGGCAGGACGTGTGGGTGCTGAGCGCTGCGGTGAAGAACACCGCCCCGGGCTCGATCACCACGGATCCCGCCTGGGACGGCACCGGCCACACGGCCGTGGCGTCGAACGTGCCGATCGCCGGCGCCAGCTCGGCCGCGGTCGTCCACACCTACGAGGTGACGGTCAAGGCCAAGATCGGGTCGGCGGCAGGAGCCACCGACACGGACTGCGCCCTCGGGAGCAGCGAATCGGGCACGGGCTTCCTCAACCAGGCCACGGTCACCGTCGACAGCAAGGAGCTCGAAGACGATGCCTGCGGCGAGGTCGAGCCGAAGGTCGCCATCACCAAGGACCTGGTCGGCCGGCCCCAGCTGGGCGCCGGCGGCCGGTGGACCGTCACCTACGACATCAAGGTGGCCAACACGGTCGCTCCGAACGTCTACGACCTGACCGACGGCCTGCACTTCGGGGCCGGCATCAAGGTCGAGTCCGCTGCGGTCGCGAACACCGCCCCCGGCGGCATCTCGACCAACGCAGGTTGGAACGGCCTCAGCGACAAGACCGTCGCATCGAGGGTCCCGGTCGGTGCCGGTGTGACCCACACCTACCGGGTGACGGTCACCGCCACCGTGCCGCCGGCCACCCCGGTGGACGCCACCGACTGCACGGCAGGCTCTGGCCAGGGGACCGGGTTCCTCAACGCGGCCACGGTCACCACCAAGACCGAGACCGGCACCGATGACGCCTGCGCCCCGGTGCCGAACGTGTCGATGACCAAGGACCTGCTGGGCGACCCGGTCATCAACGACGACAACACCGTGTCGCTCAAGTACCAGATCACGGTGCGAAACGGCGGGGCCGGCTCGACGAGCTACGACCTCGCTGACCAGCTCACCTACGGCAAGGACATCACCGTGCTCAGCGCCTCGGTGAAGAACACGGCGCCCGGCTCGATCACCACCAACCCCGGCTGGGACGGCATCGCCGAGACCGCCGTCTCCGCTGCGGTGCCGATCGCCGGCGCCGACCCTGGGGCGGTCGTCCACACCTACGAGGTGACGGTGAAGGCCAAGGTCGGCACCGAGAGCAAACTCACCGATGGCGACTGCACCCTCGGGGGCGGCGAGACGGGCACCGGGTTCCTCAACCGAGCCACCGTCACCGTCGATGAGGAGGACCTCGACGACGATGCCTGCGGCGGCATCGAGCCCGAGCTCGAGATCATCAAGGAGCTCAGCGGGAAGCCGACGGTCGACGAAGCTGGGAACTGGACGATCGACTACGACATCGAGGTCCGCAACACCGGGCCGGCGCCGGGCGAGTACGACCTCGACGACGAGCTGCAGTTCGGTGCCGGCGTCACGATCGTCAAGGCCGCTGTGGCCAACTCGGCCCCGGGAGGGATCACGACGAACCCCGCCTGGAACGGGACCAGCGACGTGCAGGTCACCGATGACACCGAGATCGCCGTCGGTGCCACCCACACCTACCGGGTCTCGGTCACCGCCAAGGTCCCCGGCTCCCTGTCCGAGACGGACAGCGACTGCACCCTCGGCGAGGGCGAGGGGGGATCGGGCTTCTTCAACGAAGCCACGCTGGCCCTCCCCGACGACACCACGAAGCGGGACGACGCCTGCGCCGAGATCCCATCGATCGGGGTCGTGAAGACCATCGTCGGGACCCCCGCGGTCGACGACCAGGGCAACATCAAGGTGACCTACCGGCTCACCGTCACCAACCAGGGCAAGGGTGAAGGGATCTACGACCTGAGCGACACGCTGACCTGGGGCCAGGGCCTCACCGTGAGCACCGCGAAGGTCACCGGGACCCCGGACGGTTTCACGGCCGACACCGACTGGGACGGTCGCACGCACCCCGTCATCGCCGTCGGGGTGCCGCTCGCCGGCGGGTCATCGCACATCTGGACGGTGGAGGTCACCGGCAGGCGGACCTCCTCGGCCACCGCCACCAGCAGCGACTGCATCCTGGGCAGCGGCGAGAAGGGGACCGGCCTGCTCAACACGGCAGGGGTCACCAGTTCGGGTCAGAAGGCGGACTCGACCGTGTGCAGCCCGGTGAAGGTCAAGGAGGACCGGGCGGTCCTCGATCGCACCGAGCAGCCCCGCCCGTTCGCCGGCACGCTTCCCCGGACCGGTGCCACCATCGCCGGGCTGGTGGTGCTCGGGATCGCAACCCTCGGGGCCGGTGTGTTCCTCCTGGGCGTCGGCCGTCGGCGCCGACCGTTGGAGGACTGATGCCCGCAGGCGGCTGACGCCGCCTCCCAACCGGACCCGGCGATGGACTCCACCCTCCATCGCCGGGTCCGCGGCGCGTGCGGTCGCCTCCCCCTCGCCCTGCGATGCGCTCGACGAACCGCCCGCACTTCCTGCGGATCGGTCGTAAGCGCACCCAGCCGACCGCGGTGCACTGGGCATGAACACTCGACCCAGCTCCAAGCGCCGCTGGCGGCGCGGTGGCCGACCTCGAGCGAGCCTCGCCTGGCGTCCGAACCGGATGTGGAGCTCGCTCGAGATGCTGGTCGCCGCCCTGGCGATCGGGCTCGCCGCCTGCCAGCCCGCCAACCCGCCCAACGGTTCGACATCGACATCGACCCCGACGGCCACCACGACGACCACGACGCGCACGACGACGACGACGCCGTCCGGTTCGGGGTCGTGGACCCTGATCGGGGGCGACGAGTTCAACGGCCCGGGGGTCGACGCGGCCAACTGGCGGGCCCTCCACAGCACCTACGGCGACGCGAACCTGGAACTGGCGTGCTTGATGCCCGGCAACGTCGCGGTCGCGGCGGGGCAGGCGACGATCACTCCGCGGCACCAGCCGGTCACGTGCCCCGGCGGTCAGGCCCGGAGCTACACGTCGGGCTTCCTCAGCGCTCGCGATGCGGGGCGCTACTTCCCGCTCGAGATCCGGGTCGAGGTCCGGGCGAAGGTGCCCCACGCCCAGGGCCTCTGGCCAGCGGCGTGGCTCCGCCACGTCAACGGGGCGTCGAGCGCCGAGGTCGACATCATGGAGTACTTCCACTCGGCGGTGCCGGGCCGCACGACCCAGACGCTGCACCTCGATGGCCGGACCAACGTCGCCAAGGCGACCACGGCGATCGAAGCGCCCGGCGCCCCGTCGGCCTGGCACGTGTGGGCCGTGGAGATCAGCCGGACCGACGCCGATGGCGATGGCATCCGAGACGACGTCTCGTTCCGGTTCCTCACCGACGGGGCCGAGACCCTCCGCTACACCGACACCCGCCACGGCTGGGCCGGGTCCGGCGATCCGAGGAGGACCTGGGACGTTGCGCTCAACCTCGCGGTGGGCGGGCGGTGGGTCGGCCGGCCCGACGGCGCGCTCGGCGTGCTCGAAGATCTGGGCCGCTGCGCCCAGACCGGAACGCCGCCAGCATGCCGGACGACGGGGATCAACCGGGTCGACTGGGCCGCCCCTTCGGCCAACGCCTACGCCGTCGACTACGTGCGGGTGTACGAGCACTCGAGCTGACGATGGCGGGCGGGCACGCGGTGGAATCGACGTCGGCGGAGCAGGACGGCGGCGACGGCGTAAGGGAACGGCGGTTCGGCGGTGGTCACCGTGTGCCGTCCGCCCCCGGCCGCTCAGGAGCCCCATCACCGTGAACGCCGTCCGCGAGCACCACCGCAGGCAGGAGGTGCGGCTCCCCGCCGCCGATCTCGTCTTCATCACCGAGCCCATCACCGAGCTCGGATCCCTGGCGCCCCACGGCGCCGAGCTCTTGGCCCGGGTGCGCACCGGCGGCGGGTTCGAGCGCTGGGCGGGGGCGGACTGGAGCCACCTGGCCAGATCGGTGACGACTCACGCGCTCGCGAGCGGGCTGCCGCTCCTCGACTCGGGCCCGGGTGTGCTGCACGTCAACATCACCGCCCTGGACCTGTGCGCCGCCGGCTTCGCGTGGGAGGTCCTCGAGGCCACTCGCGGCTCGGACCGGGCGCGCTTGGTGCTCGAGTGCACCGAGCACTTCCCGATCACCGACGAGCACGTCGCCCGAGAATCGCTCGCCGCGCTGCGCGGCGCAGGGGTGCGCATCGCGCTGGACGACTTCGGCGAGCAGTGGGCCAACCTCGACGCGCTGCGGGTGATCCGACCCGAGATCTTGAAGGTCACCCGACCGACCTTGGAGAGCTGGAGCGATCCCGACGCGGTGGCGGACTGGTTCCTCGAGCTCGCGCACGGCCTGGAGGTGGACACCACCATCATCGAGCAGATCGAGACCGCCGAGCAGCTGGCCTGGGCCACCGCCCGTGGCTTCACCTGCGCCCAGGGCCACCTCGCCGCCCTGTCCGACGACGACCGGGAACCGGCGCCGACCCGAACAAGGAGGCCCAGCCGTGCGGAGTGAACCTCGACCGGTCACGGAGGTGCGCTGCGCTGCGCCGGCCCCCGGCCCGCCGGCGACGCAGACCGGCACCTGCGGCTCCGCACACGGTGGAGGATCCGGGACGCTGTCGACCCGTCCGGTGGTCCCCGCTGATCGGCGGGACTGGCACGCCCTCTGGAAGGGCTACCTCGCCGCCAACGACACCGACCTGTCCGACGAGGCCACCGAGATGACCTGGTCGTGGCTCGTGGGTGGCGACGAGTCCATGGGCGCCACGGGTGCGTTCATCGACGGGACCCTCATCGGGTTCAGCTACCACGCGATCCACCGGTCGAGGTCGCCCCACGGCACGTACTGCTACCTCGAGGGGCTGTTCATCTCGCCGGAGTTCAGCGGAGTGCCGGTCGGCCTGGCACTCGTCGAGGCCACGGCCGAGCGGGCGAAGGTGGCGGGTGCTGCGAAGCTCTACTGGCACTCGCTCCCCACGAACGAGATCGCCCGGGCGCTCTGCAGCCCAGCCGCCGTGCACGGCGACTGCCTCATCTACGAACGCACCCTCTGATCGGTCGTGTGCGACCCGCGGTTGCCGGTCGGGGAGACTGGCGGGGTCATGGCAACCGTGCACGCCCGTGGGGTGTCCCTCTCGTTCGGCGCAGGGCCGGTGCTGGTGGACGTCACGTGCACCGTGGCGCCCGGGCAGCGGATCGGGGTCGTCGGACCCAACGGGACCGGCAAGTCCACGCTCTTGAAGGTGCTGGCCGGGCAGCTGGCCCCCGAGGCCGGGTCAATCACCGCTGCGCCGCCCACCGCCTCCATCGGCCTCCTCCCCCAGGAACCGGACCGGGCCGAGGGCGAGTCGGTCACGGAGTTCATCGGCCGACGGACCGGCGTGACCGCGGCCACCGCCGAGATGGACGCCGCCACCGCGGCGCTGGCCGTCGGCGAACCGGGCTCGGACGAGCGCTACAGCGTGGCGCTCGAACGCTGGCTCGCCCTCGGCGGACCGGATCTCGAAGCCCGCATCGGCCAGACCCTCGCCGATCTCGGCCTGGACGGCGCCACGGCCGACCAGGCCACGGCCACCCTCTCTGGCGGGCAGGCCGCCCGGGTGTCGCTGGCGGCCACGCTGCTCAGCCGGTTCGATGTGTTCCTGCTGGACGAGCCCACCAACGATCTGGATTTCGCCGGGCTGGCCACGCTCGAGGCCTTCCTCGTGGGCCTGCAGGCCGCCACCGTGGTGGTGAGCCACGACCGGGCGTTCCTGGAACGGGTTGTCACCCATGTCCTCGACCTCGACGAGCACACCCACCGGGCGAGCCTCTTCGCCGGCGGGTGGAACGCCTACCTGGCGGACAAGGCCACCGCACGCCAGCACGCCGAGGAGGACTTCTCCACCTACCAGACCAAGAAGGCGGACCTCACCCAGCGGGCCAAGACCCAGCGCGAGTGGTCCGTCCAGGGGGTGAAGAAGGCGAAGTCGTCGGGCGAGACCGACAAGTTCATCAAGCACTGGAACACCTCGTCGTCGGAGAAGGTGGCCCACAAGGCCAAGGCCACCGAGAAGGCGATCGAGCGCCTCGACACCGTGGACAAGCCGTGGGAGGGCTGGGAGCTGCGCTTCGAGATCGGCCAGGCGGCCCGGAGCGGCGACGTCGTGGCCACCCTGAGCGCGGCGGTGGTCGAGCGCGGCTCGTTCCGCCTCGGACCCGTCGATCTGGAGATCGGGTGGGCGGACCGCGTGGCGATCCTCGGGGAGAACGGCGCCGGCAAGACCACGCTCCTCGACGCGCTCCTCGGCCGGACGGCGCTGGCTGCGGGCGAGTCGTTCGTCGGGCCCGGCGTGGTGGTGGGAGAGCTGTCGCAGCGGCGTGACCGGTTCTCCACCGACGCATCGCTCTTCGCGGTGATGAGCGATGCCACCGGCCAGCAGGCCAACGAGGTGCGCTCGCTGCTCGCCAAGTTCGGCCTCACCTCCGAGCACGTCAACAAGGCGTCACGGCTGCTCTCGCCGGGCGAGCGGACCCGAGCGAACCTCGCCCTGTTCATGGCCGAGGGCGTCAACTGCCTGATCCTCGACGAGCCCACCAACCACCTCGACCTCGTCGCCATCGAGCAGCTCGAGCAGGCGCTCGACCGCTTCGTCGGCACGGTCCTGCTGGTCAGCCACGACCGCGCCTTCCTCGAGCGGGTCCACACCACCCGCCGCATCGCCGTCGACGGGGGCCGCGTCTCCGAGGCCTGAGCGCCGCGCCGGCGGACTCGGGTGGGTTCAGGCCCCGGCGGGGGCGAGCCACTCGGACCAGGCCGGGTCCGTGGTGCCGACGCCGACCAGCATCCACGACCAGCCCTTGGGCGTGGCCGGGGTGGCCCGCAGCTTCCACCCCAGCTCGTGGAGGAGGCGGTCGCCCTTGTGGCCGTTGCACGGCTGGCAGGCCGCCACCACGTTGGTCCAGACGTGCTCGCCGCCGCGCGAGCGGGGCACGACGTGGTCCACCGTGTCGCCCCGTCCGGTGCAGTAGGCGCACCGCCCGCCGTCGCGGGCGACGAGGTTGCGGCGGTTCAGCGGCAGCGTCGACCGGTACGGGACCCGGACGAACCCGCGCAGCCGGATCACCGATGGGGTGGGCAGCGAGGTGGACGGGGACCGGAAGTGACCCTCACCCGCCGCCACCAGGTCCGCCTTGTCCGCCAGGACCAGCACCACGGCGCGGTGGACGGAGATGACGGTCAGCGGCTCGTAGCTGGCGTTCAGCAGCAGCGTGTGCATGGGCTCATCTCCCCTCGGAAGTGTCGCGGCTGGCGGGCCGCCGGAGGTGGCATCTCGCCGCAGGCACCATGCTGCGCCGGGCGGGCGTCGGCCAAGGGGATTTCCCGGGCCCACGGGGCCGCTCCGACCGGGGCGTGCTCACCTGCGAGATCCGGGCACGGTCAGGGGCCGGCCAGCTGCGCCAGGGTCGCCCTGGCCGCTGCCTGCGCTGGTGGGCGGGCGAGGTGCAGGACCGTCGTGAGGTTGGTGGCGAAGGCCCGCTCGTCGGGCTCCATCCGGTGGAGCTGCTCGACCGTGTCGGCGACCCAGAGCGTGGCGATGTCGGCGAGGAGGTCGTCGCTGATCGCGATGCGCTCATCGCTGGTCCGGTCGATGACCGTCGGGGGCGGACCGAGTTCGATGGTGTCGCGCCGGATCGTGCACCACGCGTGGGCGATGGCCTCGGCCTCCTCGCCGATGACGGCCTGCACCGCGCCCCGGTCGGCGTCCTGGTCGACCGGGAAGTACTCGGTGCCGTAGGCGGAGTGGAACAGCCCGGCGTCGCACATCGCGGGTCGCTCGCCCCAGTCGACCAGGACCCGCCGGGTCCCCACGAGGTGCGACAGGAACGGGACGTGGGAGTCGTGCTCCAGGTCGCCGAAGCCCAGCCGCTTCAGCAGCTCGAGCCGTTCCCCGGTGGGCGGCTGCAGGTCGGCGTCGCTCATGGCCATCAGCCTCGCGCGACGCTCCGAGTCGTACCGGGAACGCGGCGTCCGGCCGTTCCGGCACCGGGGCGGGGCTCGAGCGACCCGAACTCGCGGGTGGTCGGTAGCTTGGCGGCATGGGTCGTGGGCGCACGGTGTCGCAGATCGTGCGGAAGGTGGCCGACGGCCGATCGGGGCGCTCGCCCGACCAGGTGATCGTGGAGGAGCCGCTCGAGATCCGCCTCGACGGCACCCGGGTCACCACCACGATGCGGACGCCGGGGCACGACTACGAGCTGGCGGTCGGGTTCTGCTTCACCGAGGGGCTGCTCGCGGGCGCGCCGGTGCAGACCGTGCGGTACTGCGCCACGGGGTCCGCGGTCGACACCGCCTTCAACGTGGTCACCGTGGAGACCGGCGGACGGGCGCCCGAGCCCACCCCCCGACTCACCACCACCACGTCGTCGTGTGGGTGGTGCGGCACCGACCAGGTCGACGATGTCGCCGCCCGGGTCACGCCGCTCACGGGCGACCGGGCGTCGTTCGCCCCCGAGCTGCTGGCCGCCGTGCCCGACCAGGTGGCACCCCACCAGGAGCTGTTCGCGGCCACCGGGGGCGTCCACGCGGCCGCAGCGTTCGGCGCCGACGGCGCGGTCGTGCTGGTCCGGGAGGACATCGGCCGCCACAACGCGGTGGACAAGGTGGTCGGGCGCCTGGTGCTCGACTCGGGCGTCCCGGCGAGCGGCCTGGGCCTGTTCGTCAGCGGTCGGACCAGCTTCGAGATCATCCAGAAGGCGTGGGCCGCCGGCTTCGGCACCATCGTCGCCGTCAGCGCGCCCAGCTCCCTCGCCATCGAGGCGGCCAAGCGCGCCGGCATCACCCTCGCCGGCTTCGCCAGGCCCGGCCGGGTGAACCTCTACACCGAGGCCTGATCGTCAGACCCGGGTGGGGTCCAACGATGGGAAGGGCCGGGCTGCTTCGAGCTGGAGGGCGAGGCGGAGGAGCAGGCCGTCGTCGCCCCAGTGGCCGCTGAACATCATCCCGACCGGGAGGTTGGTCTCGGCGTCGTGGCCCATCGGGAGGCTGATGGAGGGCGCGCCGTTGGCGTTGGCCAGGGGCGGGAACCCGATCCAGTCGATGACCCGGGGGAACACGACCTCGTAGGGCAGCGCCGAGCTGAGGTGGCCGAGGACCGGTGGCAGCTGGGCGACCGTCGGGGTCAAGATGACATCGAGCGACCCCATGGCCGCCTCGAACGTGGCCGTCGACGCCCGGAGACGGCGGATGGTGCCGACGATGCCCTTCCAGTCCGATGCGAACTCGGCGGCGAGGCCGTGGGTCACGGGGGTGAGCTTGGTGGCGTCGAACGCCCGGTCGTAGAGCAGGCCGCCGGCGTGGTCGACGGCGTAGACGAGCATCGACCAGTAGCGGATGAAGTCCACGACGAACTGCTCGTCGATGGGCAGCTGGACCGGCTCGACCCGGTGGCCGAGGCCCTCGAGCAGGTCGATGGTCTCGTCGAACACCCGCCGCGTGGCGGCATCGAGCACGGCGCCGGTGGGGGTGGCGGTGAACGTGCCGACGCGCAGCGGCCGGTCGATCGGGTGACGGGTGCTGCCCAGTGGCTCGAGCTTCGGCGAGCGGTAGCGCACGTCGGCGGCCTGGTAGTAGGCGGCGGTGTCTCGGACGGTGCGGGTGACCACGCCGTCGAAGACGATCTTCACCGGGAGGAGGCGAGCGTGCGGATCCGGCAGGAGGCGGCCCCGGGTGGGCTTCAGGCCGACGAGCCCGTTGCAGGCGGCAGGGATCCGGGTCGAGCCGCCGCCGTCTTGGGCGTGGGCGATGGGCACCACGCCGGCCGCCACCAACGCGGCCGCGCCACCTGACGATCCGCCGGGGGTGTGGTCGAGGTTCCACGGGTTGTGCGTCGCGGTGCCGTCGGCGAACTCGGTGGACGGGATGAACCCGAACTCCGGCAGCCGGCTCTTCCCGAGCCCGATCGTGCCCATGTCGAACAGCTGCTGGGCGATGGGTGCGGTGTGCTTGGCCGGGCCGACCTCGGCGAGCGCGTCAGTCCCGTTCCGGGTGGGCAGGCCGGCGACGTCGGTCCCGTCCTTGATGAAGGTGGGCACGCCGGCCAGAGGCCCCTTGGCGTTCACGAGCGGCGCAAGGTCCAGGGCCCGGTCGTAGTCTTCGGCCGCCACGGCGTTGAGCTCCGGGTTCACCGCCTTCACCCGCTCGATGGCGGCGGCCACGACCTCGGCGGGCGTGATCTGCCTGGTCCGCACCAGCTCGGCGGTGGCGACGGCGTCGAGCCGGCTGAGCTCATCGGTGAAGGCGTGGGCGGCGGTCATGCGGTTCAGCATCCGATCGGGATCAGGCGGCGAGAAACCCTAGGACCGACGGGTGGGCCGGCTCGATTCTCCACACGGGCGCAGGTCGCCGTGCGCCGGGCGGGGTCCGCTGCCCGTCACCGCGGGTCCGGCGCGAGGACCGGGCCTCGGTGGCCCGGAGCGACCGAGCGCGGGACCAGCTTGGCGGGGGAGAACTCGTAGGACTCGTCGCCGGTGATGACGCGGAGCGCAGCGTCGCGGTCGAGGGCCTCCGACACCGAGCAGTCCTCGTCGAGGATCAGGTAGCGGTCGAAGCCGCGCAGGAACCAGCGGTCGTGGGTCACGGCGAGCACGGTGCCGGTGAACTCCTGCAGCGCCGCCTCCAGCGCCTCGGCCGACTGGAGGTCGAGGTTGTCGGTGGGCTCGTCCAACAAGAGGAGGTTGACGCCGAGCAGCTCCAGGTGCAGGACCTGGAGGCGGGCCCGCTGGCCGCCGGACATCGTCTCGTAGGGACGCGGGCCGCAGTCTGCGATGGCGTAGCGGCCCAGTGCGGAGAGGGCGGCGTGCTCGTTGAGGTCGTGCGCGGCGAGGATCTGGACGGGCGTCTTGCCGGCGAACTCGGGGCGCTCGTCGGTCTGGTGGAACAAGCCGGCCATCACGCGGGCGCCGAGCTTGAAGGTGCCCCCGTGCTCCACGGTGTCGTCGCCGCCGAGGAGGCGCAGGAGGTGGGACTTGCCGGTCCCGTTGGGGCCCAGCACGGCGACCCGGTCGCCGAGGTGGACCTCGAGGTCGAACGGGTCGGTGAGGCCGGCGAGCTCCAACCCGTCGCACACCAGCGCGACCTTGCCGCTGTCGGCTCCGTCGAGGCGCATCCGCACGGTCTTGGTGGTGGGCGGGGGCGGAGGCGGTCCGGCGTCGACGAAGCGCTGCCACCGGGCCTCCATGACCTCGGCCTTGCGGGCGCTCGACTCGGCGTACGAAGCCCGCTGCTTCATCTCCTTGAACAGGTGGAACAGGCGCCGCTCCTCTGCGTTCCAGCGCGCCAGGGCGTCACCCAGCGCTTCGTTGCGGGCGGTCCGGGCCTCGTCGTAGGTGGACCAGCTGCCCGGGTGGGTCCAGGCGCCGTTGCCCTCGATGGTGATGACGGCGTCGGCGGCGGCGGCGAGCAGCTCGCGGTCGTGGCTGATCAGCAGCACGGTCTTCTTGGTCTCGATGAGCCGCTGCTCGAGCCAGCGCTTGCCGGGGATGTCGAGGAAGTTGTCGGGCTCGTCCAGGAGCAGGATCTCCGCATCGGAGCCGAGCAGCGACTCCAGCACGAGCCGCTTGCGCTGGCCGCCCGACACCTTGGAGATGGGCCGGTCGCCGCACCCGTCGAGGTCCCGGCCGAGCACGGCGGTGCACACGGCGTCCCAGCGGGCTTCCTGGTCGTAGCCGCCGACCTCGGCCCACTCGATGTACGCGGTGGCGAGGTCGGTGCCGGTCTCGTCGGTGGGCGCCGCGTGGTTGGCGGCCCCGGCGGTGGCGAGGGCGAGCCCGGCCCGGGCGATTTTGCTGGGGGCGAAGCGGAGGAGCAGCTCCCGCACGTTGGTCGACGAGTCCTCGCCGGTCCCGATGGACTGGGGCATGAGGGCGACCGACCCGTCGGCACGGATCTGGCCGTCG
>JAOBWH010000074.1 GCA_025463265.1 Ilumatobacteraceae bacterium
GACGGGAACCGAGGCTCGCCGACGGTGGCCCGCCGTTGCAGCCGGTGGCGCTCGGTGCGGTCGCCGTGCTCGCAGGCTGCGGGCCCCGTGAGGCCGCGATCGCCACGACCCACGCCGCCGCTGCCTCGCTCGCCAGCGCGGCGCTCCGCCTGCTGGGCCTCGACCCGTTCTCCGTGGCCGACGTCCTGGCCGACCTGCGCGAGCCCGTGGCGGAGGTGGCCGAGTCCGCCCTGCTCATCGCAACCCCGGCTGATCTGCCCACGGCGTCCACCCCGCTCGCCGAGCTCGACGCTGAGCTCCAGCGCACCATCGAACCTCGACTCTTCGGGAGCTGACATGCACCTGCCCCACCACACCCACCACAACGAGGTGCCCGCTCGCCGCGGGCCCAGCTCCGGCGCCGCCTTCCGGGTGGGCATCGGCGGTCCGGTCGGCACCGGCAAGACCGCCCTGGTCGCCGCCCTCTGCGGGCTGCTCGCCGACGATCTGCAGATCGGCGTGGTGACCAACGACATCTACACCACCGAGGACGCCGACACGCTGCGCCGCCGGGGCGTGCTGCCGGCCGAGCGCATCGGGGCGGTGCAGACCGGGTGCTGCCCCCACACCGCCATCCGCGACGACATCACCGCCAACCTCGACGCGATCGAAGACATGGAGGCGCGCGAGGGCCCGCTCGACCTCATCCTCCTCGAGAGCGGCGGCGACAACCTGACCCTCACCTTCTCCAGCGGCCTGATCGACGTGCAGCTCTTCGTCCTCGACGTCGCCGGCGGCGACAAGGTGCCGCGCAAGGGCGGCCCGGGTGTCACTCGCTCGGATCTCCTGGTGATCAACAAGACCGACCTGGCACCGCTCGTGGGCGCCGACCTCGACGTGATGGCCCGGGACTCAGCCGCCCAGCGGGGTGACCTGCCCGTGCGGTTCGTGTCGCTGGTGGATCCCGCCGGGGCGCAGCCGATCGCGGACTGGATCCTCCACGAGCTCGCTCACTGGCGCGCCGACACCGGTGCCGTCACCGTCGACGTCGACTAGGTGCACGCCGAGCTCGCCATCGAGCTGGTCCGGGCCGGTGACGGCTCGGTGGTGGCGCGCGGCGCGTTGGCCGTCGCCCCCTTCTGGTGCCGGTGGGACGGCGCCACGCTCTGGTTCGTGGGCTCGGCGGCCACGCCGGTGGGGGAGGACGACATCACCGTCGACCTCCGCGTCGGCCCCGGCGTGCACGCCGCCGTCCGGAGCGTGGCGGCCATGGTCGTCTACGCCGCGCGCGGTGCCGGCACGTCGATGACCACCCGGCTCCACGTGGCACCCGGCGCCTCGCTCGACTGGCGACCGGAACCGGTCATCGTCACCGCTCGGGCCCGGCACCGAAGCCTGCTGCTGGCCGACGTCGCCAGCGGGGGAGCCCTCGTCGCCGACGAGCTGGTCGTCCTCGGCCGCAGCGACGAGGTGGCGGGTGCGTTCACGGCCACCACGGACCTCCGCATCGACGGCCAGCCGGTCAGCCTGACCTCGTTCGACACCGCCCTGCCGGGCTGGTCTGGTCCCGGCGGCACCGACGCCGCCAAGGTGGTGGGAACGCGGGTCCTCGTCGGCGCCGGCCCGGAAGGAGGACGGGCCGAGGCGGGTGCGGTGGCGCTCTGCCCCGAAGGAGGCGGGGCGCTCGCCACCGCGCTGGCCCCGGATCCCGATCAGGTTCGAGCGAGCCTCGATCGCATCCTGCCCAGGTCGGTGCGGACACCGGTGCCGCTCAGTACGGCGACGGTGCCGGTGCCGGTTCGGGCTCCGGTGCCGATCGGCGGTGGATGACCCAGGCCGCGACCACGCCCCCGACGGCGCCGAAGACATGGCCGGTGAACGACACCCCGGGCCGGGGCAGGAGGCCCCACAGGATGCTGCCGTAGAAGAACAGCACGACCAGCCCCACCAGGATCTGGCCGATGTGGCGCTCGAAGAACCCCCGGGTCACCAGGTAGGTCAGGTAGCCGAACACCAGGCCGCTCGCACCGATGTGGACCGTGTCCGACGGGCCGAAGAGCCACGTCCCGAGCCCGGCGAACAGCCCGACGATCACCGTCACCTGCACGAACCGCCGGGTCCCCGACGAGGCGATGATGCACCCGAGCACCAGGAACGGGATCGTGTTGCCGATGAGGTGGCCGAAGCCGTCGTGCAGGAACGGCGAGGCGGCCACGCCGAGGAGGCCCCGCAGCGTTCGCGGCTGGATGCCCCAGCGGTCGAGGTCCGTGCCGGGGATCAGGTCGATGAGCTCGACGATCCACATCACCACCGCCATCGCCACGACCACCAGGTACGGGCGCAGCTCCTGCGCCACTCGAGGTGGTTCGGGCGCCGCCGCCGGGCTGGTCATGGCGCTGATCCTTCCACGACCGGGATGGGGGAGCCGGGCTCAGCGGTCGAGGCCGGCTCGGTCCACGAGATCCGGACCCGGGCCCGCGGCGAGGTCGGGGAACGCTGGTGGGCGCTTCGCCATCCAGGCGGCCACCCCCTCGGCGTAGTCCGGACCGGCGATCGTCTCGTCGAGCAGGCGCTCGGACACGGCCACCGCCGTGCCCACGTCGCCGTGGAGGTCCGCGTAGAGCTGGGCCTTGGCCAGGGCCGCCGAGGACGGGGCCACCTCGTCGGCCACCGCACGGGCCCAGTCGAGCGCCGCCGGCAGGACCTCGTCGGCGGGCAGCGAGCGGTTGGCCAGGCCGATGCGCTCGGCCTCGGCCCCTCGGATCACCCGGCTGGAGATGAGCAGGTCAGCGGCGTGTCCGATGCCGACGAGGCGGGGGAGCACCCACGACAGGCCGTACTCGGCGGGCAGACCGAGCCGGGGCGCCGAGGTCGTGAGCTTGGCGTCGTCGGCCACGAACCGCAGGTCGCAGTAGCAGGCGAGCACGAGCCCGACGCCGGCCGCCGCCCCGTTGACGGCCGCCACCACCGGGAAGCGCAGGCCGTAATGCCAGGCGAACGCCTGGTCGTACTCCGGGCGCACCCCGTGGCCCGGCGTGGCGGGCTCTGGCGGCAGGCCCCGGTCGTAGCCGCCGGCCGCCG
>JAOBWH010000083.1 GCA_025463265.1 Ilumatobacteraceae bacterium
CGCCGTCGCGCGGGGAGCCCTGTCCGCCGCCCGCACCGTGGCCGACGACGCCGACGCCACCTTCGCCGCATCGGACCCGGCAGGGGTCGTCGAGCTCCTGGTGGAGGCCGCCCGCCCCATGCTGGTCGGGGCGATGGGGGAGGCTCCCGCCGTGACCGAGCGGGCGTGGGCCCTGGCCGCCGAGCTGCCCGAGGGGGACCGGCTCCGAGCCGAGGTCCTCTACGGGTGCGGGCGCTTCCTGCAGGGCGATGTCGCCAGCGCACAGCCCCACGTCGACCGCTGGCGCGACCTGCTGGCGGCCGAAGGCGCGGTGGCTGCGGGGCCGTTCCTCGCCGAGTCGGCCGTGTTGTTCTACGGCTACGCCGACCAGGCCCCCGAGGCGTGGGCGATCCTCGATGCCGTGGAGCCAGCGATCCGTGCCAGCGGCGCCACCGGCGCGCTGGTCCCGGTGCTCTGCGCCCGCTGCTTCCTGGCCTACGGGTCCGATCTCCGGGTGTGCGTCGAGGCGGGGCGGGAGGCCGTGGCGATCTCGGAGGAGACGGGCCAGCAGGGGTTGACCGCCGTGGCCCAGCGCACGCTCGTCATCGCCGCCGCATCGGTCGGCGACGAGCCCCTCACCGTCCAGGTCGCCGAGCTGCTCCTGGCCGGCGGCACCGAGACCGGTGAGGCCTGGGCGCGCGCCGCCCTCGGCAAGCTCCGGCTCGTCCAGGACCGCCCCGACGCCGCCGCCGACCAGTTCGCCCGGCTCCGGGCCCGGATGGGCTCGGCCAACACCTCCCTGGTCCAGTTCGAGGGCGACGAGGCCGAGGCGCTGATCCGGATCGGCCGGGTCGATGATGCCCGGGCCGTGCTTCCCGCGCTGGAGGCCGATGCGGCGCGCAGTGCCTGGGGCCGGGGCCAGCACCAGCGCATCCTCGCCCTGCTGGCGCCCGACATCGACACCGCCAGCGCCCACTTCGAGACGGCGCGCGACGCGTTCGCCGGCACCGACAACCTGGTGGCGCTGGGCACCGCCGAGCTCACCTGGGGCGAGTGGCTGCGACGGGCCAAGCGGCGGGCCGAGGCCCGTCGCCACCTCGACCACGCCGTCGAGGTGTTCGGCCGGGCCGGGGCCACGGGGCTGCGCCGCCGGGCCGAAGACGAGCTGGCCGCAGCGGGCGGCTCGGTGGATCGCAGCCGTCCCACCGACGAGCTGCTCAACCCGACCGAGCTGCACGTGGCCCGCCTGGCCGCCTCCGGCCTCACCAACCGCGCCATCGCCGGCCAGCTGTTCATCAGCCCGCGCACGGTCGAGAACCACCTGGGCGCCGTGTACCGCAAGATCGGTGTCTCGGGGCGCCCTGCGCTCGCCGCCCGGGCGCAGGACGATCCGGTGCTCCGCTCGGTCAGCAGCTGAGCGCCGGCGTCCGCCTCAGAGGCGGTGGAGGTGGGTGAGGTCGCCCGGCGTGCAGGGGTGGCGCAGCTTGGCGACCGCCACCTCCTCGCGCTCGTGCTCTTCGACCGTGTCGATGCCGAGCACGCGGGCGGTGTCCTCGTCGGACAGCGCCGGGCCGCCGTGGAGCCCGAGGCGCAGCTCGATGACCCGCGTGTCCTCCCGGTGGAGGTGGCCGAGCGCGGTGAGCAGCACCGGGTCGGCGGGGGTGGGGGCGGCGGCGATGCCCTGCGACGGGTGGCGGTCCACCTCGCGCATGGCCCGCTCGACCCACCAGCGGGCGAACGAGCTGAACGGCAGGCCGCCGGTGGGGTCGTAGCGGTCGGCGGCCCGACCGACGGCGTCGTCGCCGGCGTCGAGGAGGGCGAGGGTGACCTCGGCGGTGCTGGGGTGGCGGCGGGCCAGCGACACGACGAGCCGGCGCGTCGAGCCCACCAGCAGCTCCCGCGCCCCTTCGCCGCGCTTGACCCGCTCCATGAGCGCAGCGGCGACGACCAGGTCCACGTTCGGCTGGCTGGCCAGGGCGGCGAGATCGTTCTCGGCCTGGCGGCCGTCGGCCATGGTGGCGGCGGCGACCAGTTCCTCGCCGTCGGACAGGAGGGGCAGGTCTCGGAGGGAGCGGAGGCGGTCGCGCAGGACCGCATCGCGGCCGTCGATCGAGGATTCGATGGCCATCGAGCTCCTTTCTCGCATCGCGGGCGCCCTACCCGTCGGGAAGGAGAAGGTACTGCCGGGCCCGACGCAGGTGGCGGATGATCGGTGACGATCAGCGGCGACCCGACCACAACGGGCGTTCGGTACCGACGGGGTTGCTCCCATCTCACCCCTGCCGGACGAGGCGCCACATGGCCCCCGCTCCAACCCCGCTCCGCGACCCGAAGGCCTTCCCGTGGCGCCCGACGTGGCCCACGATGCGAGGGCCGCACCTCGCGGCGGTCCGCCACGGCGGACGAGGAGGAGCAGATGTCCACGACCGACGCCACCACCGGGCGCCAGCACCGAACCGGGCGAGGGGCCCTGGCGGTCGCCTGCGTCGCCGCCCTCCTGCTCGCCGGCTGCGGCTCCAGCAGCGGCAGCGACGGGGCCTCCAAGACCGAGGCGAAGCCCACGAGCACCACGAAGCCCACGACGACCACCGAGGCCGAGACGGACGAGACCACGACCCCGGCCGACGATGCCGAAGCGGGGAACGAGGCAGGCCTGCCAACCAGTGAGGCCGACGCGCCCAGCGGCGATTGGATCTCGGTGCGCTTCAACGTGGCGATCGAGCCCGAGCCGAAGGACTTCAACCAGGGGAGCGCCGAGGCGCGCCTGTACGACATCGAGCCCGACTGCTCCGGCAGCGGCCCGTGCAGCCTGACCTTCGCCGGCGGCGGCGAGGGCGGCAGCTTCGGCATGCCCGACACACCCGAGATCCCTGGCGATCCCCTCACCCTCGAACCCGACGGCGACACGTGGGTCGACACGTTCGAGAACCCCGAAGCCTTCGGCTGCACCGACGAGCTCGACGGGCCGTACCTGCAGAGCACCGAGGAGCGGAGCCTGGAGCCGGTGTACGGCGACGACGGGGAGATCGCCGGCCTCGTCGGCACGGTCCTGTTCACCGACTCCCTCACCGACGAGGGCCGCGCCGCCGGGTGCCCCGCATCGTCGGAGGCGACCTACGCCTACGCCACCGTCGTGGCCCCGAGCGACGGGATCCGGGGCATCGACGAGTACGAGGTGGACGGCACCTTCCGCCAGACGCTCGAGGTGACCAAGGCCGAGGGCTACTCCGACCCCCGGTACCAGGCGGGCGGCCTCTCCACGACCCTGCCCGACCACGACGTCGAGCTCGCCGGCTCCTGCGGCGGCGGCGAGTGCTCGGTCGATCTGGCCCAGGTCGACGGTGACGGCGACACCCTGAGCACGGAGCTGACCTC
Source organism: Ilumatobacteraceae bacterium (assembly GCA_025463265.1). Classification (GTDB taxonomy): domain Bacteria; phylum Actinomycetota; class Acidimicrobiia; order Acidimicrobiales; family Iamiaceae; genus Aquihabitans. The sequence goes on from JAOBWH010000083.1 coordinate 3,355, forward strand.
CGAGGACGGGCGGGGCCTGCTCGGCTCCTACGACGAGGAGAGCGGTTGCACCGACCCCGAGAGCGGCGACGTCGTGTTCGACGACGGCGCCTACGGGACGGGCACCGCGTACCAGGACCTCACCCCGATCTGGATCGAGGACGGCCAGGTCAAGGCGTTCGTCGGCCGCTACGCCCACATCGCCGAGCCGACCGATCTCGGGAAGACCGACCCGGCGTGCAGCACCAAGCAGTCGGTCGAGGGCTGGGTCTACCTCGTGGACACCAGCGTCCTGGCCTGACCACGCCGTGGTGCCGTCCGCGTCTGCGCCGAACAGGGTGCGGACGGCACCACCACACCTCCTGCGACGAGGCAGGACGCGCCGGCCGGCGGCTGCCCGGGGGGACAGCCGCCGGCTCCGTCGCGCCCCGTCGCAGTGACCCTGACGTCGGCGCTCGCAGCCCGGGCAGAGTGGTAGACCTCCTCGTGTCACACGTGCCAAGGGGTGACGGCGCCAAGGGGGACGAGGACCATGACTGACGTGGGTGTTGGCCGGCCGGCGGTGTTCGACCCGTTCGAGGACGGGTTCGTCGACGACCCCTACGACCAGTACGCCCGCCTCCGCGAGGGCGACCCGGTGCACCACTCGGCGCTGCTCCACGGCTGGGTCGTCACCCGGTTCGACGACGTCAACAAGCTGCTGCGCGACCGCTCGGTCTCGAGCGAGATCACCAAGGCCACGCCGAACCCGCTCACGATCATGGAGCTCGAGCGCCTGGCCGAGCGGTCCCGCGCCTCGGAGACCATCGTGCTGCTGGACGACCCGGACCACGCCCGCGTCCGCAAGCTCATGTCCGAGCCCTTCCGTCCGAGCGAGATCGAGCGGCTCCGCCAGCGCGTCAGCGACCGCATCGAGGGTGCGCTCGATCAGCTGCGTGCCGAGCGGGGGACCGGCGTGATCGAGCTCGACCTGGTGGCCGACTTCGCCTACCCGCTGCCCGTCGAGATCTTCTCCGAGATGCTGGGCGTGCCCGACGAGGACCACGCCCGGTTCCGGTACCTGTCGCAGCAGGTGGCCAAGACCGTCGACCCCGTCATGAGCGCCGCCGAGCGCGACGAGTGCATGAACGCCCTCGACGAGATGCACGAGTACCTCACCGCCCAGGCGGCCGCCAAGCGGGCCGAGCCGGCCGACGACCTCATGTCCGAGCTGGTCCACGCCGCCGACGACGACGGCGTCTCGTTCACCGACAGCGAGCTCATCGCCCAGCTCGTCACCCTCTACCTGGCCGGCCACGAGCCGGTCGCGTCGCTCCTCGGCGCCGGCACGCTCGCCCTGCTGCGCCACCCCGACCAGCTGGCGAAGGTGCAGGCCGACCCGTCGCTCATCCGCAACCTGGTCCACGAGCTGCTGCGCTACGACGGGCCCAACCACTTCATGCGCCGCATCACCACCCACCCCACCGTGATCGGCGACGTGGAGCTGCCCGCCGGCGAGGTCATCTACGCCAGCCCCGCCGCCGCCAACCGCGACCCCGCACGGTGGGGCGACACCGCGGACCAGGTGGTGGTGGACCGCGCCGAGGCCCACCAGCACCTCCAGTTCGGAGCCGGCGTCCACGCCTGCCTCGGCTCGCACCTGGCCCGGCTCCAGGCCGAGATCGCGTTCGAGGCCCTGCTGACCCGGCTCGACGACCCGCAGCTCGCCGGCACGCCATCGTGGGACGGCCGGCTGTTCATCCGGGGGCTCGACTCGCTGCCGATCCGCTGCTCGATCCGCGAGCGCGCGTCGTGAGCACCCCCGAGGCGTCGGCACCCTCGCCCCGAGGCGCCGAGGGAGGGATCCCGCTCCACAACCTGCTCGGCTTCGAGGTCCACCCGGAGCCCGACGGGGACATCAGCCGGGTCGACATGCCGGTGCGGGCCGAGTCGTTCGGTGTCAACGACAACCTCCACGGCGGCGCCCTCGCCACGCTCGTCGATCTGACCTCGGCGCTCGCCGCGGTGCGCAAGCGGACCATCGACCTCGAGGTGGAGTCGCTGGTCACCGCCGACATCCACATCCGCTACCTGGGCCAGCCCCGCACCGACATCGTCACCGCCTCGGCCGAGGTGGTCCGCGACGGCCGCCAGATGATCGTCATCGACTGCAAGGTCCACGACGCCGGCGGCCACCTGATCGCCAGCGCCGATGTCGGCATGATGGTCGTCCCCCGCCGCCGCCCCCTGCCGTCCTAGCCCGGCCCCGTCAGTCGGCAAGTAGCGTTCCGACCTTCCGGGCGCATAGCTCAGTTGGCTAGAGCGCTGCCCTTACAAGGCAGATGTCGGGGGTTCGAGTCCCTCTGCGCCCACCGCCAAACCCCGTCCTGGTCACGGCCTCGCGCCACGACCTGGGCAAGGTCGCATCGACCACTGCGAGGCCCCGGGTTGTCCGTAGCAGTCGGATCCGCTGCCTCGCCGTCGATCCCGATCTCGGGTTCAGCACCTCAAGGTGCACCAGGCCTCTCCGAGCGGCGTGAGGTCTCAGCCGGAGAGGAAGGCTTCGGCTCGCTGACGGACGAACACAGCGACTGGCCCGTGTGGGTCGATCGTCCCGTCGTCGGTTGCGCCAAGGACTGCCTCGGCCACCGTGACTGCGGCGGCCGTTGCCGCTCTCTGGCTGTGGCGCCACCGCTTTGCCTCGGCGCCGATGCGAGCACGGGTGACCGTGTCGAGGTTGACTCCTCCCCCGATCGTCATGGCTGCGTCGGCCTGGAGCTTCGGCCACAACCGCGTGGGCACCTGGTCGTAGAGCGGACTGAGTTCGATGGCGCCCGGTGTGGCGTGGAGGAACGCGACGTTCTTCCCGTGGGCGTCTGCGTTGCCGATGATCGCCGTGAACGCTGCGGTTGCCGCCAGCCGGTCCAACTGGGCCGTTGGGTCGGCGGTGTAGCGGTCGAGGAGGTCGGCGATCTGCGAGAGCTCGGGGCCGCCGCCACCGTGGCGCACCTCGTACTTGCGAGCAGGCGGGACGCCGAGTGCTTGGCAGGTGTCTTCCTGGTGGATCCGTTCGACGCCGTCAGGGCTGATGGTCCGGTCGAAGCGTTCGACGATGAGGCAGGGGAAGCCGGCGTAGGTGGTGAGGGTGGTGGCGACGCTGGTGAGCCCGGCAGCTCGGGCGAGGGCCATGCCGTCGGCTTCGGCGGCGACGACACCGGGGAAGCGACGGTCGTCGAGCTTCAAGATGTGCGTCGAGGGGTAGCCGGCGATCGGGCGGGCCCACTCGCCGTTGCCGAGGTCCACGAGCAGCAGCTTGTCCTGGAGCCCGGCGAGCGACAGCTCGGAGTCGTCGTGGACGCCGAGCGCGCGCTCGGGCAGCCCGGTCACTTCGTCTTCGAGATCTTGGGCGGTGAGCTGGAGCACGGTCGGCGTGCGGTCGGTGTCACTTCCGGGTGGGTGGAGGCTGACTGCTCCGGCGATGTCTCGGCCGTACCGCGCGAGGAGCCCGAACGAGTCTGAGGCGGCGACGTCGGCTCGTGCGGCCAAGTCGGCGCGGTGCTGGCCTTCAGGGAGCAGACCCTCGAAATAGGGGCCGGCGGGCTGGGGCCGCTCGTCGATGAGCAGCGAGCACGACAGCAGCGGACGGTTGACCGGGTGGGCGTCGAGGATCTCGGGCGCGTACGTGAAACGCAGGGTGCTGCGGTGCTGGTCGAGGCGACCCACGTGCCGGCCGTTGAGCGCGACCTCGAGGTGAGGGGCTTCAGGCATCGCCGCTGTCGTCCCAGCTCGTCTTCGGCTTCATGCCTTCTTCGTCTTCATGCTCTTGCTGTTGGCCGTTGTCGTGTCGTCGGTGTCGCTGTCGCTGTCGTAGCTGATGGTGATCCGGGCGCCGAGGCGCCGCAGGATGCGCAGCTGGTGTTCGAGGAGTGACACGGTGCGCCCCTGCTCGATCTTCGACAGGTAGGTCGAGTCGATGCCAGCGAGCTCGGAGGCTTCGATCTGGGTCAGCCCTCGGGCCGAGCGGATGGCGCGGATCGAACGGCCGATGTCGGCCCCGCTGCGGATCTCACTCTCCATGGTCAACCTTCCTCGACAATGTTGTCTATCTGGGTATCTCGTGCAGATGTGGACAATACTGTCTAGATTACGACAACGCTAGCCGAATCGACGATATTGTCCCCGCCCACCAGGGGTCGTGTCCGGCCCCGGCGGTGCGCCGGGCCTTCGCTTGGCGTCGTACGGCGCCGTCGTGCCGTGGTCGGTCGAGCCGTGACCAGTAGCGTGGGCGACCGTGCACTCACCTCATCGCAGGTGGAGGCGGCTCCTAGCGGGAGTAGCCGTGCTGACGGTGATCTCGGGAGGGTGCACCAACAGCGGGGACTCGGCGCGCAAGGACGGTTCCACGAGCTCCCCGTCATCCGGCTCGCCCTCGTCGTCCACGACGAAGGCGACCACGACGAAGGCGACCACGACCACCATCCCGGAGCCCGAGCCGGTGCCGTACCCCACACCGCCGGGCGTGAAGGTCAAGACCCAGGCCAGTGGCTTCACCATCACCGAGACGTCGGCGGGCGAGAAGCCGCCGCAGTTCATCGTGGCCAGTTTCGACGGATCCGGCTGGCACGAGAAGTGGGAGTTCTGGCGGGCCGTCCAGGAGAAGGTGCCGTTCCACTTCACCGGCTTCCTCTCCGGGACCTACCTGCTGAGCGAGACCACCAAGGACACCTACGTCGGCCCCGGCCACAACCCGGGTGTCTCGTCGATCGCCTGGGCGTCGGCCGACGAGCTCCCCGTCGAGATCGACGACCTCAACGAGGCCCTCGACCGCGGCGACGAGATCGGCAGCCACTTCAACGGGCACTTCTGCTCCGGTGTGGCCAGCCCGGTCGGCTCGTGGACCACCGCCGACTGGAACAACGAGATGGACCAGTTCAACTCGTTCATCACCGACGTGGACGCCAACAACGACATCGACGCGAAGCTGGACCTGGCGCCCGGGGACATCAAGGGCGTCCGCACCCCCTGCCTCGAGGGCGACCCCACGCAGATGTACCCGGCGTTCCAGTCGCACGGGATCATCTACGACAGCTCGGTCACCCGCTCGGGCCTGCTGTGGCCACAGAAGGACGAGCAGCACAGCATCTGGCAGATCGGCATGTCGACGTTCCCGATGTTCGGGGGTGGCCGCCCGGTGATCACGATGGACTACAACTTCTACTACCGCCAGCGCGAGGCCAGCTCGGAGGGGGTCACGCCGGAGGAGTCCGCTGCGGACTCCGAGCAGGTGCTCGGCACCTACCGGGACATGTACCACGCCGCGTTCACCGGCAACCGGGCTCCGCTGATCCTCGGCAACCACTTCAACCAGTGGAACAACGGCGCCTACCAGAACGCGATGGCCAGCTTCATCAAGGAGACCTGCGGGAAGCCGGAGACGTACTGCGTCCCGTTCATCGACCTCGTCGACTGGATGCAGGCGCAGGACCCGGCGTACCTCGCGGACGTCCAGGGCCTTCCCGCCGAGATGGGACCCCGCCCGTAGGCGGTCAGGTCTCCCGGCGGAGGCCGCCGTAGAGGTACCAGGGGACGAAGCCCCGCATCAGCAGCCGGTCCGCCACCCAGCGGGGGACGCGCACGCGCTTGCCGTCGGGCTGGACGATCACCATGCCGCCGTCCTGCACGCCGAGGACCGAGCCCCACCGGTGCTCGGGGGCGGTGAACGTCTTGCGCTTGCCCGAGCGCCCGCCGGTCGCAGCGCGGACGTTGGCGACCACGACCCGGTAGCCCCAGTTGCGCGCCGAGCTCCGGTTCGGGTCGCTGGCGGCCACGTCGCCGACGGCGAACACCTCGGGCCGGCCCGGGACCTGGAGGTGCTCGTCGACGCGGACGAAGCCGTCGTCGTCGAGCAGCTGGCCCGGCACGAACCCGCTGTGGGGCCGGACCCGGCCCACCGCCCACAGGGTCAGGTCGGCCGTGAAGTCGTCCTGGCCGGTGGAGAACGAGATCGGCCCTGTGGTGAGGGCGTCGCCACCGAAGCCGTCGGGCACGACGGTCCGGTGGCCGGGATGGACCTGGACGCCGTCGTCGCGGAGCTGCTGCGCGATCCAGCGGCGGACCTTCGGGTGGTAACCGGGCAGCGGCTCGTCGCCGCTGTGGAACAGGTGGACCTCGGTGCCGCCCCGCCGGGCGAGGTTGTCGGCCACGCTCACGCCGGTGGGGCCGCCGCCCACGATCGCCACGGACGCAGCGGCGTCGATGCGAGCCGACACGTCGGCGAGGTCGGCATCGATGGCCGCCAGGTCCTCGACCCGGTCGTGGCGCCAGAAGCCGTTCGACGCGCCGGTGGCGATGACCAGGGCGTCGTACGGGAGGGTGATCTCGCCACCGCCGGCGTGCTCGGTCACAGCGGCCTGCTCGACCTGCACCGTGCGGGCGTCGAGGTCGACCGCCGTGATCCGGCCCTGGACGGTGCGGATCCGATCGAGCTTGCGGAACCGGGAGAGGGGGACCAGGTAGGTGCGCCGCCAGCGGTCCGGGCTGGTGAGCCGGGTCCCGAGCTCCTGGCCGCTCACGAGCGCCGGGCGGGTGGCGATGCCGACCACGTCGCACGACCGGGCCAGGCGGGTCGCGACGAGGACACCCGTGTCGCCCAGCCCGGCGACGACCACCCGGGGGCGTGCCGGGCTCAGCGGCCCGTCGCGATCTCGTGGTGGGACGGGTCGATCATCGCCGCACCCTACGACGTGCGCTCGGCCAACCGTCCGGCTCGACGGCCTCGGGACCCGACCGGGGGAGGCGCCCAGGTCAGCGCGGGAGCGTGGGCTCCGGATCGGGGTCGAGCGCCCCATCGGCTGCCGCGGCGGCCTCGGGATCGGGTGCAGGCTCCGGATGGGCGAGGGCGGCCTTCGCCAGGTTGGCGATCATCGAGCCGAACACGACGCCGTGGAACGGGTACACCGACCACCAGTAGAGCGTGCCGAGCAAGCCCCGGGGGATGAAGAGGGCGTGCTGGTGGAGGACGGTCTTGTCACCCTCGTCGGTGATCGAGAACTCGAGCCACGCCTCGCCGGGGAGGCGCATCTCAGCGCGGAGCCGGAGCAGCCGGCCGCGCTCGAGCGCTTCGACCCGCCAGAAGTCGACGGCGTCGCCCAGCACGAGGCGGTCGGGGTGCCGGCGGCCGCGCCGGAGCCCGACGCCGCCGACGGCGCGGTCCAGCAGTCCGCGCACGGCCCAGGCGAGCGGGAACGAGTACCACCCGTGGTCGCCGCCGATGCCCTCGATGGCCCGCCACAGGTCCTGGGGCGGCACGTCCACCGGGAGGTCGCGGTCGTCGCGGTAGGCCGTCCCTCCGCTCCAATCGGGATCGGTCGGCATCGGGTTGCTGGGCGCCCCGGGCCACGACGCACCCGACCACCGGGTCACCACATCGGCCAGCCGGATCCGCTCGAGGGCGAGGCGGACCGCCTCGTCGAACGGGCAGAGGTCCAGCGGGATGAGCGCCTCGATGTCGTGCTCGTGGGCGACGGCGTCGTTGCGGAGGGACTCGACGAGGGGCTGGGCGATCGCCTTGGGGACCGGGGTGACCACGTTGATCCACTGGCTCGACAGCCACGGCGTCAGGACGGGCACCGGGATGATGATCCGCCGCTTCAGCCCGGCGACCGATGCGTAGCGCTGCATCATCTCCCGGTAGCTCAAGATGTCCGGGCCGGCGATGTCGAAGCGGCGGTCGGTGCCGGGCTCGAGGTCCAGCGCGCCCGCCAGGTACGAGAGCACGTCGCGCACGGCGATCGGCTGCACGAGCGAGCTCACCCAGCGCGGCGTCACCATCGCAGGCAGGCGCTCGGTCAGGTAGCGGAGCATCTCGAACGAGGCCGAGCCGCTGCCGAGGATCACGCCGGCCTGCAGCACGACGGCGGGCACGGCGCCGTCGAGGAAGATCTGGCCGACCTCGGCACGGGAGGCGAGGTGCGGCGACACATCGTCGGAGGTGGGGACGAGCCCGCCGAGGTAGATGATCCGCGCCAAGCCGGCACCGGCGGCGGCCTCGGCCGTGTTGCGGGCCGCCTGCCGGTCGGTCTCCTCGAACGTCGAGCCGGTGCCGATCGAGTGCACCAGGTAGTACACGACGTCGATGTCGACCATCGCCGCCTCGAGCGACGCCGGGTCGAGCGCGTCGCCCTCGCAGATCTCGACCGAGCTGGCCCAATCGATCTCGGCGAGGTGGTCGGGCCGGCGGGTGAGGCACCGGACCTCGTGGCCCTCGAGGGCGAGCTGCGGCGCGAGCCGCCCCCCGATGTAGCCGGTCGCACCCATGATGAGGATCTTCACGACGCCCGGTGCCCGCCTTCGCCGACCGGTAGCCGCGGCCGGTCACCCGGCTGGGCCCGGTGGATCACAGGGCTTGGGCCTTGCGGTCGTACTCGGTGCTCGAGATGAGCGACAGCCAGAGGGTCCGCGGGTCGCCGGCACGCTCGAGGACGCCGGTCCAGTGGGCCCAGCCGCTGGCGTCGGGCGCCCGACCGAGGAGGTCCTGGTAGGACTGGGCGACGGTGCGCCGAGCGGACTCGTGGCTGGTGAGGAGCATCTTGGCCAGCTTCCCCCGGTCGAGGCCCTGATCGAGCTTCTTGGTCCAGTAGGCGTGGCCGCTGGGGTCGACGTCGCGCCCGTGGACCAGCGGGTAGAGCGCGGCGACGTAGCCGCTGTTGGTGGAACCGGCCTTGCGGTACACCTCGTCCGAGCCGAGGAGGCGGGCCGAGAGGTCCGGCACGGTGATCGTCTTCAGCTTGGTGGCCCAGTAGGTGAGGCCGCTCGGGTCGGGCGTGCGGCCCAGGTACTGCTGGAACGCCCGGGTCACGAGCAGCTGCCGCTCCTCGGTGGAGGCCAGCGTGGTGGACGTGAACGTGCGCCGGGTGCGACCCCGCTCGAAGGCGTGGTTCGCCGCTTGGAGCTCCTCTTCCGTCGCTGCCCGGCCGAGGAGATCGGTCGTGACCTTGCGGACGAACTTCTCGTTCGGGATGTAGGGATCGTCGGGGCACCGGTTGCCGTCGCCATCGGTGCCGGTGCGGAAGTCCCAGGTCATCGGCGTGACCGGCTGGTTGCGGGCGTCGACCAGGTTGGCGGTGACGCCGGCCCGGTACCAGGTGCACGGCTTCAGGTCGCCGGCGGGCTGGATGTCGACCATGTGCTCGCCGGCGTCGGCGCCGTACGGGACGCTGCGCGGCCACCCGGCCATGATCGGCACGGCCTCGCTCGTGTCGCGCTCCACGAGGGTCATGGACCCGGCGGGCAGCTCGTTGGAGGTGGTGCCGGCGCTCCCGGTGTAGGGCCGGGCGTAGGTCAGCACGGCGGTGATGCGGTTGCGGGCGCCGCCGCGGCCGCGAGCCGAGCCGGGCTGCATGGTGCGGTTCCAGCCGGTGGCGGGGACCAGGAGCTCGTTGCTCGCCGGGTAGGTGATCGACACGCTCGTGGCGGGCTGGCTGCCGAGCAGCCGGCCCCACATGACGTTCCACTCGCCGGCGATGGCGGTGGCGGCGAAGTCCACGCCGCCCGGTGCGGTGACCACGTTGTGCGAGGTCCACGGCATGGCCTGGTGCAGGTCGACGATGTGGGTCGGCGCCCACTGCTTCTCCACGTCGTGCACCACGTTCATCGCCGCCTGCCCCAGGTTGAGCTGGTCGTCGTCGATGTCGTCCATCCCGACTGCGCCAAAGGCGGCGAGGAGGTCGCCGTGGCCGGGGAACGCCACGAGGTTGGTGGTGGGCTGGCCGAAGTCGGCGATGGCCACCAGGTCCAGCTGCAGCTCGGCGCCGCCCTCGTTCGCCTGCCCGCCGAGCGTGGAGGGCGTGTAGTACTCCTCGAGGTCGGCGACGTAGGGCTCGAACAGCCAGTCCCACACCTCATCGCCCATCCCGTGGCCGATCATGCCCATGAGGAAGGCGACCATCTTGGCGCAGGGCCCGGTCGGTGCGGCCAGGTTCGTGCACTCGCTGTGGGTCAGGATCTGGGCGGCGTAGGCGTCGTGGAACCGCTGCCAGTGGGCCTCCTCGCCGTACGTGTTCGACAAGGCGTAGCCCGAGTCGGGGAAGTGGGCGCCCGCCCGGACGTACTCCTTGTTCGCCTTGAGCAGCGTCTTCAGCTGGGGGCTGGTGACCTGGTCGATGGCCTGGACCGCCATCCACGAGTGGGTGGTGACTCCGGCGGCGCCCGCCGGGCTCGACGGCCCGAAGGCGAGGGTGCCGACGGCGACGAGGACGGCGAGGCCCACGGCCGAGGCGCGGCGGATCGGGCGGGACGAGCGGGTCATCGTGGTTCTCCCCCTGAGAGCGTGACGGCGCCACCCTACGAGGCCCGGATGGACCGCAGGTGATCGACCGGTGTCGTGCGGGTGGCCGGACGGCGAGGCGGTGGTGGCTGCGGTCGCCTCGGTCGTGCGGGGGTGGTGCGGCCCCTAGGTTCTCCGGCCATGACGGGGGAACGGATCGTGATCGACGGGGGCGGCACCGTCCTGGTGCTCGAGGTGGGGGAGGACCGGCGGCTGCACCAGCTCGGCCTCGGCGGCCCCGAGGTGGCGCGGATCGAGGCTCCGTTCCCGACGCAGCTGTACCCGCTGGCCTACCCGACCCACGGCGAGGAGGTCCTGCGGGAGCCGGCGCTGCGGGTCACCCACGGGACCGGGCACCCGTCGACCCGCCTCGTGGTGGACGGCTGGTCCGAGCAGCTGCACGCGCACGGCCGGCTGCACCGCGTCGAGCTGGTCGACCGGGCGGCGCCGCTGGTGGTGACCCTGTGCTGGCGGACGTGGCCGGACCACGGGGTCATCGAGCAGTGGGTCGAGGTCACGAACACGGGCGACTCGACGTCGACCCTGCACCAGGCCTCGTCCGCGGCGCCGGCGCTGCCCGGCGAGGACCCGTGGTTCACGCACTGGGGCGGCGGCTGGGCCCACGAGTGGACCGAGACCACCGAGCCGCTCACGCCCGGGACCAAGACGGTGGCGTCGGCCGGTGGGGTGCGGTCGTCGCTGCACCGCCCGGCCATCGCCCTCTTCGCCGGGACCGGGCGGGCGACCGAGACCGAGGGGTCGGTGCTGGCGGCCACGGTGATCTGGGGCGGCGACACCCGCTTCGACGCCGAGATGGGGATGCACCGCCACTGCCGGCTGATCGCCGGGATCCAGCACCGCGGCGCCGAGCGGCTGCTCGAGCCGGGCGAGCGCTTCGTGGCGCCGCCGGTGGCGCTCGTGTGGTCCGACCACGGCACCGGTCCCACCAGCCGGGCGCTCCACCGCTGGACACGGGACCACCAGATCCGTGACGGCCATCGCCCCCGCGCCCTCGTGTTCAACAACTGGGAGACGATGTTCTTCGACCTCGACACGCCCAAGGTGCGTGCGGTGGTCGACGGCGCCGCCGCCCTCGGCGCCGAGCTGTTCCTCCTCGACGATGGCTGGTTCGGCGAGCGGTACCCGCGCGACGACGACACCCAGGGACTCGGCGACTGGATGGTCGACGCCGCCAAGTTCCCCGACGGCCTCAGCCCGGTGATCGACCATGCCCTGGGCGCCGGCATGCGGTTCGGCCTCTGGGTCGAGCCCGAGATGGTCAACGCCCGCTCGGCGCTCTACGAGGAGCACCCGGACTGGGTGATCCACGAGCCCGACCGGGTGCGGCGCGAGGAGCGCAACCAGCTGGTGCTCGATGTGCTGCGGCCGGAGGTGCAGGCGTTCGTCATCGAGGTGATCGACCGCACCCTGGCGCTCCACCCGGGGATCAGCTACCTGAAGTGGGACGCCAACCGCGACGTGTTCGAGGCGGGGTCGTCGACGTTGCCCGTCGACCGCCAGTCGCACCTCGCGGTCGACCGGGTCCGGGCGACGAACGCGATCATGGCGGAGGTCGCCCGCCGCCATCCCGAGGTGGAGCTGATGCTGTGCGCGTCGGGCGGCGGCCGCTCGAACCTGGAGACGCTGCGGTGGTTCCACGAGCTGTGGACCTCGGACAACACCGACCCGGTCGACCGGGTCCGCATCCAGTGGGGCGCGTCGCACCTGCTGCCGGCGTCGGTGCTGGGCGCCCACGTGACCCGGTGGGGCGACAAGCCGGTGGCGTTCGGCTGCGCCGTGGCGTTGAGCGCTCGCTTCGGCTTCGACCTCGACCCGGCGAGGATGACCGATGGCGAGCGCACCGCCGCCGTCCAGGCGGCGGAGACTGCCAAGCGCATCCGGTCGCTGGTGCAGTTCGGCGACCTGCACCGCCTGGTCTCGCCGGTGGACGGCCCTCGCGGCGCGCTGGCCTACCTCCACCCGGGTGCGGCCGACGCTGGGGTTCCCGAGGGGCCGGCGGCGGTGGCCTTCGCCTACCGCTTGGAGGGCGATGAGCCCGACGAGGGCGAGCCGGTCCTGGTGCCCGGGCTCGTGGCGGATCGGCGCTACGTGGTGGAGGACGCCACGCCGGGGTCCGAGCACCGGGGCGAGACCGTGTCGATGACCGGCGCCGAGCTGGCGCAGTCCGGGTTGCCCGTACCTTCGGAGCCGGCTCCGAGCGCTCGGATCTGGGTGGTCATCCCGTCGGCGTGATCAGCCCGTCGGCGTGATCAGCCCCGGGGCGTGAGCAGGCCCACGGGCGGTAGGCCGCCGAGCTCGTCGATGGGCACCGGGCGGCCCACGAGGTAGCCCTGCACCCACGTGACCTCGAGCTCGCGCACCAGGTCGAGCTGCTCCTCGGTCTCGACGCCCTCGGCCACCACCCGCAGGCCCAGGCGGTTGGCCATGCCGACCAGCGTCTCGACGATCACCCGGGTCTCGGGATCGTGGACCATGGCCTGCGTGTAGGAGATGTCCAGCTTCAAGACGTCGAGCGGGTAGCGGCGGAGGTACGTGAGCGACGAGTACCCGCTGCCGAAGTCGTCGAGCGCGAGCGAGACCCCGGCGTCGCGGAGCTGGCGGAGGCAGGCGTCGATCTCCTCGCGCGGGTCGATGAGGACGGACTCGGTGAGCTCCAGGACCACCTGGTCCATGGGCATCCCGCTGGCCCGGATGATCTCCAGGGTGCGCCAGGCGTAGTCGGGCTGGTCGAGCTCCCGGGCCGAGACGTTGATGCCGATGCGGAGCGCATCGTGGGCCGGGTGCGCCCGCCGGTACTCGACGACCTGGCGCAGCGACGAGGCGAGCACCTGGGCGCCCAGGGGCAGGATCAGCCCGGACTCCTCGGCGATGGGGATGAAGTCCGCCGGGGAGCCCTCGTCCCAGCGGCACAGGGCCTCCAGTCCGCTGATGCGCCCGTCGGCGAGCGACACGATCGGCTGGAACGAGACGCTCAGGCCGTCGCGCTCGATCGTGGACCGCAGCGCCGCCTCCATCTGGAACCGGCGGCTCACCCGCTCGCGCAGCGCCTCGTCGAACACGGCGCACCGGGCCCGTCCGGCGCGCTTGGCTGCGTACATGGCGGCGTCGGCGTCCCGGATGAGGCGCTCGGGGTCGGAGTCCTGGCGGGCGGAGGTGGCGACGCCGATGCTGGCCGACACGTGGTTCGACACGCCGAGGACCTCGGACCGCTGCACGGCGCCGAGGAACCGCTCGGCCTGGCGGAGCGCGTCGTCGGGGCCCACGCCTTCGCACACGACGACGAACTCGTCGCCGCCGAAGCGGGCGACCGTGTCGTCGCCGGCCTCGCGCTGGAGCTCGTCGGCGACGGCGACGAGCAGCCGGTCTCCGGCGCTGTGGCCGAGGCCGTCGTTGACGATCTTGAGGTTGTCGAGGTCGATGAAGAACACGGCGAGGTGGTCCTCGGGGTCGCCGCCGGCGCCCAGCGCGTCGAGCATCTCCATGAGCGCGAACCGGTTGGGGAGCCCGGTCAGGGTGTCGTGGCGGGCCTGGCGGGCGAGGACCCGCTCGTGGGCGCGCTCGGCGGTGACGTCTCGCATGGTGATGCCGACGTGGAGCTCCTGCGAGGTGGGGTCCACCACCGGCCGGACGGTGGTGGCCATGGTGTGCCAGCTGCCGGCGAGGTCGATGATCCGCAGGTCGCCCTTCCAGCCGAGGTTGTCGGACAGGAGGGGCTCGATCGTCCCCTCGGTGACGTCGCGCACCGGTCCGGGCATGAAGCCCTTGATCCGCTGGCCGACCGCGTCGTCGCCCAAGAAGCGGCGCGCCGCCTGATTGAGGTAGGCGATGGTGTCGTCGGTCTGGCAGACGATCACGACATCGTCGACCTCGTCCACCACCTGGATCAGGCGGGTGTGCGCCCGGCTGGTGTGGACCTCCTCGGACACGTCCTGGACGCTGACGATGACGCTGCGGCCCTCCGCGTTCCAGATGGTGACGGCCTGCAGCAGGAGGTGGACGGTCTGCCCGTCGGGCCGGGTGACCTCGACCTGGCGCGAGACGGGGGCGTCGGCCGAGGGGTCCCGGGGCCAGACCAGGTCCGCGACCTCGTCGGCGAACGACGGGTCCACCAGGTCCGACCAGCTGGTGACGAACCCAGGTCCGGCGGGCTCGGGGGTGGGGCTCGTGGGCGACAGCGGCCCCGACAGCCCGGCCTCGGTGAGGATGGTCACGAGACGGTGGTTCGCGAAGTGCACGCGGCCGTCCTGGTCGAGGACCGTGACGCCCACCGGCAGGGACTCCGCCAGGGTCCGGAACCCCAGCTCGCTGGCGTGGAGGGCCTGCTCGGCCTCCACGAGCGAGTGGATGTCGTGGAACTCGCACAAGATGCCCGGTGCGTCCGGGTCGCTGAGCGCGTTCCAGACGGTGTCGTGGAACCAGCGCCAGGTCCCGTCGCTGTGTCGGAGGCGGAGGCGCACCGTCTGGGACTGGTCGGGTTTGGCCAGCACGTCGTCCCAGGTGCCCGTGGCGGCCTCCAGGTCGTCGGGGTGGATCAGCGGGGCGATGTCGGTTCCCACCAGATCGACGAGCGACCTCCCGAGCAGCGACGCCACGCTGGGCGTTCCGCCGATGATGACGCCCTTCGAGTCGAGGCTGACCCGGAAGGAGGCGGCCCCGCGCGGGGGAGGGGCGATGACGTGCTCCGCGGGGTCGTCGGAGGCCACGGGGGTCAGGGTCACGACCACGGCATCGATCCCCTCGGTGCCGACCAGGTCGATGAGCGTGAGGTCGTAGCGGCCGACCCGTCCTGCGGTCTCCCCGTCGATCACGAGCGGCTGCACGGTCCGGACCCGGGCCCGGGCGATGCGGTCCGCTCCGTGGCACGCCTCGAGCCAGGCCTGGTGCACGAGCAGGTGATCGCTGGGATCGATGAACGTGAGGGCGTGGGTGTCGGTGGGGATCCACCGGGCTTGCGGCAGCCGCTCGGCCAGGATCGGGGGCAGCTCCGATGACCCGCCTTCGCGCTGGAGGCAGTGGAGGAACGCGTCCGCTGCGGTGCTGGTGAGGGCGCTGAACGCCAGGTCCAGGCGTCGGTCCGCAGCGTGCAGCGGCTGGTGGCCGGGGCCGTCGGTCGGCGGGTCTTCGGGTGCCTGGCTCAGGCAGAGGACCCTACCGCTCGCCGGGCGCCATCAGCGGGGACGCCGCGGCCGGTACGCTCGTCGGGCTGTGCTCTACCTCTCTCGCCTCCTGCGCTTCTCGCTCGTCATGATCTTGATCGTGGCCGTGCTCACCGCTTCGGTGGCGATCATCGGCCCGCAGGTCGTCGAGCTGGTGAGCGCCCACCGCTCGGACCACGAGCGGTTGAGCCTCAAGCCCCTCGCCGAGCGCTCCTACATCTACGACAGCGCCGGCAACCTGCAGGGCACGCTGATCAACGCCGGCGGCAACCGCGTGGCGGTCGATCTCGAGGACGTCCCGGAGACCGTCGTGGGCTCGGTGCTGGCCGCCGAGGACCAGAGCTTCTACACGCACAAGGGCGTCAACATCCGCTCCATCGGCCGGGCGGTCGACGCCAACCTGCAGTCTGGCGAGGCCAGCCAGGGCGGTTCCACCATCACCCAGCAGGTGGTCAAGAACTCCCTCGTGGGCAGCGAGCAGGACCTGAGCCGCAAGATCCGCGAGGCGTTCCTCTCGGTGGAGCTCGAGAAGCAGATGAACGAGCGCTACTGCCCGAAGCCCATCAAGGCCGACTGCCGCAAGGGCAAGGACAAGATCCTCGAGCGCTACCTCAACAGCGTGTACTTCGGCGGTGGCGCCTATGGCGTGCAGGCTGCGTCGGAGTACTACTTCAACAAGGACGTCGGCGAGCTGAACTGGTCCGAGGGCGCCCTGCTCGCCGCCCTCATCCGCAGCCCCAGCTACTACGACCCGTTCAAGAACCACGACGTGGCACTGAAGCGCCGCGACATCGTGTTCAAGCGCCTCCTCGCCACCAAGCGCCTGTCGAAGGACGAGATCGGCCTCTACTCGCAGGTGCCGCTGCCCACCGTGCCCAACGTTCCGCTCCCGCCGAACGACTACTTCGTCGAGGAGGTCAAGCAGCAGCTCCTCGATGACCCCCGCTTCGGCCTGGGCGCCACGCCGGCGGCCCGGAACCGGACCGTGTTCGAGAGCGGCATCCGGGTGTTCACCACGTTCAACCCGGAGATGCAGCTCAAGGCCATGCAGGCCCGCAACGAGACGCTGCCGAACAACCAGGGCGACGGCACCTTCCCGGTCACCAACCCGAAGAACGGCGAGCAGACCTTCGGCACCGAGGCCATCGCCTCCATCGAGCCGTCCACGGGGGCCGTGCGGGCCATGGTCGGCGGGCCCAACGGCGGCTTCAAGACCTACCAGTACAACCTGGCCACGCACCTGCCCGGCCGCCAGCCCGGCTCGTCGATGAAGACCTTCGTGCTCGCCACCCTCTTCGAGAACGGGTTCGTCCCGAGCGACACGGTGAGCGGCGGATCGTGCAACTTCGACGTGCCTGGCCAGGCGGAGAGCTACTCGGTGTCGGGCAAGGGCGGCACCAACTCCATCACCCGCCAGACCCAGGCGTCCAACAACTGCGCCTTCCTCCGCCTCGGCCAGGTGGTCGGCACCGACAAGGTGGTGGAGATGGCGCTGCGCCTCGGCGTGCGCAGCGATCTGCAGCCGGTGGTGTCGCTGCCGCTCGGCGTGTACGACATCACCCCCATCGACATGGCCTCCGCCTACGCCACCTTCGCCAACGACGGCATGCGCAACGAGCCGTACTACGTCGAGCGGATCGAAGACCGCAACGGCAAGGTCCTCTACCAGCACCAGCTCAACCCGGTCCGGGTGATCAGCCCCCAGACCGCCCGGCTGGTGAACCAGGTGCTCGAGTCGAACGTCGTCGGCGGCACCGGCAAGAACGCCCAGATCGACGGCGGCCAGGCGGCCGCCGGCAAGACCGGCACCACCAACGACTCCGCCGACGTGTGGTTCGTGGGGTACACGCCGCAGCTGTCCACGGCGATCTGGATGGGTGCGCCGGTCGACCGGATCAGCCTCGCCCAGGCCGGGCTCGGCGGGGCCACCGGCGGCCGCTATCCGGCCACCACCTGGGGCCGCTACTACTCGCTGCTGATGGCCGGCCAGCCCACGGTCGGGTTCATCCCGCCCGAAGGCACCCGCCGGGGCAAGTCCGTCGGCAAGGTGCCCAACGAGATCGGCGGCAGCCGCAGCAGCGGCTCGTCGCGCCGCAGCAACGGCGGTGGGAACCGCACCAACGGCGGCGGCAACGGCGGCACCAACGGCGGTGGGAACAACGGTGGCGGCGGCGGCGGGACGCCCGCCCCCACCGCGCCGGTTACCGTGGCGCCCCAGCCGGGATTCGGCCAGGACGACTAGGAGCTGGTGGATGACCGACAACCCGGCGTTGCTCGCACTGCTCGACGTGCAGGCGCACGACACCCGGTTGGATCAGCTCCACCACCACCACGAGGTCCTGCCAGCCCGCGAGGAGCGCGACGCCGCAGCGAAGGCGCTCGCCGACGCCGAGGCGCAGGTGCTCACCGAGACGGCGGTCCGAGACGACCTCGCCCGTCAGCAGAAGAAGATCGACGACGAGGTCGAGACGCTCAAGGAGAAGCGGGCGGGCTTCGACGCCAAGCTCTACGGCGGCACCGTCACCAGCCCTGGCGAGCTCCAGGACCTCCAGAAGGAGATCGACGCCCTCAGCCGTCGCATCTCGGCGCTGGAGGACCAGGAGATCGAGATCATGGAGCAGGTCGAGCCGGTCGAGACCGGCCTCGCCGCCCTGGAGACCACCGTGGGGCAGCGACGCTCGGTGCTGGCCGACGCCGAGCTCCGGCTGACCGCAGCCGAGGCCGAGGTGCTCGCCGAGATCGATGCGGAGACCGCGCTGCGGGCGACCTCGCTCGAGCCGGTGCCCGAGGCGCTCCTGGCGGAGTACACCGCCCTGCGAGGCGGCCGGGGCGGCATCGGCGTCGCCCGGCTCATCGGGACGCAGTGCGGGGGGTGCCACCTCACCCTCTCGGCGATGGAGGCAGCTCGCATGCGCAAGCTGCCCGACGGCGAGGTCGGGCACTGCGAGGAGTGCGGCCGCATCCTCGTCCCCTGAGCGGCCCCGCACCGTGCTGATCTGGTTCGCGGTCCTCTCGGTCCTGCTGGTCGCAATCGTCTTCAAGAGCCCCGGGATCGACTACCGGACGGTGATCGCGGGCGCGGTGCTCCCGGTCGCGGAGGGGCTCACCGGTGGGCCGAAGCTCCTGCACTCGGTGGTCGGGGCGGTCCTGGTGCTGGGCGTGCTGGTCCTGTGCACCCGAAAGCGCCGGCTGCTGCGCCGCCAGCTGCTCGGCATCCCCATCGGGATGATGGCCCACCTCGTGCT